>JBJXGA010000222.1:0-12418 GCA_046152955.1 Planctomycetales bacterium | reverse complement strand
CTGGAAGTCTCACGGGCGCTCGGAGTACCGGTCGCCCATGTCTACATTTACAAACAGCGTGTCTTGAAACGCCTGCGAGTTGAGGCTGCGAAGATCTGGCAAGAGATCGAAAAGGCCCAGAATACCCAGCCACCATCGTAAGCGCCGGGCGAAATCAGGCGGCTTGTCATGGCCTGCACGATCGTCACCGTTGGCCACTCAAGGAGGATGTCATTCCAATTTGTTGTCCGACCGACAACGAGCTGAGTTCGATGCTCGATGATGTACTCCCCGAAACTCGCTTGAGCGAGGTTTCGAAACATCTCGAGCAGTGCGGGAATTGCATCTCTCGCCTGGAGCGCATGACGGCGGAAAGTCCATTCGCCTGGGCATTTCCGGACACGACGGCGGCAGCCGCTGACCGTTCTGTCCGGGTGGAAGAAAGCGAGTCGGCCCCACTCCACGCAGAGCGGACTGTTCAGGGATTTCCGCAGCGTATCGTGATCGAAGGATTCGAACTGCGGGAAGAGATCGGTCGAGGCGGGCATGGCGTGGTGTTTCGGGCGGTGCAGCGCAGCCTCGGAAGACCCGTAGCGCTCAAGGTGCTCAAGCGGGGCGGTTTGGCCTCGCAAGACGAGACCCGACGTTTCACGTTCGAAGCGATGGCGGCGGCGCGGCTGAAGCACCCCGGCATCGTCGATATCTACGAATTCGGCAGCACCGGTCTCGACGAGATTGACGGGCAGCCCTGGTTCGCGATGGAGTTGCTCGAAGGAGGAACGCTCGCGCAACGATTCGCTGGCATCCCCGTGGAACCTCGGAAGGGGGCAAAGCTGCTGGCCTGCCTGGCGAATGCGGTCGCCGCCGCCCATGCCGCGGGAGTGATCCATCGGGATCTCAAGCCGGGGAACATTCTGTTCGCGAAGGGGCGCGAACGGTCGTGCGAAGCCGGCTTGAAGAGTCCTTGGGAAGAGGGGGAAGTGGTCAAGATCGCCGACTTTGGCCTGTCGAAGCAACTCGACGCGGTCGATGGGCCGACTCCTTCGGTCGCGATCGTCGGAACTCCCGCGTATATGGCGCCCGAGCAGGCAATCGGCGATGCGAAGGGAGCGACGCCACAGGTCGACATTTACGGACTGGGGGCCATTCTGTATGAGCTGCTCACGGGCCGGCCTCCCTTCCAGGCCGCGACGCCGTTTGAAACGCTATTGCGCGTTCGCGAAGGCGATCCGCAGCCCGTTCGAGCGACGCAACCCTGGGTGCCTCGAGATCTGGAGGTGATCTGCCTCACCTGTTTGGAAAAGGAACCACACCGGCGGTACGCCACGGCGTTAGCGCTCGCCGACGACTTGCAGCGGTTTGTGGACGGGAAGCCGATCGTGGCGCGACCGCCGGGGGCGATGGAGCGCGGTTTGCGGTGGTGCCGGCGCCACAAGTTTGCAGGTGCCGTGGCAGGGTTCGCTGCGATGGCGCTGGTGGCAGTCGTCACAAGCATGACGTTGACCGCGACGGCTCGCTCTGAACGAATTCGCACCAGGGAAGCGGCAGTGCAATCGGTGATGCAGGCCCGTCCGCGCGACCTGGCGGAAACAGTTCGGGCGCTCCGGGGGGAGGAGCAGTCGGTGGTCGAGGCACTGCTGCACGCGGAATTCTCACGGCAGAAAGACCCGCAGGACATGGTTCGCGCCGTTTGTGTGCTGGAGCGCCCTTCCGTCCGAGAGTTGGAGTTCCTCGTCAAGTCTCTGGCGATTGTCGACCACGACGAATGCCCTCACGTCGTCAATTGTCTCGCGCGGGCAAAGTTACGTAGCGACATCGACGTGGTGGCCCTGTTGAAAGGAGAACTCGAGGCGAGCGCAGTGACGGCGAGGTGGCTGCTGACCCTCTGCTTTCTAGGGGATGAAACTCCGGTGCATGCGATCCTGATGCAGGTCGGAGACCCGGCCCCGCGAACCGCCATGATCGACGAACTGGCCCGCTGGTGGCCCGGCGCCCAGACAGTTACTGAGGTTCTGGCCAAAACGCCCTCGGGCGAGATCCGGTCTGCGCTGTGCTGCGGCATCGCGCAAATGCCCAGAGAGCAGCTTGTGCCGATCGAGATCGACCTCCTCTGCCTGGAACTCGATCGTCAATTTCGAACTGCCGACGATGCCGCAACGCACAGCAGCGCGGGGCTGGCTTTACGTCGATGGCGCGGATCGACACCGCAGCTTCTGGCCTCCGACGGGCCGGAACCTGGCCGAGCCTGGTATGTCGACCGATTCGGCCAGACGATGGTCATGCTCGATTCTGGTCAGTTCACGATGGGGATGGCGCCGGGGTCATTCGGGCATTCGATTCAGACTGCGTCATTTGCTCACCCCGTCACCGTGCCTGGAGGGATATACATCTCGGCAACTGAGGTGACGCGGGGACTGTTCGAGCAATTTGTCAACCATCCCAGAACTGGAGGGATGGATGGCTTTGAGGAAGAAAACTGGCGGCAGCGGTGGAATATCGACAATACGCGGATCAGCGAAACGCCAAATCACCCAATCCAGAATGTGCACTGGCAAGAGGCCCTGATATTCTGCGATTGGTTGACGCGCCTCGATGGACGATCTTCGTGCTATCACCGGTTTGACCGCGCCGCGCCGATTCCGGCGCAGCGCGGGCACTATGGCGAGCTTCGGGGGTATTGGTTCGACCACAACGCCGACGGCTATCGACTTCCAACCGAAGAAGAGTGGGAATACGCATGCCGCGCGGGAGCCCTAACCGATTACTTTTATGGCGACCAGATCGATGGCGACAACGCCAAGATCCGGCCGGAATACAGCCACATCGGATCGCGCAAGTCGTTGGCTGTGGGTTCGCTCTTGCCGAATCGCTTTGGGCTATTCGACATGCATGGCAACGTGTGCGAATGGTGCTGGAATGGAGATCGGATCTATACGACTGATGCGTACGTCGCCAGCGTTCCACAAGTCAGCGGATTGACCGTGGCTCATCGCGGCGGATCGTGGATGTTATCGGCCCGATGGGCAATCGCTGGCTATCGTGGACAGACTGGGTGGAACCATAGCCGCGACGTGAATATGGGATTCAGGGTGGTCTGCCCTCCACGTCGCACGGCCGCGCCGCCGACCGAGGCTGATCGTCCGGAATGCGGGTTCATTTTTCACGATTTCAACGGCAACGGCATCTACGAGCCCCGTGTCGATGACGTTCCGCTGCAGGGTATCAGTCTGTTCGTCGATCGGAACGGAGATGGACAGCTTCAAGCGGAAGAGCCGACGGCCATTTCCGACGAACGAGGTGAATTCTCGTTCTCGGGGCTTCTCCCGGGGCGGTACGACGTATGCTGCCGGTCGATCCCCCCCTGGATTGTCGTCGAGGCGGATAGTCAGCACGCGACAGCGTCTCTCCCAAACCTGCTGTCTGCCGACGTCTCGCCTGGGTTGACGCAGTCTTCGGTGATGGAGTTACTCGATGACGGTCGTTGCCGGATGCCGTGGTTTCGTGCTTATACGGGGCAGTTCCTGGAGGGAGACGTCTTTGTCGATGCCAATCGCAACGGCCAGCGCGATCCCGATGAAACCGGAGTCGCCGGCGCCCAAATCACCGTTCGGAGTCCGAACGATGATCGAGCCGAGTTCACGACTCAGGAGGACGGCCAATTCCGCATTTGGCGACTTCCCGGACCGCAAAGGATCCGCGTGGATTTACCCGAGGGCGTTCGCTGGTGGTCACGTGAGCACAAGCGAATGGCCACGGTGGTCTATTCCCAGGCGCATCCCAGAATCCCATTCGCCGTCCGGGCTGTGAACATCGATCCTGCTGTGGAATCATTAGATCTACAGAACGACGACGAGTAGGACTCGGTGTTGCCATCCGGCAAACAATGCGCCAATCGTCACTCCGGCGCACCAAATGCCAGACCAAGTCCAACTTGATCCGGTTTCTGAGAAACCTGACAACTGGAAAATCCGATGGCACTCTCAAATCAATCATCCACTGGCAGCCCCGTCCCCAACCGCCGGCCAAACAACCCGCTCAGCAGCGTGCGGTCGGTCTGGTCCACTTTGCCGTCGCCGTTCAGATCCCACAACAGGCCGGGGCCCGTCTTGCCGAAGGCCGCAAACAGCAGCGACATGTCCTTCGCATCAACCCGGCGGTCGCCGTTGAAGTCTCCCTGCAACCGGTAGAAGTGCAGCGCCTGGTCGATCGAGCCGTTGCCGTCGAAGTCCAGGGCGAACTCGTAGTACCCGTCCGGCATACCCCCTGAACCGAAGTCGAACCCAAGCTGGTTCCCCGAGGCGGCGACTTTTCCGGTCAGCGACACCAGAGCGCCGCTTCCCGTGCCGTCCAGTTCGAACCGCTTGATGAACAGCCGGTCGTTGCTCGCGTCTCCGTCCTGGATGCTGTCCAGCAACACAGCAAGCTGATCCTGCCGCGTGAAGACCGCGTCCAGGTATTGGACCCTGGAGCGCTGCACTTCCCCGCGCTGCACGTCGATCGACGTCACGCGCTGCGGTTGTGCCGCGAAACTTTGGGAGAAGGAGACATCGGCGGGCGCCGCTGGGGCGCTTTCCGTATTCCCCACGTCATCGATCCCTACCGTATAGAACCGGTAACTGTGCGAGCTTCCGTCCGCCAGCGCCTGGAACTGCGTCGTGGCCAGGACGATCCCCGAGCCGTTCGGAGCGCCAGCGGCAATCCGCTCTCGCTTCTCCGGAACCGCCTCGTCCACCGACACATACAGGTCGAACGCCACCAGTCGGCCACCTCCCTGGTCCCGTCCCTGGAGCGAGACCAAGAGCGTCGAACTCGTCCGGTCCACATTCCTCACCTGCGTCTCGGGAGCCAGCAGGTCGGGGACGTATGTCCGGGTGTCGCTCGTCGAGCCTCCCTTGACTTCGATGTTCCCCGCCGCGTCGCGGACGACGCTCCGGAAGTCATACGTGTGCTTGCACTCGGCCAGATACGTCTGCGTATTGCCGTCGCTGAAGGGGCCGCTCCGCCAGAGTGAATAGGGGCCGGAGTCGATCGATACGAAAATGTCGAAGAACGAAACTCCCGAGGGAGGCGAACCATTCCCCGCCGCCGGGTCGTTCCCCAGCACGACGATGTCCAACGACGTGCTCGACGACCGCGGCGGAAGCGCCTGGATCGTGCTGGTGGGACGCACCGTGTCCATCAGCCAGCTATCGCTGCCGGTTCCCTGGCCAGCCAGGCTGTGCGAATCGCTGACGGTCGTGGCATCGACCGTCAGCAGGTAGGCGCCATCGGTCCCGGTGAGGCCGATCAGGTTATTGATCCGGTACGTCGTTCCTCCGACGAAACTGATCGTCTGCGCCCCGCTGATCAGGTTGGCGCCGGCGTTTCGGGTGAGGGTCACATCGGCCGAACTGAAGGAGCCACCGGTGATCGCCGCCGAGAAGGTGACATCGACCGACGAGACCGCCGTATTCCGCGGATCGGGAGAGACCGGCCCGACGGCGGTGACAGTCAGCGGCGCGACGATCGTCGTCGTCGCGTCCGGCGACCCGGGGACCGCTTCGACGTTGCCGGCCACGTCAGCCGGGGTGCTGTAGAAGCGGTAGGTATGTCCCACAGTCGCATTAAACGTGGTCGAGGTAGAGGTCGTTCCGGTCAGCAGCGCCGTGTAGGTCCCGCCGTTGTCGGAGACGTAGATCGTGTACGACGCCAAGCCCGAGCCACCGGCGTTGTCGCTGCCGGACCAGCTTACATTGAAGCTGGTGGCCGTGGTGTAGGCCGGCAGGGCATTGACGCTGCTCGTTGGCGCCGTGGCATCGACGGTGGTCGTCGCGTCGGCTGCTCCAGGAGCCGCCTCGGTATTGCCGGCCACGTCGGTCGCCACGCTGTAGAACGCATACGTGTGGCCATCGGCACCGGCGTACAACGCCGAAGTCAAGATCGTATTGTTCAACCACGCCGCGTAGGCCCCACCGTTGTCGGAGACATAGATCGTGTACGACGCCAATCCCGAGCCACCGGCGTTGTCGCTGCCCGACCAACTAACGAGGAAGCTGGTCGAGGTGCTGTACGTTGGCAGCGGAGCGACGCTGCTCGTGGGGGCCGTCTGGTCGGTCTGCACGATTGTCAACATCGCCGTTCCAATGGCGTCGGAGTAGTTGGCGTCTGTGCTGGTGAAATTCGCGACGACCTCATAAATCCCAACATCGATCGGCGCCGTTGCCGAGCCGTTGTAGGTATAGGAGAACGTCCCGTCGACAACAGCGTCTTGAACACCCGTCGCGGCGGCAGTCGCGGCATGAGCGGCACCATCATAACTGACGGTCCCCGCAGTGACGGTGACTGTCGGTGTCGCCTGGTTGATCGTCAGCGTCGCGTTTCCGGTCGCGTCAGAAAAATTCACGTCGCTGCTGCTGAAGTGGGCGACCACGTCGTAGACGCCCGCGTCGATGGGAACCGTCGTCGAACCGTTGTAGGTGAACGAAAAGGAGCCGCTGACGGCGGTTCCAGAGCCATCCGTCGCCGTAGCGGTCGCCGCGTGCGCAGCGGCATCGTACGTGAATGTCCCGGCGCTGACCGTGATGGCCGGGGTCGCAGCCGTCGAGAAATGACTTCCGAAGTCCACCCCGCTATGAATCTCACCCTCGGGGAGATCCTCAAATTCGTAGCCATCGCCCGGGACCGGCGTGCCGAGGACGACCGGAATTGATCCGAGGATGACATTGGTGCCTGCGCGAACGAATTGCAGGTCGAAGCGATGCGGAACTCCATCGCCAACAAACTCAAGATCGAATGTGGCGGTCTGTCCTGAGCCGACCCCGTTCCGGACACCGGAATGATTGATGATTTTCACGCGGGGATCGGAAGCCTGAACCGTGATATTCACAGCCACGTTGGTGACGGCGTTTTGAATGGCACTCACCACGCCATTGGCCACACTGGCCGAGAATCCTGAGGAGATCTGAAAGTACAGCGGATCGCCCGGTGCGATCGGGTCGGCGGTGCCGTTATCAATGGTGGCCGTCGAATGATTGACGGCGCCGGTCAGTTTGGAGAGCGATTCCAGGCCTTGCCGCGGGTCGAGATTGGCCTGCGGATTCGTCCCCAGGCCGATGACCAGAGCTCCCAGCGCATTGAGTGCGGTGACCGTCTGCTGAATGCCCGCCCCGGAATCAAACGGCGTCGTCGGACGGGATGTTTCTGACAGCGCACTGACAGGCAGGGTCACCCCCCCGACACCGGTGATCGTCGTTTCACCTTTCGGCTGAAAGGCGAACCCGGTATCGGTCGCGGTCAGAATGATGGGGAGCGCCCCCGCGCGGAAGCCTCCGCCCCCGACATTTCCGGCAGCCGCCATCACCGAGTGCGCCGGGTCGGCCAGGAACGAAGCAAACGATGGCACGTCGCCGCTGCCGCCGGGATTGAGCTGGGTCGAAGCCAGTCCGGCCGCACCGCTGTCCAGAACGGAGCCGTTGTTGTTGCCATCAAATCCCGTGCCCGTGACGAGCTGATAGAGCGCCTCGATGTCCGTTTCCGGCTGATCGCCGCCGTATCCTGGAGTCGTGCGGTCGAGCGCCGCCTGGATGGCGGTCATGTATCCCGTCGTGCTGGCCGCGACGATTGGCTGATTCAGAACAAAGGGACGGCCCGTGGAGTATTCATACGCGAAATTGGCATATTCCTCAAAGCGCCCGACGCCGAAGCCCAGGTCGATTCCGAGGAGCGACGCCTGCAACTTCGTGATGATGTCTGGAAATGCAGCGCGCACAATGGGACTGTTGTTGACGAAGCTGCCCGTGTCGTCGAACAGCAGGAACACGTCCACCATGTTCGTGAGCTGCCCCGAATTGGGCAGCGTGATACTGACCGTCTCGTGATACACCTCGCCTTTGGCCAGCGACGTGGTGATGCTGGTCGGCGTCACATTCCCCAATGCGGGATTGCTCACACCGGCGGGCCACAGGATGCCGCCCGTGGTGGTGGGGTAGGTCGGTTGGTATCCTGAGGCCAGAACTTCGCGGATGACGTAGGCCCCTGGCGCCAGATTTCCGAAGGTATACGACCCATCGTCCAGAGTGACGGTCGTCGGTTCTCCCGAATCCAGGGCATTGTTGCGATTCAGATCGATAAAGATCGTTACGCCGCCCACGCCCGGCTCGGCCGGATCTCGTTGATGATTCCCGTTGCTGTCGTCGAACTTGACACCATGAATCTCGTTGGGGCGGAATTGGGCGGCCGTGTCGACCCCGGACCGCTCCTCGGCGCTCCCGAGCGTGACGACATGCACCAATTCTGCGGCCGGGGTTGCGCCAAGACTCGCTGGAACAATCACACGGACCGTATACGTGCCCGCCGCCAGATGGGTGAAGCTGTAGGTACCGGCTTCATCAACGGCGGGTGTGAAGAACAAGTCCGTCGACGTCACCATCTGCGGGTCCGTCGGATCGAGCGAACCGTTATGGTTTACGTCAAGGTAGACGGTGATTCCTGCGAGCCCCTGCTCGCCGGCATTGCGACCGCCACTCTGATTGGTATCCGCGAATACGGTCCCTCGAATGGCGGATTCCTGAAGGGCGTAATTTCCGAAATCGAGTCCCAGCGCATTCTCGCCGTTCTTGAGAGCGATTGTCCGCGCGCCGCCGAGCGGGGCCGTCGCCCGCCAGCCGGCTGGCACAACGTCGATGAGGCTCACGGTTCCCGGGAGAATTCCCGTGATCGAATACGCGCCATCAGCCCCGGTGGTGGCGCTGAGGTCGGGCGTGTCGAGCACTCCGTTGAAATTGAGGTCGGCAAACACCACCCGCCCGGCCAGCCCCGGATCGGTGAATGCGCCGGACGCGTCAACGTCCCGTATGCCATTTCCGTTGCGATCGTCCCAGACCGTCCCGCCGACTACGCCGGGGACCGCCGTCGAGAGATTGAAGTTGGCGAAGTCACTGGCGACCGATTCGACTCCGGAAAAGACAGTGACCGTCTGATTGTCGCTGTAGCCCTCGGTCACCTCCCAGCCGCTGGGGACGATTTCCTGAAGCTCATAGTCACCCACTTGCAAATCGGCGAACGTGTATCCGCCGTTGAGGTCCGTCAGCGCCAGCGGTTCCGCAGGATCGACAAGGCCATTGCGATTCAAATCGAGAAAAACCTGCCAGTTTTCCAGCCCCGGATCGCTGAACTCTCCCGTCAGACTGACATCGCGCACTCCATCGCGAAAGCGATCATTCCAGACCGTCCCGCGAATCGAGCCGTTGAGAACGGTGAAATTGGCAAAATCCTGAGCTGTCGTTGCCTCCCCGGCAATGACCGAAACGGTCTGCCGGATCTCGAACTCCGGAGACGGATTCCAGTGACTGGGAAGAACCTCAGTCACCTCATAATCTCCCGCCGGCAGACTGATGAACGAATATTCCCCGTCGGCATTGGTAAGCGTTGCCGGCTCGGAGGGATCCTGCGTCGAGTTGCCGTTCTGGTCCAGAAACACCGTCCAACCGACGAGCCCTGGTTCCGTAAACTTCCCGGTATCCGGGTCGATCGCGCGGAGGCCGTCAATGTTGAGGTCGTTCCAGATCGTCCCCTGAATCGAGCCATTCACGCTGCTGAAATTGGCGAAATCCTGCGCCGCCTGCTGGAGAGCCACGACGGTCGCAGTCTGTCGGCTGTCAAAATGTCGCGTTGGTTCCCAGCCCTCCGGCAGGACTTCAGTGACTTCATAGTCCCCCGCCGGCAGGTTGCGGAACGAGTAGGCTCCCTGGGCATCGGTCAGCGTGGCCGGCTCCGAAGGATCCTGTACAGTGTCGCCGTTCAGGTCGAGATAAACCGTCCAGTTGGCCAAGCCGGGGTCGGTGAACTCGCCCGTGGTTGGATCGGTGTCGCGTGTGCCACGGCCGTCGAGGTCGTTCCAGACAGTGCCAAGGATTTCGCCGCCGCCGAAATTGAAGAAGTCCGCCTTGCTCGTATGTTCGTTTCGGACCGAAATGTCTTGCGAGACGGGGGCGGTCGGCGACCACCCGTTTTGGACCACCTCGCTCACGCGGTAAGTCCCCTCGATCAGGTGGTTGATCACATAATCACCATCCGGGTTGGTCACCGCCGAGGGCTCGGCCTGTCCGGCCGCGTCGTTATTGAATGTCCCGCTGTTGTCCAGATCCAGGTACACGGTCCAACCGCTGACCCCGTTCTCCCCCGGACTCTTGGCGCCATTCGCATCGAGGTCTTCGTAGACGGTCCCGACGATCTCCGTCCCGGCCGTTCCCCCCAAAACCTCGGATGTCAGCGTGGCGGCCAGCAGCGCACGGACCTCCAACGCTTCGATCGCGATCGATCGTCCAGCCTGTCGCCGACGGTCCAGCCGATTCGATTTGCGGACGAAGCGATGGGCCAGAAACCGCGGAATGTTCTGAAAACAATTGAGCAGCATGGTCAACTCCTCGGACGAAGGGAAAGCATGTGAGCCAGCGAGGCGACGATCACGCTTCCGATGTCCCAATCAATGTGGGTGTGGTGCCGATCAAGCCGGCAGGTCAGCCATTGGAATTCGAGTGTGTGTGGTATGGTGGGGAGTCATTTTCGTAGCGATTGTCCGCCACAAATTCCCGGGAGGACTCACGATCTGTGTCGCTGTCATCCAGCGCCGATGTCGGCGATCGAGTCCTGGACGTCGGTCATACCACCATCGTATGACGCGGCCTGGAGCCGTAAATCAGTCGCTCGGGCAATCCGCACCAACTTTGTCAGCGCACCACTGACACGCGTGCCAGCCAGCCGACAGACTGGGGCGTTTGCGTAATGTGGGATGCGTGTAGACGAAGCACACACCCGGCGCGGGCCTCGAATCCGGGCCCCTCACTCCGGTTGCGGGCCAACCGTTCCGGTGTCAGCAGCGTACTTGACAAATTCGGCCGTCGTCTTCAGTCCCAGCTTTTCGCCGATCCGCGCGCGATAGGTGGCCACCGTTTTGGGGCTCAGGTCGAGTTGCTGTGCGACCTCCTGATTGGAAAACCCCCGGCCGAGCAATCGCAGCACTTCAGCCTCACGGTGGCTGAGTCTGGTTGCCGGAAGGATGCCTTTCACGAAGCCCTGGGCTTCCAGGTTCTGGAAGACACTGGCTGTGCGGCCTGCATCGTCGAGGTCGACGACCAACCGGCCCCGCTGGACCGCCCGAATCGCCTCCAGCAGATCCCTCTCACCAATGGTCTTGACCACATAGCCCTTGGCCCCAGCCCCCAGCGCGGCACGCACGTAGGCTGGGTCGTCGTGCATCGTGAGCACCAGGACGCGCGGCGTGGCGCCGCACGCCGACAGCTTCTCAATCACAGGCAGGCTGGGACCACCCGGCAGACTCAAATCGAGCACCAGCACGTCCGGCTGGAATTGTGCGGCGGTGTCCAGCACGACGCCGCTGTTGTCGGCCTCCGCCACAACCTCCATGTCGAGTTGCGCGTCGATGAGCATCCTTAGCCCGCTGCGCAGCACGTTGTGGTCATCGACCAGCATCACTCGAATCTTGTTCATCGTCGAGAAGTCACAGCGGAATTGTCGCCCGGATGTTCGTGCCACTACCGGCGCCGGTTTCGATCTCCAACCGTCCCCCCAGTAAGGTGGCCCGTTCCGCCATCCCGATCAAGCCCAGATGGCCGACGGCGCTCTCCTTGTGCCCGGCCCTGGCGTCTTCGATGCCGCAGCCATTGTCGGCGACGTCCAGGATCACGTGTGTTTTGCTCCGCGTCAGGCGAATCGAGGCCTTCGTCGCTCCGGAGTGCTGCAGTACGTTCGAGATGGCCTCCTGAAAAATGCGATACAAACCCGTCTCGCAGCGTTCCGGAAGGCGCTGGCCCGACAGCGATTGCACATCCACGGTCACGCGCAAGGGATGATTCTGCTCGACTTCGACCGCGACGCGCTCGATGGCAGCCGCCAGCCCTAAATCATCCAGCAGGCTCGGACGCAATCCTGCGGCCAGGCCTTTTGTGTCCACCAGCGCCCTTTGGGCCAATTCCCGCAATTGGCCCGTGCGCCGGTCAATTTCAGATGGGTCGAGGGTCGCATTCATCGAGCGTAGTCCCGAGACCAGCAGCGTCAATGACTGGCCGACGCCATCGTGCATTTCATGAGCGATTCGTCGGCGCTCGTCTTCGATCGTTGTCAACAGATCCGTCAAAAAATAATCTCGCAATCGGGCGGCCTGCCGCAGTGGCCGAGCGACCAAGACCCATATGACCGGGAGAAGCAAAATGGCCAATAGCGCGGCATCAATGGCGGCTTCCAGCCAAAGGGGTGCATCAGCAGGCAACACCCAGGGCAGCACCAGCATCAGAGTGTATTCGGACACAAAGATGATGCTTAGGCAGAGCGAAAAAATAACTTTGACAACTTTTTTATTTTCGTGGTTTGATCGAGTAGTTCCATTCGCCGTGGAATTTTGCGCGCGAGATGCAGAGGCGCTCAAGTTCCGCGTCGGTGACCC
>JBJXGA010000220.1:0-3613 GCA_046152955.1 Planctomycetales bacterium | reverse complement strand
AAACGGGAGCATCGCCTGGTCCAACGGCACCACCTGGGACAACTTCGATTTTAATTCGCTCGACGCTGTCTTTGCCGACATTAAATCGTTCCCGTTTGGTCAGTAGCTCAGCGCTGGATTATCGATTCTGAATCTTTCTGCGATGACTGAAATGAACCGATCGGCGACGGAAAGATCACGACTGCCGTCATATTGAACTCGGTATTTCAACGGATTTGGCGCGTGATGAACAGGGGTCGGTGACCTGCTCGGAAGGCATCATTCCGCGTCAGGCACCTGCCAGCGCGTACAGAAGGGCAATTTGATTCCAACGTGTATGCACTATCCAAATGCGGTCTAGGTTTTCTGAGACTCAAGATTCATGCGCATAAGTCGTTATTGGACAATCGTTTAAGTTACCGGGCTAGGATTCGAACCTAGACGAGCAGGACCAAAACCTGCTGTGCTACCGTTACACTACCCGGTAAGGACTGGATCGCGGTTGCGGACGCTGGCTGCGTCTGCTGCGGGCGCCCGTCACGAAAGTATGGCTATCCACGGGGTAGATTTTAGCGACTCGGCGCAAGAGGGGAAAGGGCTGTCAGTCGCGCTGGGAATTGGGTGGCGTACGTCAATCCTTCATTGTCAGTCCCCCGGCACATGGCCGAAACAGGTCATCGAAATCGCCGCGCGCGCTTTGATGTGCAACAAGTTCGCGATCGTTCCTGGCCCCGGTGCCCCCCCGTTCCGCCTCCTTTCGTGGTCGATGCCGTCGTTTTCTGGTAAGAATCATGCGGATGATCGCGGTATCAGCGTTTGCAGATGGGCACGTGAAAGACAAGAGAGACCAAACTTGGCGGCGAAAAAGATTCTGATTCTGACCGGGGATTACGTCGAAGACTACGAGGTCATGGTGCCGTTTCAGGCGCTGACGATGCTCGGGTACACCGTGCATGCGGTCTGTCCGGGGAAGAAAGCGGGAGAGACGATTCGGACGGCGGTCCATGATTTCGAAGGGGATCAGACCTACAGCGAAAAGCCGGGACACAACTTCACCTTGAATGCGACGTTCGCGCGAGTGAAGGCCGAGGAATATGCCGGGCTGCTCGTGCCGGGGGGACGGGCGCCGGAGTACATTCGGCTGAATCGGTCGGTTCTGGCGCTCGTGAAGCGTTTCGACGATGCGCGGAAACCGATCGCCGCGATTTGCCACGGGCTGCAACTGTTGGCAGCAGCCGGAGTGCTGTCGGGGCGAAGCTGTACTGCGTACCCGGCTTGCGCGCCGGAAATCGCCCTGGCGGGGGGGCGGTATGTCGAAGTGCCGGTCGACCAGGTCCACGTCGATGGGCATCTGGTGACGGCCCCTGCCTGGCCGGCCCATCCGCAATGGCTGGCGGCGTTCATTCGACTGCTGGGAGCGAAGATCACGCTGTGAGCGTCCTCTCCGTTCTCCCCCGTGATTCGGCTGAGGTTTGACGCTTGGGAGCGGACCTGGGTTGTCCTGCCGCTTGACTGTGGTCAGGCGCCTGCCGCATGCTGGAACCGGCCTGCAGGATTCAGGCAACCTTTTCAGGACGCTCTGGGGAGGTCGCGCGCTCCTTCCTTTGGTTCGTGCGCAATCAGCAACCGACTCGGAGGTCGAGCACCCATCACACCCCTGGCGCCTCCTGATGATTCTCAACGCATGCCGCTGGCTCCTGACCCCCCTCTCTGGCAATGCCCGCCGCGGAATGGGGCGCGGACGAGCGTTGCCCGCCTCCGGAAGCCGCCGCGCGCCCCACCCCGTCGTCGCGATCGAATCGCTTGAAGCACGGGTCTTGCTGGAGGGAGTCGTGGCGCCGCAGCAGGTGGGGCCGCCAGTCTTCACCGAGCCGCCGGTCATTGCCAGCGTTCAGAGGGTCTTGACCGCCACGCTCACTCAGGCCCAGGGTCCGGCGGTCATTGGAGGCCGGCCGGTCACGAACGCCTGGATGTACAATGGGCAGTACGTCGGGCCGACGCTGTGGGCCAATCCCGGCGATTTGCTCGATCTGACGATCGTCAACGATCTGCCCGATGGAATCATCACCAATCTGCACACTCACGGCCTGCATGTCTCCCCCCTGGGGAACTCCGACAACGTTCTGCTGCAGATCCTGCCGGGGGAAAACAACCACTATCAGATTCAGATTCCCCCCGATCATCCCGAAGGATTGTATTGGTATCACCCGCATCACCACACGCAGGTCGATCAGCAGATCAGCCTGGGGTTATCCGGGTTGCTGGTGATCGGCCGACCCGACGGCGGAGCGACGCAGCTCGACGGGCTAACGCAAAACCTGCTGGCTCTAAAAAACGCGCTCTTGATCGGCGACCAGATCGTCGAGCCCTCTCAGGCTCCCCCGTTTTCAGTCACCGGTCCCGGCATGACCCACGCGACGACGACGCTCGACGGATTGGCCCCGTCGCTCGTGGCGCAGCTTGTGCCGGGAATGTCGGTCGCTTCCAGCGGCACCGATCTCCCTTCCGGCACGACGATTGCCTCCATCTCCGGCCCCACCTCCGTCCTCCTCAGCAATGCCGCGACGGCCTCGCAAAGCAACGTCTACACGTTCTCTGGATCGAACCACGGCGAGCAGACGTTTACAGTCAATGGCCTGTTGAATCCGGTGCTGACGATGCAACCGGGGGAATGGCGGGTGCTCAACATCGCCAACATCGGCAATGATACATTCTACAATTTGAAACTGATCGATTCCGCCCGTCCTTCCGGTACGATCCCCTGGCTGGCGGTGGCGCGGGATGGCAACCCGTTCACGACGCTGGGGAATCCGCAGCAGGAGGCCAACTTCCTGATCGGCGCCGCCCCCGGCATGCGGTGGTCGGTGCTCATTCAGGCGCCGGTGAATCCCCTCCCCAACGAATCGTACACGCTGGTGACGATTGGCTGGAGCAGCAAGCGCAATTTGGATCCGACCAACACCTGGCCGGCGCGCCCGCTGATGACGATCAAGTTTTCCGGGCCTGCCTGGACTCCCCCTCCCAAATTCATTCCCGCCGGATCGTCGGCGCGAACCACCGTGCTTGAGGCAAACAGAGCGACGACAACCAGGAATCGCGCGAGACACTTAACCAGGACCATTCCAGTTCCTCATCGCTTGTGGGCCAATCATTGTCGAAAACGGATCGCATACAAGTCGGCGTCTTTCATGACGAATCGCAACCGTACGGGCTTCCCCGCCATGGCACGGACATCCGAGCCGTTTCTCCAGAGCACGACGCCCTCGATCTCATCGCCGAACATCTCCGGACAGTCATCCAGAGCGAAGCCGGGGACCGGCTTCCCGTCGACATCCTGGACTTCCACCCGCAACCCCCCCGCCGCAGATGTCGCGTAATTGATTTCCAGCGCCTGGCCCGTGAATGAGAACGGCTTGGTCGTGAATTCCCCTCCCGCATACGGCGCGTTGACCGAGACAAATCCGTCCTGCCGGAGCGTGTAACGCCGCGTGCGTGGCCCGCCGTCCATGTAGTAATGCTCGTTCGTGTAGAGCGATAGTTCGGGCGACGCGCCGGGCAGGTCGGACATCGTCTCAACCAGCCCCCACCAGATGTAGTTACTCCGGTTGCCCCACTTGTCTTTGTTCTGTCCGGG
>JBJXGA010000201.1:0-18521 GCA_046152955.1 Planctomycetales bacterium | reverse complement strand
TTTGCGGCCCCCTTGCGGCGGGACGTTGGCGACCGTCCCTTCGAGCATCTTGAGCAGCGCCTGTTGCACCCCTTCGCCGGAAACGTCGCGAGTGATCGACACGTTCTGGCTCGTCTTGCCGATCTTGTCAATTTCGTCGATGAACAGGATACCGCGCTGCGCCTGCTCGATGTCGAAGTCGGCGGCGTGCAGCAGCTTGAGGAGCAGGTTTTCGACATCTTCACCGACGTAGCCGGCTTCAGTGAGGGTGGTCGCGTCGCCGATGGCGAAAGGAACCTGCAACGCCCGGGCCAGCGTGCGGGCCATGAGGGTCTTGCCACACCCGGTCGGGCCGATCAGGAGGATGTTCGACTTTTCGATTTCGACATCGTTCTCGGCGTCGGCGCTGAGCATCAGTCGCTTGTAATGGTTGTGGACCGCGACGGCCAGGATTTTCTTGGTCGACGCCTGCCCCACGACGTACGAGTCGAGATGTTCGACGATTTCGCGGGGGGTGGGCACCTTGCTGAAGAGCTGGCGCGAACCACCCCGGCGGCGCTTCTCCTGGTCCAGGATCGACTGGCACAGTTCGATGCACTCGCCGCAGATGTACACGTCCCCCGGCCCTTCCACCAGTGGCCCCACCTCGCGGTAGCTCTTGCGGCAAAAGGAACAATTGGCGTTCTTCTTCCCGGTGGAACCGCGGTTGCCGGTCGTGAATTCTTTGCCTGTGGGCATCAGCATTCCCTAAAGTTCGAATGTCTCGTCAAGCAGTGGAAACTGGCATCGCAGCACGCACCGATGGCCCCGCTACAGTCCGCACGATCGTCAACTCTTCTCCATTGTCCCGCCGGGGGGAAAGGTCTCTTTCTCCGCGGCGGGGGCCGGTCCAGTGCGGGGCGCAATGCGGCAACTGATAATTCGGTATTCTTCGTCGGTTAGCTCACCCTGCTCTTTCAATTCGCGGTATTCCGACAGCAATTCGTGGTCACACATGGCAGGATCATCATTGTCGCGCAACCAGCCACGAATCCAGTGGATGGCCACCAGCAACAGGCCGATGGCCCCCGCCACGGACAGCAGCGGCAACAGGGCCTGCCGGAACAAGGCATCGTGATTGCGCATCCCCCACCCCGCAGCTCGTCCCGCGTCCGGAGTACTTCGTTTGTCGAAACCAACTGTAATCATAACGGTTTGCGTCACGGGGGCAAGACGGGAGCGAGCGGCAATCCGCGTGAGCCGGGAGCAGGCGCCGCAAACGGCCGAAGTCTACCCTCGCAAATCGGTGGCCTGCATGAGCTTGTCCGTCTCGCGATACGCCTCCGCGACCCAGGCCTCGATCTGGTCGGGCTCGGGAGAATACTCCAGCTCGATGGAGATGCTCCCGTCGATCCCCAACGCCTGAATTTCCCGCAAATAGGGGAGAAAATCGACCACTCCCCGTCCGGGGGGAAGATCCCCGTGGCGTTCCCCGTCGCAATCCGAGATGTGAACGTGAATCGCCCGCCCCTTCAAGGTCCGTAAGGCATCTGGCGGAACCCGGGAAAGACACAAATGCGAGACATCGATATTGGCCTGCACCGCCGGATGCCCCACGTCCTCCAAAAACTGCACCATCCGCCCGACATTGTTGAGGAGCGACAGCGGAAAGGGCTCCAATTCCAGGGCGATTTGCAATCCCAGCTGCTGGGCGTAGCGCCCCAGCTCGCGGCATTGCTCGACGGCGGTGCGCCACTGCTCTGCGGGTGGAATCACCTCCTTGTTCCAGATGTACTCTCCCAGCACCAACAGGACGTTGCGGGCTTCGTATTCATACGCCAGATCGAGGTACGCCTTGACCCGATCGACGTGAAACCGCTGCACGCTGGGGTTGAAATCGATCAATCCCACGGCGACGCAGGCGAGCGAGACAATCGGCAACTCCAGCCGATCGCACTCCCGCTTGATCCCGCACCGCTCGCGGACGTCGATTTCAAACGGATCGGCGAAGATATCGACCGTGTCGAACCCCAGTTCCTTGGTCTTTTGCAACCCCCACAGCGTGTCGCGACCCGCCTGCGCCCAGGCGGAATTGATCAGTCCCAGTTTCATGGTTCAGCGCCCCTTTGATTGTGGCCCCAGGCCGAGCCGTGTCGCTCCGTGTCAGATGGGCTTCAACTTTCGCATTGTTCGGCAGAGCCCACTGTCGCGTTAGAATTGCGGAAAGGCGACGGGGACGCAATCTCGGCGAGTGAATTTTGAAGCCGTAGGCGGATTTCTCAGAAATCCGCGAAACGCAAGACGTTGTCGACAGCACCAGCCTCCGCGCGTCACGCCAAGTTCTCGCCCGGCTGCTTCGCGCCAACGAATCGGGCGCACGAAGCGGCGGAATGGCAACGCGTCGTCAAAATCGGCACAATCGCGCGGTGCCGAGGGGTGCGATCGTCATTCTCCGGAATTCTTGAGCGAATTTCCTGAATTCCGCTGGCGGAGTAGTTTTCCCGAACTAGGCTTGCCACAGAACCCTCACAATTCCCGAGTGCTGGGTAAATTTCGGTCAGGCGAGCCATTTCCCGTTTGCAATTCGCCAGTTCGTTTTGAGACAATAGCGATCACAGGACGCGGGTTGAAAAGAGACCGGGCGTTCTGTCCGCACCACCCGCAGCGAGTTTTTTCAAGGAGCGTACACCATGATGTCGAGAGGCACGAAGTTCATTGCCGGATTGGCCCTGCTGTGGGGCGCGTTCGGTTCCCAGACGGCCGAGGCCGGAGGCTATTGCGGCGCGGGGTGCTACAGTTGCTGCCCCGTGACGGCTTGCGCCCCGGTGGCCTGCTCCACCAGTTACCGCCTGGAACGCCGTCAGTGCATGCGCACCGTGCGCGAGGTCGTTTACGAACAGCAGGAAATCCCCTGCCAGCGGACGGAGTACGAGACGGTGTACGAAGACCGTCCCGTGACCTGCTCGCGGCTGGTGACCGAACAGAAAGTTCGCGAGTGCCAGGTGCAGGTGCAGCGCCCGGTCTATGAATGCTCCGAACGGGAAGAGAGGTACACGGTCTGCCGCCCTGTGTGGGAGACCTCGTACCGCGATTGCAGCTACACCGTCCGTCGTCCCGTCTGGGAAACCAGTACGCGGGAATGCCGCCGCACGGTCCGCCGCCAGGTGTGGGAGACCAGCGAGCGCGAATGCCGCCGCACCGTCCGCCGTCCCGTCATGGAAACGGTCAACCAGGAACGCTGCTACACCGTGATGCGCCCCGTCACCACCTATAAAACGGTCCAGCGGGATTGCGGCAAATGGACGATGCAGCGAGTCTATCATCCGGGACCGATGGTTCCCAAGATGGTCAACGACGGCTGCTGCAACGTCCGGTGCTGTATGGTGCAGTGCCCAGGGTTCTATACCTGCAAGCCGGTGTATTGCCCGCAGATCGTCGAACAGCAGGTCGCTTGCACCACTTACCAGCCGGAAGTGGTGCGTCAGAGCTGTCCGGTCCAGGTGTGCCGGATGGTTTGCGAAGAAGTCGTCCAAAAGGTTCCGGTCCGCACGTGTCGCACGGTGTGCGAAGAAGTGGTGGATCAGGTTCCCGTTCGGACCTGTCGCTGGGTGAACGAAGTCGTTCCGCAGCAGGTCCCGGTCCGGACCTGCCGCATGGTGCAGGAAGAATGCGTCCGCAAGATTCCGGTTCGGACGTGCCGCATGGTGTGCGAGACGGTGACGCAGCGCACCCCGTACTGTGAAACCCGCCGCGAAGAATACGTGGTCAATCAGCGGGTGGCGCGGTGCGTACCCAAGCAGGTGAACTACACGGTCAAGCGGTGCGTGCCGCGGTGCGTGGAACGGCAGGTTCCGTACGAAACCTGTTACTACGTCCCCGAGACGGTCTGCAGTGCCGGATGCGCCACGGGAGGCTGTGCCTCGGGCGAGTGCTCCGCAGCGCCTGACGCGGGAACCAAACAGGAAACCAACAAGCCGCTGCAACCCGAAGCGGCTCCGGCACAGGAACCCAAGCCCGCGCCCAAGGCCTGATCGCAGTCCGCTGGCAAGCGGCGCCGCGAGACGGTTGGCGGAGCGGAGGGTGTGACATTCCGAGAAACGACACGGCCCGCGGGTGAATTGACCCGCGGGCCGTTCGCCTTTTCCTTCGTGCCGGTGCGGGTCATCACGTGCCGCCGTTCACCTTTTTCGACCAGGCACGCAGCGTCTCCAGGAACTTCGGATGCACCTGTCCGGGCATGCCCCAGCGACCGCGGCTTTCGGCCTGAGACGCGGCACGATGGAAGGCATGGTCGATCTCCGGCAGGCTCACGAACTCGGCCTGTCCCGGCCGCGCCTGATTGACCGCCTGGGCGATCAGGGCATGGTCGGGTTCGGCAGCGATGAAATCGGCCTGCCCCCACAGCGACAACACCTGGCCGGGAACTTTCTCCCACACCTTCAGCATGTCCTCATCGACCAGTCGCTGAAAAAACGTGTAGTGGCAGGTGGAGGTGTACTTGAAGTCCTGAAACGTCTGCTCCACCCACTCAGCCAATTCGGGGTGCTGCGTCGCCGTCTCTTCCGGAGATAATTGATCACGATAAATGAATTGCAAACCGGCGCGTTCCAGCGCCATCCGCGACTCGATTTCGTCCGCAGGGACGCCAGCCAGTTCCAACTGTCGGCGACTGGTTTCCATCAGGTACTCCAGCCAGGGGCGCGAGACGGTCCCAAACACGGCGATCCCCCGGACGGGGGTTTCCTTCGCCAAAATCGCTCCCCAGGTTCCTCCCATGCTGTGGCCGAACAACACGATCCGCTCGGGGTCGACGTCCGGCCGCTGACGGAGCGCCGCCAGCGCCTGACGAAAGCCATCAAGTTGCGAGTCAAAAGCGACGTCCGCCAACGGCCCTCCCAGGCTGTCCCCGCAGCCGGGCTTGTCCAGACGCATGGTGACATACCCCCGACCGGTGAAATCGTCGATCAACTGGTGGTAGCCATCGGCCGGCGCCCCCGGCAGCCGTTCAATCGTGGCGGGCCCCAGCCCCTGCAACAAAAGCAGCGCGGGATGCTTCCCTTCAGTTTTGGGCCGGGTGATGATCGTTCGCAAGCGTCCCGCTTTGCTCTCCACCGCCTCGTGCAGCACGTCATATTGATCGCTGCTTTCGCGCGGGAGTTCCACGAACTTCAACTCCTTGGTTTGTTTCTTGCCGTCGCGAAACAGTTCCACGGCGGCGGCCTCGCCTGGAGAGAAGGTCGCCAGTTTTCGCAGGAATGCTGGAGTGGCGTCAACCGACGATCCCCCCAGCGACAACACCACGTCTCCAGCGCGCAGTCCCGCGGCGGTGGCGGAGGAATTGGGGAGCAAACGCAGGATTTCCACTCCTTTGGTCGTCGGCAGCCCCTGTCGCTGACGCGTTTCATCCCCGACCGGCCCGATTTGGGCGCCAAAAAACACCCGGCGGCGCAGCACGGGAGAACTCTCTTCTTTGGCTGCGGCAACGTCCCGCGACAGGCTCACCCATCCACAGCCCCCCAAGACCACCCCCAGCCACCATCCGCCATACCGTCGCATTCCGTACACGATCAACTCCTTGGGATCATGAAACGGCCCTCTCCGCGAGGGGAGAGGGCCGCCCTGAGAACTCCGATTCCGCCACCACCGGCGGATCGATTACCGAAACAGAAACAACGTCGGGGCCGACTGGTTGTTGTAGATGAAGTGCGCATCGAGCGCTTTGCCGATCCGCATCTGCGCCTCTCCCAGATGCGCCTGGGAATAGGGGTCGATCGCCGGATTGGCCAGCACCGCGGCGATTTTCTGACGGAGCGCATCAAGCTGCCTGACCGCCAGGTTCGAAATCGGCTTGTGGACGTTGGCCCCACCGGGATCAGGAAGCGTCAGGTCGATCAACCGTTCCACATGTTCCCGCTGCAAATTCCTTCGCAGGCTGGAAATCCACGGTTTGCGAGCCGAGGTTCCCTCGGGAATTGGCTGTCCCAGTTCGCTCCAGATCGCGTCCCGTAGCGATTCGAGCAACTCCGGCAACGTCAGGGCATCGGCGTCGGACGGCGTCCGCAGCTCGTTGTCGAACAGTTGCTTCAGTTGCGTCGGGTTGAGCAGCATTGTCAACACCGAGCCCTGGATGGCCATGATCCGTTCATGCACCGGCCAGGCCGACTCGGGAAACGACGCGAACGAGTCGTCGTCCCATTGCTCCAGCGCCAGATGGTTGAGCAGCGCCGGAGTCAAACCGAACGCCTGATCCTGAAACGCGTTGTCGCAGGCGAATTTCAACGCCTCGCGCTGCGCCGCGGCAGGAACCACTTCCAGTGGGGGACGGCCGTTCTTGTCTCCCTTCCGATCGCGATGGACGAACGCGCTTCCCACCCAGTCGGCAATGGCAGTCAGCGATCGCATTTGCAGCGAGAGCGTTGTTTCGTAGCCGCGCCGCGCCTTGGACCACGACTGTCCGTCGCGGACGAATTTTTCCACGATGTTTTGCCGCAGCCGCCCGATGAGCGCCATTTGGCTGCGGGCATAGTCGATCGGCTGTGCGCCAAAATCGTAGCGCCGCGCGAGCGGGTCGGGACCGATCGTGTCTTCGTCGGTCGCGAACTGCAACTCGGGCTCCGCCACTCGACTCAGGATCGGTTGCAGGTTGTCGTCAAACGTGTAGCCGTATTCGATGGCCCAGGCGTCATATGGCCCAATCCCGATCATGGCGAAGTTCTCGACCAGCTTGTCCTGCTGCCAGTTGATGTTGATCGGCAGATAGTCCATCACCGAGCCGGCCAGCACCTTCATCGGGGCGCCCGGTTTGTTGACATCGTCGAGCTTGTAGACGCCCGAAGCGCGAAAATTGTGCCGCAGTCCCAGCGTGTGTCCCACTTCATGCGCCGTGAGATGCGCCAAAAGCGTGCCGACGTACTCTTCGGGCATTCCGTCCAACAGGTCTCCTGCCGCGGCGTCCGCTCCCGCACCGGCGGCCAGCGCCAGATCAAACGTCATCCCCAACAGCGCCAGGTCCGTTCCCAGCCCCGCCGCCGCCTTGCAACTGGCGGCTGATTCCCGTGACCAGGGCTCGAACGCGAAATCCTCGACCTGGCCCGCCTCTTCTCGTTCCTCTGCTGCAGGGTCGGACTTTGATCGGTCGTGTCGCTGCATCCGCCGTGCCAGCAACTCACGTCGGCTCGCGGCAGGAGCGAATTGCACCCGCGGATCCCATCGAGGATGTGACTCCAGCCAGTCGAGAGTTTCCGGCGACGCCCCATCCAGCGCCAGTTTCGGTAAGACGTCGGTCTGTTGCGCCAGGTAATGACGAATCCAGCCGTCGGTGAGGATGATATCGGCGTCGAGGATCTCTCCCGTCAGCGGATGGACGCGGCTGGGACCGATCGCCGTGCTGATGTTGTTGTTGAGCCAGCGGACGAAGTTGTACCGGACATCTTCGGGATCTTTGTCCATGTGCTCGCCGGTCAGCGCATCCTGTTGGCGGACTTCGATCGCTTCGCGAATCCCGACTTTTTCAAATCCGGCGTTCCACGCCAGGATTCCCTGTTTGACCCAGGGGCGATAGCGAACGGGGGTGGTGTGTTCGATGTAGAACACGATGGGACTCTTGGGGGGGGACATCTTCAGGGCCGGATCGCGCTTTTCGATCCGCCAGCGATTGATGTAGTGGACCTTCGTCCCATCTTCCTGGAATTTCCCCAGATCGGTGTAACCGGTGGTGAAATACCCAATCCGCTGATCGGCCACCCGCGGCTTGTAGCCGGTGGCGTCGGGAATCTCGCTCAGCGAGTAGTGCAGCGTCTTGAGCCGTCCTCCTCCCATGGGAGCTTCAAACGCCAGCTCAGTGTTCCGCGGGAACGACTTGGCGGTTTTTACGACCGCCAAATGGGGCTGAGGGCTTTGCAGCGCCCCACCGAAAAACCTTCCCCCCTGGCCGACGAACAGGGCGTTGGCGTCAATCACCGGACCGCCGCGCGGGCCCATCGTCAGGATCGGCACGTCCAGCAGCAGCCGGTCGGTGAAAAGCCGCTTCACCGAGTCGCGCGATTCCTGATCGCCGGTGGAACGGGTCGAGGAGTTCGGTTCGATCAGCGCCAGTCGCTTGTCATGCTGTCGCCAGTAAACCACCAGCTCGCCCGTGTGCAAACCGGCGTATGTTTCGCCGCTGGCGACGGTCATGGCGATGAAGTACTTCTTGCCCGCGAAGTCGCGGGGCAATTCCGCCAACACGTGGCTGTCCTTCTTGCGCACCCACAGGCCAAACAGTCCCGGCACGCCATCGGCACTGGAGGCGACCTGTTCGTGCCCCTTGGAGACTTCGCTGAAGGGGGGATATTCCGGCGTCGGCAGCGCGGGGGCCGCGGCCGTCGGCGCGGCGGGGGTTGCGACCTGGGCCAAGGCGCCCTGGGTCTGCACGATGCCGATGGCAATCAATGCAAGGAGTGTCCAGACACGAATGCGGTGGGAAGGCATGATCAGGATACCAGAGAGGGAGGAGGATTAGGGAAAACGGCACAGGCCACGCTGCTATCTTAAACGCTCGCGCGAGTCGGCACGATGGAAAATGTCACGAATTGCTGGAGAGCCGTCACTAAGCGCCCCTGGCTCGGGTATGAGCCGGACAGATGTCCGAGGGGCCAAACCCCTCGAAAAACCGCGGCCAGAGCGTTTCAATTCCCGGCGGTTGCCGTTCGCGCGGGAGGGCGGCCGCGGTAGATCGACCGAATGGCGCTCAGATTGGCAAACTCCGTCCGCAGGCCAAACGGCTCGAATGCCTCAGGAAAGACCGTGCGGCAATAGATGCGGTTGGCCACGAGCCGGGTTTGTGCGACGGAGATTTTGGCGCGCACCGGAGGGAGGACCGTCAACTTTCGGGTGCGCGGCGCCTTGAGCAACGGATCGACCGCGGCGAACAACAGAATGTACAGCGCAAGCCACCCGAAACGGCCCACCCAGGCGGGGGTTTGCCCGACGAACGAAAACCAGCCCCGTTCCAGTCGGTCGCAAAACCGGTCGAACAGCGGCACGGTCAGGTTCAGCAGCGGGACAACGAGCAATTTGTCGAAATATGCCGGTTTACCCAGCCACCGCAGCAGGACGTACGTGGCAAACACCCCGGTTCCGTACGCCAGGCCGAACAGCAGTCGCCCCAGTCCGGATCGTGGGGTCGTCGCCGGATCAGTCACCAGAAACGTCAGCCCTAGGAATACCTGGGCGGCGATCGGGGCCTCAGAGAGGGGTTCGCCAAACGCCAGGATGGAGAGGCCAAACCAGAGCGACAGCGTGGCCACCGCACCCAGCGACACCGGCGTCGTCAGAAACAGCGCCTGGGTGACCAATCCCAACAGAAAAATCACTTCATAGAAGTTGGGAGGCAGCTCGAAGGCCCCTACCAGATCCACGCCCCGGGTCATGGTCTCTTCGCCGCTCACCAGCAGAATCAGCGAGACAACCGCCAGGGGAAACGCCGAGGGATTGAAAATATGCCGGCGGCGTCCGGCAATCGTCCACGTGAGGAATTCCTTGGAGAAAAATGCCAACGCGACCATCAGAAGCTGGCAATAGAAATATTCTTCATGAAACCAGGTGAAGAGATTCGTGCTGAGAATCACCGGAATGATCCCCAGTCCCACCCGCGCGTTTCGCCCCCGGCTCCACGCCAGTTGGATGTCGCACAGATAGCCAACCAGCGCCTGCACCAAAAGCAGGGGGGCATACGGAAGAATCTCTCCCCAATAGAGGGACACGTAAACATAGATCAGCCCCTGTAGCACTCCCTGGACGTAATGCGTCGGCCGAAAAAAAGATTCGATCCGAAACGCCCGGCCAGGACCGCCGCCGGAGTGGAGCGCCAAGGCGATCTGCCAGACAGCCAGGACCGCCAGGGCGCCAAACGTGGACCAGGCGGGGACGGAGCGTCCCTGTTCTCCCAGGATCAGACCCAGCGCGGCCAGGAGTCCATCAAACAATAATAGGATCCCAGGACTGACCATGGAAGTGCCGGGGTGCTGAAGAACTACGATTCAGACGTGAAAAAAACACCGTACAAACGACGCTATTCGGGCACGATATCCGCGCGACCTCGCCGGGTCAACGCGAGGGAAGAGAGCAACGTCAATCCACGTGAAAGCCGCTGGAGTCGCTGTTGGGCAGATCGGTTTCCGTCTGGAAACGTCAGAGACGAGCCCATCTAACGGCAGCCCTTGGAGATTGTCTGGCACTGTGAAAAAAGTGGCGCACCGTCAGCCGAGCGTCCGATGATTCGTCGGCGAAAGTGACATCAACCGATTTGCGTCGGGCCATCGTCTCGATTACTATGGAGAGACATCAACCGTTGCTCCCCTCCCGCAACTGGAGCTTAGCCTCCAGGTCTGAATCCTTCCCTTCACCCTGACGACATGCCTCCAGCGCCTAAGCCGATCACGCGCTTTTGTTCGGAATGCGGCCATATTCGGTTGAAGGCGACAGAGAATTGTCCCTTCTGTCATGCCCCGCGCACCGAACGTGGGCAGGGGAGGCGCCGGAAGATTTCATTGAAGGCGATCGAGGTGGTCTTCATAGTGTTTGCCGCGATCGTGGTCGTCGTCATGATCGGCGCCATGTTCTACCTATTGTAGGGGCTACTTGGGGAGCGCTCGCAGCGCCACCAGCACCTGCTCGTCGTGCCCATCGACACTGACTTTCTTCCAGACCTTTGCCACGCGCCCCTGCGCGTCGATCAGGAAGGTGGAGCGCTGAATTCCCAGCGAGACTTTGCCGTACATGTTCTTCTCGCGCCAGGCGCCAAACGCCTCGGCCACTTTGTGGTCGGTGTCGCACAGGAGCGGAAAGTTGAGCGAGAATTTGTCGCGGAACTTCGCGTGACTCAACGCGTCGTCGGGGCTGATCCCCAGAACCACGGCGCCGAGTTTCTCCAGCTCCTTTTTCCGGTCCCGAAACGCGCACGCCTCCCGCGTACACCCGGGGGTGTCGTCTTTGGGATAAAAGTAAACCACAACCGGCTGTCCCTTCAGCTTCGACAGCTTGACTTTCTGCCCCTCGTCATCCGAGAGCGTGAAATCGGGAGCCTGGGAGCCTTCTTCTATCCATTGGGGTGCATCTGCCATGGTGTTTCTCTGCGAGGGAGTGGACAAGTGATTTACGGCCCGGATGGAGTGGCCTGCTGGATGTATCGTAGGAGGTCCGGGGAAAACGGCAAGCGTCTCTTCCTTTGGGCAATCTTTCTTCGTGAAGGGACTTCCAGGGACAGTTGCCAATCGCGTCCGACAGGCCGATAATCACCGTCCGAAACAAGGTTGCTTCCTGGGAGCCGTGGCATGATTCGTCAATCGGTTTGGGCAGGGTTGGTCTGCGGATTGCTTTGCACTCCGGTGGCCGCACAGTCGCGGGAAGAAAAGGTCCGCAGCGATCGGCAGCGTGTCGAGGCCGACGGATTCTGGATTTACAACGACCTGGCGCGTGGGATGGACGAGGCGCGCCGCACGGGGAAGCCGCTGCTGGTCGTCCTCCGCTGCGTCCCGTGTGAAGAGTGCGTCAAGCTCGATGAAGAGGTGTTGCAGAACGATCGAGAACTGCGCCCCCTGCTCGAAAAGTTCGTGCGGGTGAGGGTTGTTTCGACAAATGGGCTCGACTTGCGCCTCTTCCAGTTCGACACCGACCAGTCGTATGCCGCCTTCCTCCTGAATGCCGACGGGACGATCTATGGGCGTTTTGGCACCCGCTCGCACCGGACCGCCTGGGAGGATGATGTCTCGATGGCAGGTTTTTCCCGCGCTCTGGAAGGGGCGCTGGAGCTGCACGCGCGCTATCCGGCCAATCGCCGGGAACTGGCCGCCAAGACCGGTCCCCCACCGGAGGTGAAGTCCCCCGAACAATTCCCGCGGCTGAAGGAGCGGTACGGTTCGCATCTGGATTATGCGGGAAACGTCGTCAAAAGTTGCATCCATTGCCACCAGATCGGCGACGCCCTGCGACAGAGTTATCGTGACAAGAAGGAACAGATTCCCGAACAGGTTTTGTTTTCCTATCCGCATCCCAAATCGCTGGGGCTGATCCTGGACCCGCGGGAACGGGCCACGGTGACGCGCGTTGAGCCGGACACGCCGGCCGCCAGCGCGGGTTTCGAACCAGGGGACAAAATCCTGTCTCTCGCAGGGCAGAGCGTGCTGTCGCTGGCCGACGTCCAGTGGGTTTTGCACCATACCGAGGCGCAGGGGGCCGAACTGGCGGCGCAGGTCGAGCGCGGTTCCGAGCGAAAGTCGATCGTCTGGAAGCTCCCGGCAGTCTGGCGCAGGCGCGACGATCTCTCGTGGCGCGCGTCGAGTTGGGAATTGCGACGGATGGCCCTGGGGGGCTTGCTGCTGAGAAACGCGGATGCGGAGGAACGCAGCGCGCAAGGAGTGGACGCGCAGGGGATGGCACTGTTCGTTGAACATGTCGGGCAATACGCGCCGCATGATATAGCCAAGCGGGCGGGGGTTCTGGCCGGTGACCTGATCGTGGCTTTCGACGGCAAAACCAACCTGCGCCGCGAAACCGACCTGATGACCTACGCATTGACCGAGCGCCAGGTGGGTGATGAGGTTTCGGTGACAATCGTCCGGAAAGGCCGAAAGCAGAAGTTGTCGTTCCAAATGCAACCCTGATTCGCCTGATTGGCAGCGGACGTCTGGTTGGGTGGAACGGCTGGACGCTTCACCCGCGATCGCAATCCAAGGTGAATGCATTATCGACCGGCACTGAGCGCCGGAGGAGATCATGGCCTGGCGCTGGTTATCTGCCGTTCCCCGCAAGCTGCTGCGCATCGATCCTTGCGAGGTGTTGTTTTCGCGACGGGGCTTTCCCGAGTCCTCGCCGCTCCGGCCCCGTTTGGAACAGGTCGGCGCCACGTTCCTTCAGGGTTACCATGCCGCGCTGGAGGAGCCGGCCCCGGTGCCGCTGGCAGAGCGTCTCCAGCAGATGGACCGCGAACTGTGGGGCTTTGCGTACGAAGGGGCGGCGATGGGACTGGCGCTGCAGGACGGACTCTTTCCCTGGGGAGGGGGCCGCTGGAACCGGTTTCTGGCCTCCTCGGGAGAGGCGCATTGCTACCTGTTGTATGTTGGTTACGGGTGGGCCGTCGCGCGTTTGCCGTGGCAGCGCGCGGGGCTGGAACGCCGACTGGCGCGCCTCGATCCGCTGCTCCGCTGGCTTGTCCTGGATGGCTTCGGGTTCCATGAAGGGTATTTTCACGGGCAGCGAGAACTACAGAATCCGGCGCGCGGCCGCCGATGGGATGGCTACGCGCGCCGCGCGTTCGATCAGGGACTCGGGCGAAGCGTCTGGTTTGCCGCGGGAGGCGACCTGTCGCGCGTCGTCGCCATCCTCGATCGCATTCCCATCCAGCGGAAGCCGGACCTCTGGAGTGGAGTCGGCTTGGCCTGTGCCTACGCCGGAGCGTTGTCCGACGACTCCCTGCGCCAACTGTTGGACCGGGCCGGAGATTGTCGCGGGGAACTGGCGCTGGGGGCTGCGTTCGCAGCCAAGGCGCGGCAACGAGCAGGGAATATGGCCCCCCACACCGAGCGCGCCTGCGAATTCCTTTGTGGTTGCGACGTCCAAGCCGCTGCCCGAATCACTGATGAGGCACTGAACAATCTCCCCCCCGATCGTCCCGATCAACCGGCGTTCGAAGCCTGGCGGACCCGGATCCGCCAGACCTTTGATCAAGGAGCGACGCGGTACGCCGCATGTCCATAATACTTGGGTTGATTGTCCAGTCGCACATGCAGCCAGGGAACGCCCGCTCCCGCCGTGCTCAGCCAAACGGGTGAGATCCCCAACCGCCGTTCCATCGCCTCTCCAACCAGGGTCCACAAGGCATGTTGCTGCGGCACGGGAGCTTCGCGAACAAAGGCCGCCAGATGCCCGTACGCGGATGAGGCCCCCTGTGGGCAGGGAGCAACCAGGATGGCATCCCTTCCGAGATTTGGAAATTCGACGACACTGCGTTTTGTTGCCGCGCTGTCAAAGTGTTGGGCAAACGCTCCGTCCGAAGGGGTTCGGGCCAAGCCAGGACTGTCGAGGATGACAAACTCAAACGGACGACTGGCCGTCGCCGCAGTGATTGGAGGAGTCTCCCAACGATATGCGGCATACGGCGCGTTTGCCAGGCAGTCGAGAAACAGCGAACGGAATTCCGCATCATTCCCCCAGCAGCGCAGAACCTGCGCATAGGAAACGGGGGCACCGTCCACGTCGGTGGTAAACCTCAGACCGCGACCATCAGCGGTCTTCTGGGAGCGAAATCTCCACGCCATGGATGCCTTCTGTGCCACGAGTCAACCGCCCCAAGATGCGCCGATTCCCCCCGGACATTGAATCCGTGAGTTGCCGCACTGTACAATAGTCGTCGCAAGGGCCTGAGTGAAGAGTGACCTTCGATTCGAGGATGTGGAGTGCGTCGGATGAGCGCGCAACTGGAGTTGGCAAAAACCGTATATCCTGAATCGGATGGCAGGCCGATGGGTGAAACCGACCTACATCGCGATTGGATGATCCGTCTCATTGACGTTTTAGAATATCGCTACCGGGGCCAAAGGGTCTACGTCAGTGGCAATCTGCTCCTCTATTACGAGCCGGGAAATCCGAAGCGGTTCGTGTCGCCGGATGCGTTTGTTGTCAAGAACTGCGATCCGGGTGATCGCCGCGTATTCAAAGTCTGGGAAGAGGGAGCTTGTCCTCAGGTCGTATTTGAAGTCACCTCAAAGAAGACCCGCGGGGAGGATTTGAAGACGAAATACCAGATTTATCAGAAATTGGGAGTCGACGAGTACTTCCTGTACGATCCCACGGGGGAATACTTGAACCCCCCACTGCGCGGCTATCGGCTCGAGGCGGGCGCCTATCGCTCGCTGGAGCCGGACGCGGACGGTGTACTGGCCTGCGAGCAATTGAACATCCGTTTGCGGGTCGACAACGGCCAATTGGTCCTGCGCGACGTCCAAACCGGAGAGGAGCTGTTCACGCGATACGAAGCGGCGGAGGCTGCGCAAGCGGAAGCCGAAGCGGCGCGCGCGAAAGCTGAGGCGGCGCGAATCAAGGCGGAGGCGGAGCACGCGGCCGTCGTCGCTCGAAACCGGGTTTTGGAAGCCCAGCTGCAGCGGTTGCGTGCCAACCAGGCTGCCCAACCAGATGACTGTGCCGACTGACCGACCGCCGGAGTAACCCGAGACGTCGCCACTCCACCACAGGAATTGCTTCAAGGGCAATTTGCTGCCCGTTCATCCCGCCCTTCCAGCGTTCAATTGCTCAAGCGCTTCGACAAGAAACTCCCGAAAAGTCTGTCGGACGGATTCAGATTCAAAATGGCGATCGGAGGTGCCATTGATCGCCGCGAGACTCTCCGGGCCGCCGATGGTGACCAGGCCATCGAGCGCTTCTTTCCACACCTGTGGAGACCGATCTTGAAGTCCTTCGGCAAGAAAAGGAATTGCCGAGGGATCGCGGTGCTGCCAAATGACATGGAGAATGATCGATCGTTTCAGAGGATCGGGCTCTGACCGAAATGCCGATGCCAGGATTGGAATAATGGCGTGCGGCGCCTCAACGAGCGCGTGGACGGCGTTCTCGTCGTCGAGCATTCGCGCGAGATAGTCTGCGGCAAACGAAAAAAGGTTCATCGACGTGACGTCCTGCAAAGTCCTCTTTCGGGTTCGAGTCGCCATTCACCAATCACGGAATTTTGCCACTCGCAACATGGTCCCCGGAGCGGAGCGCGGCAAGGGAATTTATCGGCCACGAGGCAGCTATTTTGGTTCAACGCCCCCGTTCGCCGAATCGGCATCGAATCGACCTTGTAATGGCCATGACGGAAACGAGCAGGCCAACGACGAGTCCCACCAGCGAGCCAGCCAATAGCGGTATACACAAGACCCAATCCGATGGATCAGGGCCGTATCGACTGAGACTGTCCATCCAAAGTTTCGCGACCACGGCCGCGACGACGCCACTTGTCGCAGCAGCCATTGACGCCGACAGGCTCAAGCGTCCGCGGCGACCCAACGCAAGCGACGCCCCAATTCCGGTCCCCAGTAAAGCGGCGATGGGAACCATGATCATGCCTGCCATCTGACCGTAAGTCAGTCTTGGGGTCTCCGGCGGAAGAACCTTCGGAAAAACGAATGCCTCCAGAGCGATTCCATAGGCATTATAGATTACGGCGGTTGCTCCGCCGCCGATCATTCCGTAGATCGAGACGTACGCCAAAGGCCCGGCGTCTGGCGCCGCTGGATCAGGTGAACGACGGAGCTTACGATCCATTGCTAACGGTTCCCTCAGGCGGTATCTCGCCAGTATACCGCTGCCGACGATTCAATGGAATTCCGCGAATACCTCGATCAAGAGTCGCGAGAGTCTGCGTTCGATTGGGGCTGATGGCTGCGCCAGGATGATCGGCGAATGGCCAAACGCCTTTGTGGCAAAACTGAGATTAACGAGCACGGACTAGCCCCATTTGGTAGGCAACGTTGAGTCGTCGTGTTATGCTGCGGAGCAGGCGAGGCATACGGATTCGGTCTGCGGAATCCGGGACTTGTCGGCGCAGGAGTTGAACGCAATGCCTGACGTGAATCCGAGCCACAGAAAAGGGGCCTTGGGGACGACCCAGGTGGCCGCGCTGGCGCTCGTGGCGCTGATGTACCTCCTGGCGCGTCAGCCGACGGTTCTAGTGTCCGAACGGCGCGAACTCGCAGCCCGTTTCCAGTTCGCCAAGGTCGGCTTGCCGGTCGAATCGCTGGCGCGCGGCGATCTGTTGTCGGGGCGGTCGGTGCATCCCAGCTTGGAGCGGATTTCCTCCTGGATTTCCGCCACGGGCGCCGCCGCGACGCTGGGGGATTTGGATCGGGATGGCCTGCCGAATGATTTGTGCCTGGTCGACCCACGTGTCGATCAGGTGGTGATTCTGCCAGTCCCAGGGACCGGCGACCGGTATAGCCCGTTTGTTCTCGACGCGGTGCCGTTGCCATACACGCCCGGCAAAATGGCCCCCACCGGGACGCTGATCGGCGATTTCAACGAAGACGGAGCGCCCGACGTCCTTGTTCACTACTGGGGACGGACGCCGGTCTTGTTTCTCAGAAAGACCCACGATCCGTCAGCCGCGACACGGGAGACTCTCACTGGCACTCAGTTCGAACCCCGCGAATTGCTGCCGAGCAACGCCGATGAACCGGCGCCGGCACGCTGGTTCACTCATGCAGCGACGCAGGCCGATATCGACGGCGATGGGCACCTGGACCTCCTCATCGGCAACTTCTTTCAGGATGGGGCGGACATCCTCAACCGCGACGGGACGGGGGTCGCCTCGGTGATGCATGCCGGCAAGGCCAAGGCGATGAACGGCGGTGGGGCCAAGTTGTTCCTGTGGGCCGAAGCATCCGCTGGACCAACACCGACGGTCACCTATGTCAATCACACTGCAGTGTTCGAAAGTCTGTTTGGCAAAGGGTGGGTGCTGGCTTGCGGGGCGGCCGATCTCGATCGCGACAGTCTGCCCGAAATTTATCTGGCCCACGACTTCGGTCCCGACCGGTTACTGCACAATCGCTCGACGCCGGGAAATCCGCAGTTTGCCCTGGCGGAGGGGAGGCGGACGCTGACGACTCCCAAGTCGTTCATGCTGGGGAAGGACTCGTTCAAAGGCATGGGTGTCGCGTTCGGCGACGTCAACGGGGATGGCTGGGTGGATATCTACGTCAGCAATATCGCCGACCAATGGGCACTGCAGGAAAGCCACATGCTGTGGCTGAGCACCGGAGAAACGGAACTGTTCCAGCAGGGTATCGCTCCCTATGTTCAGTCGAGCGAACCGCTGGGGCTGTCCCGGAGCGGCTGGGGATGGGATTGCAAGTTCGCCGACTTCGACAACGACGGAGCGTTGGAAGCGATCCAGGCCACTGGCTTCATTCAAGGAAAAGTCAATCGCTGGCCTGAGCTTCAGGCGCTGGGGACCAGCAACGATCTGATCATCCACGATCCCCGGTTCTGGCCCCGGTTCCAGCCGGGGGCCGACCTGAGCGGAGACAACGTCAATCCGTTTTACGTGATGGGACCAGACCGGCGCTTTGTGGACATCGCCGCGGAGTTGGGGTTGGGCCAGCCGCAGAACACCCGCGGACTGGCGGTGGCCGACGTGGATGGGGATGGGCGCGTCGATTTCGTCGCCGCCAACCAGTGGAGCCCCTCCTTCTACTATCACAATGAGAGCCTGCGAGTGGGGGAGTTTCTCGGATTGCATCTCCTCTTGCCGCTGGAACCGTGTGATTCGGACGAAGTACGGATTCTGTCCGGACATCCGTCGCTTTCCGTCACTGGCCGCCCGGCGATCGGAGCCCAGGGGACGGTTCGCCGCTCGGGAAGACCGGATCAGATGGCGCAGGTGGATGGCGGAACCGGACATTCGGGCCGGCAGAGTCCTGACCTCCACTTTGGATTGGGGGACGACTTGAAAGACCAGATGCTGGCGGTCGATCTGCATTGGCGCGACGGCTTTGGAAAACTGCACTCCCAGACCATTTCGCTCGGTCCAG
>JBJXGA010000200.1:0-3691 GCA_046152955.1 Planctomycetales bacterium | reverse complement strand
GCGGCGACTCGGTTTATGCTTCGGTGGGTCACGAACTCGATCGGCACCTGACGCTCACGTACCAGCAATTCGTTCCCAACAGCGAACGCCAACAGGTCTTGTTACCCTACCTTCCGCAAGTCGTGCCGTGAATATCGGCGGGATTTCGCGGGGACGCGGCTGCCGCCGACTGAGGCGGTCTCCGGCAGTTCAAGTGGCCTCGGCTCGGCAGAGCCGCAGCCGGTACTTCGCGTAGCGGTTTGGGCAGGTCTCCGTTCAGGTGGGATTGGTAGGAATGACGATGCCTGACGAGTCGTGGATATCGCGGATGAACGCGGTGGGGCGCTGATTCAAGTCAGCCTCTTCGATTGGAACGGGAACTTTAACTCTGTGCGGTGGTAAAGCAGGCAACAACTCGATGTGTGTTTGCGAGATCCGCAGTTCTTCGCCGCGACGCGCGTGACGTTTGGTTCGGGGCTTTGGAAGGTACTCCCTTTCGATGTGGCAATCCCAATCCGCCTCCGGATGCCCGATCTGACAGTTCGTGCGTTCGTAGTTGCAGTGTCGCTGCCGGTGTGCTGTGCCGACGGGTTCTTGGGCTTGGCGAAAGGCCGGCGCGACCCGATTGAACACGGACTTCACCAGCCGCGAGGATTGTCGCTGCGCGCGGCGTCGAGGCAAGTGTCCAGTTCGTGCCGCGGCGCGCGAAAAAAAAGTTAAGAAAATCGAAATTCACGTAAGTTGAGTTCCGCAAGTTTTACGTCAAAGCCGTTTTTCGTAAGTCCGATTGGAAATTTGTGCGGCGCTTGCCTGGACACCCGGTCGCGCAAATCCTTGAGCGTCGTCAGGACGTTTCGTTTCCCTTCGCCTCAAGGAGGTGGCCCATGTCGTCAGCACGTTCACGCAAATCACGTTCGTCTTCCCGTCGGTCCCAGTCGAGCCGTACTCGACGTCGCCAGGTTCAACTGGGCCAGCGAGCTTCTGCCGGAGGCTGGGAGTTGCGGTCCTACGAGGTCGGCGCGTTGCCGCTGATCAATGCCTTCCTGGAACGGATGCGGTTGTCGGAGATTCTCACCGAGCACCTGCCGGCCGACGACCCACGTACCGAACTCTCCACGGTGCGGGCCCTGATGGTGTTGGTGCGAAACGTCTTGCTCGCGCGGCAGCCGGTGTACGGCGTGGCCGAGTGGGCGGCGCGGTTCGCTCCCGATCTGCTCAACCTGTGGCCCGTCGAAGTCTCGCGGCTTCACGACGACCGGCTGGGACGGTCCCTGCATCGACTGTTCTTGGGCGTGGGGCCGCAACTGATCATGGCCGTGGTGCGGCACATCGTCCAGGAGTTCGCGGTGAGTCTGGACGAACTGCACAACGATTCGACCACGGTCTCGTTCTACGGGGCCTACGAGGACGCGCAGCAGGAGGGGAATCAGCAGGGCCGCCCCACGCACGCCATCACCTGGGGACACAGCAAGGATCATCGCCCGGATTTGAAGCAGTTGCTCTACATCCTCACCGTCAGTGAAGACGGCGGCGTGCCGGTGTATTTCACCAGCGCCAGCGGGAACGTGGCCGACGACTGCACGCACTGCGCCACATGGGACCTGCTGCACGAATTGGTTGGGCGGCCGGAGTTCCTCTACGTCGCCGATTGCAAGTTGGCCAGCAGCGACAATCTGAGCCACATCGCCACGCGCGGCGGTCGGTTCGTGACCGTGATGCCGCGCACGTACAAGGAAGACGAGGTGTTCCGCGATCGCCTGCGGAAGGCATCGCCCAGCGTGACCTGGCGTCCGCTCTACGATGTCAAGAACGCACAGGGAGAACTCTGCGATCGGTTCTGCGTGTGCACCGACGAGATGGTCACCAGCGACGGCTACCGCCTGCTCTGGTTCCATAGCCGGCGCAAGGCCGACCTGGACGCGGTCACGCGAAACCGCCGCATCCAGCGGGCGTTGGCCCTGTTGGCAGACCTCCGGGCACGACTCATCGGGCCGCGGACGCGGTATCGCCAGCGTGCCAAAGTGGAGCAGGCCGTCGCACGGATTCTGGAGGAACAAGAAGTGACGTCTTTTGTGGTCGTGCGAATCGCCGAGCGAAGCGAGGTGACGTATTCTCAGGCTGGTCCCGGACGCCCGACCCAGAAGACCCGTTACGTCAAGGCGACGAAGCCCGGCTACACGCTGAGCTGGGAGTTGGACAGCGTGGCGTTGAGTGAAGCCGAACGCGACGACGGCGTGTTCCCGCTGTTGACCAACGACCGTTCCTTCGACGCCGAACAGGTGCTGCGAGCGTACAAGCGCCAGCCGCTCATTGAAAAACGGTTTTCTCAGATGAAGACGGACTTTGCGGTGGCCCCCGTGTATCTGCAAAACGTGGCCCGCATCCAGGGACTGTTGGCGGTCTACTTCTTCGTGTTGATGACGCAGACGTTGATGGAACGGGAACTGCGGCGCGCCATGGCCAACGCTAAGGTTCCTTCGTTGCCGCTCTATCCCGAGGGACGCCCCTGCACGCGACCCACGATGTACAGAATCTTCGAGTTGTTCGAACCGATCCAGCGCCACGAAGTGCGGTGCGTGGACGCCGAACGGAAACACTCGAATCGCAAAACCAGCGACGAAGAAGACACCCGCGTCATGGTCACGACGCTGACCCCCGTGCATCGGCAACTTCTCAAGCTCCTGGGATTGTCGGCCACCGACTACGGCCGCTGAACCGGCGCCGGGCCGCCGAAGAAAATCGCCGCGATATCACTCTCGTGACCCGCGGAACGTAGGTGACACGGATGTTCGGCAGGCCGGTTCACGGGAAGTTATCCGTGCCCATCCGTGCCATCCGTTCGCAGCCCATACGGCTGCTCGTCTTGCCGGTGGAAGTCCGGCCGTGGGAATTGGCTGTTTGCCCACGTAGTCATAACTGACGTCGGTTCGGGGCGACCCGGCCGGCGAAAGCTCAGTAGTAAACGTCCTTGTTGGTGAAGGGCTAACCATCGTGCAGGCCGCAGCGCAAGTGAACCTGAGCCCGCCTCGTTACGCGTCCACGCGAGAACCAACGGCGTGGAATTGTGAATGTCGAGCCATGACGGATATGGCGAAGACCATTGTGGATAGGGAAGCAACAGTCGAATGCACCTGTCCGGTTCACCGGGGTCCTGGGGGTGGCATGCACGAACAGACAGGCAGATTAAATTGGGGAACCACTCGCCGCCGCAAGTGCCGAACGGACGAATGCATAAGCCGTTCGGCGGCCGCGAGTGGCTCGGATGAGGCCATAGTAAGCCTTGATCTGGCCGGACAGCATAACCGGTCGGGGAGCCAAGGGCCTCTGGACGAGAGCGTGTGGGGATGGGGGACCGCTTTTCTTGTCCGAAAGGACCATAGGCCTCCCGCGAGCACACTGGCGCCACGTATAAGTCGGGGTCGCCCCCGGCGAAGGTCGCGGCGGACTTCTCGTTTGAAGCCGTACTGGGGAAAACCCGACGTACGGAATTTTAGAGGGGGAGGGGAAAACACGGTGGCCGCGTTGTGCCATGCTGTGCGTCCCCTCTCTACTCGGCGGTGAACTCTTTGACTTTATCCGATAGCGGTCACTGGTCTTCGAACGAAAAGGGGTCCACCGCGGATGGTCGCGGATGCAACAGATGGATCTCATCCGTCGATTCGAGCACGTTGGAAACGGGCTCCAAATTGGCTGCACCTCGTGGGGTACGTTT
>JBJXGA010000198.1:0-22712 GCA_046152955.1 Planctomycetales bacterium | reverse complement strand
CGGTAATCTGGACGGGAGTGAAGCGCCGGTTGCCGCCTCCAGGGCGCCGAAGAGAGACGCTCTCAAAATTCACTGGATTCTCCAGACGCCGGACTGCCGACGTGGTATGCTTATGGAGTTGTAGTGCGGTCAGTGGGTTGACCAATCGTCAGGTTCTCTGGCTGGAGCGACGGCTCATGTCGGGCCGGTTGTATTGGACATTACGTTGGCGTCTGTCGGTCCTGTGGTTCCTGGAATGGGGAATCACGGGGGCGGTGATGACGTATCTCCCTATCTATTGGGAGTCGATCCGGCTGTCGAAACAGCAGCAGTCGCAGCTTGCCGCGGTCACTGCGGTGGGGCTGTGGGTGGCTCCGTTCGTCGTCGGCCAGGTGGCGGACCGCTGGCTGGCAATCGAAAAACTGCTGGCCATCAGTCATTTCGCCGGGGGAGTCGCCCTGGCCGCAATGGCGACCGGCATGGAGCTGTTCAGCGATTCGGGGGCGAACTTTATGTCGCTGGTGTGGCTCACCGGGATTTTCGCCTGCGCCTATCTCCCGACGGTCCCGCTGGTGACGGCGTTGTGCTTTCGCCATCTCCCCAATCCCGATCGACAATTCGGCAAAGTGCGAGTGTGGGGGACGGTGGGCTGGATGGCGGCCAGCGTTTCGCTGTCGGTGTGGCTGGCCCGCGAGCAGGTGATGGAATGGCTCGGAAGCCATGCCGCCGACTGGGCGATCGTCGAATCGGTGCAGACGCTGTTCCGCATGCTCCCGCGTCCGGCGCAGTCGGACTGTTTCCGGATGAGCGCCCTGTTGTCGTTCGCGCTGGCGAGCTTTTGCGTCTTCCTGCCGCACACTCCGCCGGCCCGATCGGCGCGAGGCTCCCTGGCGCCGCTGGCCACCTTGGCCATGTTCAAGGATCGGGATTTCTCGCTGTTCATCGGGATCAGCTTTCTGCTGGCGGTGGGGGTCGTGCCGTTGTACAGCACGGCCGTCCCGCCGCTGTTGACCCAATTGGGGGTCGAAGAGAACTGGGTTCCGACGGTGATGCTGATCGGCCAGCTTTCGGAGTTTCCCGCGCTGCTGTTGCTTTCGTACTGCCTGCGGTTCCTGGGGATGAAGCTGACGTTCGCGCTGGGAATTGCCGCCTGGGCTCTGCGGTATGGGTTCTTCGCTGCGGGGAGCCCCTGGTCGCTGGTCGCCGTGGGGTTGGCATTGCACGGCGTGTGCCATGTGTTTCTGATGGTTGTGGCGCAATTGTACATCGACTCGAAATGCCGCCAGGACTTGCGGGCCAGCGCGCAAAACCTGCTTTCCTTCGTCACGCTGGGGATTGGCTGGCCGGTCGGAATGCTGCTGGGGGGCTGGTTGCGGCAAACGTTTGAGGAGAACACGACAATGCTGTTCGCAGTCCCATCGGCGTTGGCGCTGGGACTGCTGGTCCTGTTTTGGAAAACGGTGAATTTCCCCCCCGTCGTGCCACAGGAAGCCCTCGCGAAAGAGAGCGGGGCTACAGAGGCGCAACCATCCATCACGGAGCGACCGCTCTCCGTCCCCCCTCTGGGTGGCGAGGAATCTCCGGCCAACGCCGCCTGGTAACCCGAGTGTGCGTTTGACGATGACCACGCGCCGCGAATTCCTGGCTGCCGAGCCGTTGCGCCGCCTGGCGTCGCGCGGGGAAGAGCCGCCCGCCGCTGCCTCGATCGCGTTGCCGGGCCATACGCTGCGGCTGGGGTTGCCCGCCATGGCGAGCGATTTCGAGGTGATCCTCAATCCCCATTCGCAGGGTCAGATGGCCGGCGCATCCGAAGCGCTCGATCTGATCGCCCGCCTCGAAGACCAGCTCTCGGTCTATCGGCCTGCCAGCGAATTGTCCCGGATCAACGCCCAAGCGCACCTGGGACCGGTGCGCGTCGAGCGGCGGCTGTGGGAATTGCTGGAACAGACGCTCCGTTACGCGCGCGAGACAGATGGGGCGTTTGACCCGACCGCCGGTCCGCTCGTTTCTTTGTGGCGCCGCTGCCGGGCCGAACGACGGATTCCGACTGCGGGGGAACTGGATGCCGCCAGGAAGCGATTGGGAGCGAATGAAGTCACTCTGGATCATCAGCAGCAGACAATTCAATTCCACCGTCCGGGGATCGAACTCAATCTGAACGCCATCGGCAAAGGATACGCGCTGGATCGCGCGGCGGAACTGCTTTTGAATCGGACAGATTCCACGGACCGGCCGGAAGCCGCCACAAACACCGGCGAGGTCGCCGCGGTTCCTGTGAAAAATCCCTCGGACGAAACGCCGGTCCCCTCCGGCGATTCGTGTGCCGACGACTCCTGGTTGATGCATGGTGGTTACAGCAGTCTGTTGGCGCGGGGGGGGCTGGGGGGCGGGGAAGGGTGGCCGATTGCGCTGCGGCACCCGCTGTTTCCCGGTCGCGAACTGGCCACGATCCGGCTCAAGAATCAGGCCCTCTCCACCAGCGGTTCGGCGGTGCAGTTCTTTCGGGTGGGGGGGAAGCGGTACGGACATCTGCTGGACCCCCGAACAGGATGGCCGGTGGAGGGGATGCTCTCGGTGTCGGTCCTGGCCCCCACGGCCGCCGAGGCGGAGGCGCTTTCAACCGCTTTTTTTGTCCTCGGGGTCGAAAAGGCCCAGTCCTATTGCCATAATTACCCTGAGGTGGCCGCGTTGCTCGTTCCCGCTCCTGTGCGAGGGGGGAGGCTGGAACCGGTCACCTGCGGCATTCCCCCAGGCGATCTGGAATGGAACGCCGAACTGTAACAGGGGTGAAATCGGGTGCAGCAAGTCAATGCGTTCGCTCGACCCCTGGTTCTCTCCACACCATCGATCCTGACCGGAGTTCATTTTGCCCGCGAATGTTCGACAGATCTCCGTACTGGGCTGCCTGCTGCTGGTGCTGTTGCGGATCTCCATTGGTTGGCAGTTCCTGTATGAGGGACTGTGGAAATGGAACACGCAAGCGACGGCCAAGCCGTGGTCGGCGGAAGGCTACCTGGTCAACGCGCGGGGTCCGTTTCGTGATTACTTCCGGAGCCTGGTCGATGACCCGAACGGGCTCGACAAACTGGATTACGACAAAGTGACAGCGAACTGGGACGCCTGGCGCTCCCAATTCGTCAAGCTGCACCCCGACCTTTCCGAGGAACAACGGACGCAACTCGACGAGTTCCTGGTGGGGCCGGAAGAGTTTGTTCAGCCCCTTGCGGCCCTCCCCAAAGAGGTCGATCTCGAGAAGTTCAAACCGGTGAAATACAAACCCGCCGATGGGTGGTATCTCCGTTTCAATCCCGAGAAGAAGCGGCTGGAGACCAATCTGCACCTGATTCCGGAAGAGCGGGATGCGCTGTTGAAACTGGTGGAGGCCAAAGCGTCTCCGGACGGTTCCCCTCCGGCGAAGCTCAGCGACGCCGGGAGAAAATTTCAGGAGGCAGTGCGCAAGCTCTACGACCGCACCGGCAAGCTCAGCCTCAAGGAACGCTTACAGATCTTGCTCAAGGAAGATCCCAGTCGCGTCGGAGTGATTCTGGATGCGCAGCAGGGGACGATCGATCCGCAGCGTCCCGGAAAAAACCAGGAGTACCTGCATCTGCTCGCGCGCTACGAAGAAAACCTGAAGCGGGCCAGGCAGTCATTTCAGCAGGAGCATCTGGCGAAGCAGTGGGAGGAAGTCTACAAACTCCGCGTGGAGCTGACCGCTCCCGTCGACGGCCTCACCACCGAAATGAAGACCTTCGGCGACAAGTTGCTCACGATTGAGCAGGCGCAGCGGGGGCCGGTCGCCGAGGCACATGGCAAAACGGCGCGCATCAACCACATGACGATGTGGTCGCTGATGACGCTGGGAATGTTGCTGATGGTAGGGTTGTTCAGCCGAGCGTCGGCGCTGTGCGCCGCCGGGCTGCTCCTCATGTTTTACCTTCCGATGCCCCCCTGGCCGGGAGTTCCGGAACCTCCCGGACCGGAACACGCGCTATTCATCAACAAGAACCTGATTGAGGTTTTCGCCTGCCTGGGGCTGGTCGCCATCCCCACCGGACGGTGGTTGGGACTGGATGCCCTCGTGCGGCGGTTCCTGCTGTTCCGAAAAACCGATTGAGGCGTCTCGCAGACAACCCCGGACGAAATCCGTTCGCCAACACTTTTCGAATTGCTCGTCTCCTGATCATTGAGGAAATCTCCCCATGAACCTGACCCCCGAACAAAAGGCCATCGGCCAGCAGAATTTCAACGACGCCGTGGGAGTCACCCGCCGCGCCTTCATGAAAACCGCCGCCACGGCGCCCGCCCTGGGGGCGTTCTACTTCGGTTATGAAGCGCTGAAGGGGAATCCGGTCAAAGTGGGGTTCATCGGCACAGGGGACGAAGGGTCCGTGCTGCTGACCCAGCATCCTCCGGAATATATGGAAATCGTCGGGCTGGCCGACCTGCGCCCCTCGAATCTCAAGCGGGCGCTGACGGGGGATGGGAACGAGCACCGGATCGGCCTGATCAAGAAATTGGGGCGTCAGACTGCCACGAAGATCAAGACCTACGAAGATCACAAAAAGCTGCTGGCTGATCCAGAAATCGAAGCGGTGGTCATCGCCGTCCCGCTCAACGTGCATGCGGAATTGACGATCGAAGCCCTCCGGGCGGGGAAGCACGTCCTGTGCGAGAAGCTGATGGCGCACAACATCACGCAGTGCAAGGAGATGATCAAGGTCGCCAAAGAGCAGAACCGGCTCCTGGCGGTCGGGCACCAGCGGCATTACAGCGTGCTCTATGACAATGCCGCCGATCTGATCCGCCAGGGGGTCTTGGGGGACATCAAGTTCATCCGCGCCTGCTGGCATCGGAACAACAGCTTTCCCGGCTCGGATAGCTGGATGAAGAAGATCCCCAAGGAGGACGAGGGACTGGCTGGCAACGTGCAGGAGTACGGATTCGATTCGCTCGAACAACTCGTCAACTGGCGGCTCTATAACAAGACCGGCGGGGGGCTGATGGCTGAGCTGGGAAGTCACCAACTCGACGCCAGCAGCATCTTTCTGGGGGCGGCGGCGGGGCAGCGGGCGCTGCATCCGCTGGCGGTCAGCGGCTATGGGGGACGCAACTTCTACGGCGTCAAAGGGGTTGGCCCCAAAGACAAGCAGGCGGACAAAAGGGAGATCGACGACCATGTCTACGTCACGCTCGAGTTTCCCGGTCCGCATTACAACGAAGATCCGAACGACGTTGTGATTGTCACCTACTCGTCGATCAACACCAACCGCTTTGAACCGTATGGCGAAACGGTCATGGGAAGTCGCGGCACGCTGATCACGGAGTTGGAACAGAACGTCATGCTCTGGAAGGAAGCCGGCGGCGACACCGGCGGAGGAGGGCCGGGACAGCGACTCCGGGCCGTCCAGTCGGCGGCGGGGGGTGGGGGAGCGGTTCTTTCCGCCAGCCCCAGTCTGGCGCCGGCCACTGGCGGTTCCGCCACCGGCGCCGGGGCGGACGACAAAGTCAGCCGCGGCTACACCGAGGAAATGGAGCACTTCTGCTGGTGCATCCGGAACAACATTCCACAGGACGCGCCGGTCGAACAGGGGGGGCTGCGCTGCCCCGGTAAGCACGCCATGGCCGATGCGATTATGGCCCTCACTTCCAACATGGCGATGAAGTACCGGAAACGGATCGAATTCAAAGAAGAATGGTTCGACCCCAACAGCCCGGCCGTCCCCGAAACCGACACGTCGATCGTCAGTTGAGACCCGCGAATCGTACGGCACGCCGCCGCGGCAAACAGAGCGCGGCGTGTCTCTCGGTACAAACTGGCGGATGCGCAGAATCGCATCCACCTCGCGTGGATGGTGAACCAGGTCGCCGCCGGGGCGGTTCGCGAGTGGGTGTTGGCAATGTTGAGCGGCCCCGCGTCTCAACTTTCTCAACCCGGCGGCACGGAGTTGACCTGCCATCCGGTCAAGTTTTTTGTTGAATTGCAGTCCAAAGGCTGAACATCATGGGACGCTGGCCCGACGACAAACGTTCCAATCTCCTGACGTTTCTCCTGATTTTCGTCCTGTTCCCCCTCCTCGCCTGGCTGACTGTGTGGTTCGTGAAAGGAAGCTGACGCCAGGGAGAGGACGCCGCCCGCGGCGAGGTTGTGGTCACGGGTCTGCGAATTGGCGTTCGGAATCTGAAATTTGAGATTTCAGATTTCAGATTTCAAATGCAAGTTGCAAAAACCCCCCGCTCTCCGCACCCCCAATCGCAATCTCCCCCCCCATCCACTATCCTCTACCCCAATCCACAATCCTTATCCCCTAGCCCCTAATCTTTATTCCCCGGCCCCTTACCCCGCCCCCCGTCCCCCACTCTCCACCCCGCGAGCTCCCCCTTGCCTTCGTCGCGTCGTACGCCGCTGCTGATCATTTTCCTGACTGTTTTCATCGATCTGTTGGGCTTCGGCATCGTCTTGCCGCTGCTCCCGCGGTATGCGCGGCATTTTCAGGCCGATGGGCTGACGCTGGGGCTGCTGATGGCCTCGTTTTCGGCGATGCAGTTCTTGTTTGCGCCGCTGTGGGGACGGATTTCTGATCGGGTGGGACGACGACCGATTCTGATGCTGGGGCTGGCGGGTTCCGCCGGTTTTTATTCGCTGTTTGGATATTGCACGTCGCTGGGGGCCAGCGGGACGCTGTGGGGACTGGGAGTGATCCCCTGGTTGTTCATCTGCCGGATTGGGGCCGGGATCGCCGGGGCGACGATCCCCACGGCCCAGGCGTACATTGCCGACGTGACCGGCCCCAAGGAGCGGGCTCGCGGGATGGCCATGATCGGCGCGGCGTTCGGAATCGGGTTCACGTTTGGTCCGCTCCTGGGAGCGGCGTTCGTTCCTGGCGACATCAGCGATTTCGGCTCGAAGTCCGGGGGGCAGGTGGCCCGCACGCTGGAGATCACCTCCGAGCAATCGGCCAGCATCGGCCAGGTGGTTGAGGAGTACGCCCGCGAGCGGAAAACGCTGGGGCGCAGCAGTTCCCGCGATGAGCGGGAGTCGCTCAAGCGCCGCCGGGATGAACGACTCGCGGGCATTCTCACCGACGAACAGGCGGCCCGGCTGCACGTCATGGAAGCCCCCAGTCCGGCCCCCGGATACGTCGCGGGGGCGCTCTCGGCGCTGGCGCTGCTGTCGGCCATTTTCCTGTTGCCCGAATCGCTCCCCCCCGGCGCGCGCCCCGAAGCGCGGCACTGGCTGGACCTGTCCAGCCTGAGGCAAGCGGTCGCCCGCCCCTCGATCGGCCTGATTCTGCTCACGACGTTTCTGACAACCTGCGCCTTCGGCCAGTTTGAGAGCACGCTCTCGCTGCTCACCGAGTTTCTGGGATTGGCCGATCGCGACAATTACCTGGTCTTCGCCTACATCGGCTTCGTCCTGTCACTCAGCCAGGGAGGGTTGGTGCGACGGCTGCTCCCGCGCCTGGGAGAGTTCAAGATGGCGGTCGCGGGGACGGTGTTGATGACCGCCGGGCTGATTCTGATCGCCCTGTCCGCCACGCGGGAGTCGACCAGCATGCTGTATGCTGTGCTGCCGGTCGTGGTGATCGGCTTTTCCTGCCTCAATCCGTCGTTGCAGTCGATGCTGTCCCTCCGGACCGACGCCACCCAGCAGGGGGGGATTCTGGGGCTGGGACAAAGCATGTCGGCACTAGCGCGGATTCTGGGGCCGGTCATCGGCCTGACGCTGAACGACCGAGACATCACGTTTCCCTATTGGACCGCCGCGGCAATCATGGGGGTCGGAATCGCCCTCACCCTCGGCCTGCGCGAGCAGTCGAAGTAAGGTCAATCCTCTTCCGCCAGCGCAGCGACCGCTTCCAGCACTTGGGACAACTTCTCGTTGGTGAGTTCCCCCTGGCGGAAGGCGAAATTGGCGGTCACACTCAACTCGCGATACAAAATCACCGTCACCTCCGCGTCGGGGTGGACCTTCTGTCCGGCGGGACCGTCGGCGGGGGCCGCGGAGATCGTGAGCGGCAGCCCCAATCGTTCGTTGAATGCCAGCGTCTGCACCGTCGGCAGAAGATTCTGATTCTCACGGGCCAGAAACACGCCAAACCCGCGCAGCCCAGCGGCGCGGTGCGAATCGATCATCTGGTCCACTTCCTTGAGCAACCGCGTCAACTCGGGAGTGACTTCCCGCACCAGCAGCATGACGACCGGCCGATTTCCGTTCCGGCAAACATAGCAGACCGACTTGTTCTTGAGCGGGCCGGTGATGGCCCGCACGTAAAACGTGGGGACTTTCTCACCCACCTGGAGTCCCGATTTCAGCTCCGAGGAATCCCCCTCCGCCAGCAGGCCGCGAGAGGCGCAGGAGAGGCAGACGGCCACCGCCAGACATTTCCAGAGTGCTGACCCGCCGCGTCCTACGGGGATCGGCGCTGCGGCGGCATCAATGATCCTGCGAGGATGCACCTCCATAACCCCCAATCAGCGCCTGAACCAGGAAGGAATACCCCGCGAACTACCGCCGCAGCCGGTCGAATTGTCGCTCTCCAGCTTGGACTTCGGCGATAAAAACGACCAGCGCAGCACCGTTTCGCAACGCGCCGGACGAGACTTGCGAGACCGTCCGGGGACCGTTGCGCACCGAATATAGTATCATCCCGATCTCCTGGTAGGCAAGATCCGATTCAGGCCGATTCAGGCCGCCGCATGCGAGAGACGTATCACCCACAAAAGCCACGACACAGACGATCGGAACGAGGGGACGCCTGCCGGATCAGGCGAGAGAGACGCTCGCGGCAGATTTCCAAATCTGCCCGAACCGGAAGCCGCCAGACGCCACTCCGGAGAAGTCTCATGGTATGATCGGTCGAGAACCCGATCAGTCCCCGAAGGCTATTCGTCCAACGTCGTCAGCCAAGCGCGGTCAAAAGGAACGAACATGACAACGATCACCATCGAAGAAGCTCAGGCCAGGTTGCCGGAGTTAATCGACCATCTGGCGGCGGGTGACGAACTGATCATTACCCGCAATCACCAACCCGTCGCGCGATTGCTTGCTGAAGAATCTCCAGCTCGCAAACCCAGAAAGCCGGGGAGCGCAAAAGGGATGCTCACGATTCTTGTCGAAGATGAGGAACACCTGCGTGGTTTTGAGGAGTACATGGAATGAGAGCGCTCCTTGACACCCATGCCTTTCTCTGGTTCATTCTCGACGATTCACAACTGAGTCAGGTGGCACAGGCGCAGATCAATGACCCGATTCAGGAGATTTTGGTCAGCCCAGCCAGTTATTGGGAAATCGCCATTAAAATCAATCTCGGCAAGTACGCATTGCCGCAGCCGTACCAAACCTTCATGGAAACCCACATTGCAATCAATGACTTCACAATCCTGCCGATACTTCCGAAACACACCGCTCTGCTGACAACGTTGCGGCTGCATCACAGGGATCCCTTCGACCGGTTGCTGGTGGCGCAGGCACTCACGGAGAGCATTCCGATCATCAGCGCGGATACGCAATTTGACCCTTATGGCGTGCAGAGAATTTGGTAGGTCATTTTCCTCGCCGATCCACGGCTGACGCCCGGCCCTGGGGCCGGGCGCAATGTTGATCAAACCACTCGTCGATCCAACCACAGAAAGCAGTATTTCGATGGCAACTCGCATCCCCGGAATCAATCACACCGACCGGCAGTCGGCGTGCAGCGCGACGTCTCTAGGGCAATGGATTCTCCTCGGCGTCGTCTGGTGCTTTCTCGCTCCCGCGTCAAAGGCCGACGAGAACGTCGATGTCGCTGCGATTGTCCACAAGGCGATCAAAGCGGTCGGCGGCGAAGACAAACTCCTGCGACTGTTTCGCTGGAGAGAACAATACTACATCGGCGAAAGCGAAACCGGCACGATCCGCGAGGCGACGCTGCAACCACCCGATCACTGGTGGCAGGACAAACAGGACATCGCCAAGGACAATCCTGACCGTCTCGACAAGACACATCTCGTCGAGGCGTGGACCCTCGTGCCGCTCACCAGCAAAGAGACGAAGCTGACACTCCTTCCCGAAATCAAGATCGATGACCAGCCTGCCGTCGGCCTGCGGATGGTTCGCGAAGGCAAGGCCGATCTCAGTCTGTACTTCGACAAGGAGAGTGGTCTTTTGGCCCGCATGGACTGGCGCACGTTCCACATCACCTTTGGCGATTGGAAAGTGGTCGATGGGGTCAAGTATCCATCCAAGTCGTTCGTCCACACCAGGGAGGGCAAGCTGCATCTGTGGACACAATTCCTTGAAATTGAACGACTGAAGTCGCTCCCGGAAGACCGGATTGAGTGATCGGCCTTTTCTCCCCGCAGGACATCGAAAGTCGCAGTTGCCGTCAGTACTGATCGACAACAACCATGCCTCGGTCTTTGGCCAGGCCGAAACTGCGAAGGTGCGGTGGCGTGCTATTTGGTGTTCGCCACCTCGCCCGCATGCTTTTGAATGCGGTCCAGTCCCGCAGCGATCGCTTCCATCTCTTGCTTCGTCCCCAGCAGCGTGTTTTGTGGGAGCCAGCAGGTGTTCTCGATCATGCGGTCATTGGCCGGACAATGGTTCTGCTCCCTGTATTCGCGGAGCCGCTGGGGTGAATAGATCCGCTGGAATCCGGGCGCAGTGAGAAACCGCTCCACAAAGGGCTGCTTGTTGAGAGCCGTGTAGCCGCCGCTGACGGCAAGTCCCTCCGCTTGCAGCGCCTGCACGAGTCGGGCTTTCGACATTCCCGCAAACTGATCGGGATCGAAATCGAAAAGATAAAGGTGATAGCCGTGCCGGGTGGTGCCGGGATATGTCTTTTTCGGCCGGACTCCGGGAATCGCCTGCAGCAGCTCATTGAGAAGGACGCCGTTCTCTTCGCGGCGTTTCGTCAACTGTTCGTTTCGTCGGAGCTGTCCCAGGAGGAGTACCCCCTGAAACTCCGTCAGACGGAGATTGGCCCCGTTCGACGTGCGCAGCCCATCGTCTTCCGGCGTGCCGGACCCGTTGTTCTGAAAGGCCCGCGCCCGGGCGTACAGCGTTTTGTCGTTGGTCGTGAGGGCGCCGCCATCGCCGGACGTCATGTTCTTCGAATTCTGAAAACTGAAACTTCCCGCGTCACCAAGCGACCCAACTCGCCGCCCGTTCCATTCCGCCGTGTGGGCCTGAGCCGCGTCTTCGATGACTTTCAGTCCGCGGCGCTGGGCGATCGCTGAAATGCGGTCCATGTCGCAGGGCGCCCCGCCGATATGGGTGGGGAGGAGCGCTCGGGTACGTTCGTTGATCCGTTCTTCGAGCTTGCCGGCGTCCATCTGTGCGGTTTCCGGATCGGAATCGACGAAGACCGGCAGCGCGTGGTGCATCAACACGCAGTTGATCGTCGCAATGAACGTGTAGGTGGGGACGAGCACTTCATCGCCAGGGCCAATCTGCAAGGCTGCCAGAGACGTCACGAGGGCCGAAGTACAACTGTTGGTCGCCTGACAATAGGACGCTCCGACCTCTTTGGCCCACAGTCGCTCGAACGCCGCCACCTGGCCTTTGTCTCCGGCACTGTAGCGGAACCAATTGCCGCTGCGCAGCACCTGGAGCAGCGCCGCTTCGTCCTGTTCATCGCTGATCGGCCAGCCTGGCCATTTTCCGGAATGTACGGGAGTCCCTCCCAGCAGCGCCGGCTTCCCCCCGGCAGCCAAGACCGGCCGCGCGGACAACACTCCCCCAGCGACAGCGGCGGTAGCGGCGGTCGCTTGCAGAAACTCACGCCGTGAAACATGGGGACTGGCGGGCGAATCTCTCTCCATCGAAAGCCTCCTGGTGACAATGCGTCAAGCCCGCGGCAGACCACTCCGAACTTCATCTGCGGTCACCGTATATTGCCCGAACATCTCCAGAAACAAAATCGCGCCGTGGGTTTGGCTCAACTCCGGTTGCGAATCGCGCGATTCCATTCCGGTCGTACAATCCCGCACCAGGATCACTTCGTAGCCACGAGCGCTCATCGCCAACGTCCCGTAATCCCGAACGAGGATGCAGGCGTTCGTGTTGAAACCGGCATAGAACAGGAACAAGACTCCCAGGCGCCGGCACAGTTGATGGAGTTCTTCTCCCGTGGCGACCACAGGTTCGGCCCCCACCGGCTGCACCTTGGGATGAATCTTCAATCCGGCCCGCAATTGAGCTAGCTCCGGATCACGCGGTTCGGCCGGCCTGCGGTACGCCTGAAACACTCCTGATTTGCCGCGGAACTCCGGGGGAGGCCAGTCCGCCGGTTTCGCCGTCGGCGTGGACGACTTGCCCGCATTGACCCAATTGAGATGCCGCTGGGCATGCGGCGGCGAGGGGGCATGAATGATCGTCATTCCTGCCGCGCGGCATGCGGCCAACAGCGGAGCAAGCTTGTCGTCGATGACGGCTTCGGCCCGCGCTTCGGCGTCTTTCAGATAGTGGTGGTCCCAGACATCCACCAGAACCAGTGCCGCCTGCTTCAGCGGAATCTTCCAGTCAAGCTGCGCGTACGTGGTGTTCGTCTCGATCCATTCCACTCCCGGATCGACGTGCCAGCGATGGTAGCGCGGACGGACCCACAATGGCGCGGAGGGTTCTAATCCAGGCGCTGCCGCCGCATGGCCAGGCGACAATGACTGCGAGTCCAGCGCCAGGGCTGCTCCCGTGGCGGCCGCCATCGAGAGAAACCGGCGGCGGTTGGGCAGTTCCAGCGGACTTTCCGAAAGTCGTTCGTTCATGGTTCACCTTGTTCCAGGGAGACCGCGGCGATCGGCAATCTGGAGTCGAAAAAACTCCGCCGCATTTCTCCAGGAGATCTTTTCGTAGTCTTCCGCGGGATACAGCGCGGCGATGTTCGAAAGTTTGACGAGCGAGGGGCCGACGTAGTCGAAGGGCATATGGCTTCCAAACGCGATCGATTCGACCCGCAACTCGTCGATCAACCGGGGGACATCCTTAGTCAATAGCACAGACAACCGTGCAAAGTCGATCAGGCAGCGGCCTCTCAATCCGGCGGCGATCAATTCCGCACCCTTCAGGTTGATCCAATTGCAGAGCATCCACCGCAGCGACGGATGCGCCGTGGCCGCTTCAATCAAGCTGGCGGTTGTCAGGTCTTCCGCCACGTCCCAGTGGTGGCGCTGCCGGCGATCTTCGAGTCGCTGGGTGAGGACCACCGGAAGATCGTAGTTGGCAATGCGCCGCAGTGCGGCCTGACCGACTTCGCCGGTCAGGCTGTACCCGTGGTGCTCCGGCCAGAGCGTCACTCCTTTCGCGCCGCCGCGCTCGACTGCTTCTTCCAGATCGCGCTCCCAGCCGACGTACTTGGGATTGACCGTCGCAATGGGAATCAGCCGGTCGGGGAATTGCCGAATTTCCTGGAACAGTTCTTCGTTGCCGCGATGCGCATCGCGATAGAACACCGCGTGCAGCGACGAGACGATGGCCAGATCAATGCCGTGGGCATTCATCTGTTCGATCATCCTGGCGGCGCTCGTGAAGCGCAACGCCCGGAAGGGATAATGCCCCAGGTAGGTATTGACGTCGATGATCATGCGGTTCGCCGATCGAGAATTCCCTGGAAGTTGCGCCAGAATATGTCTTCGCGCTGCGCGGAGGTCAACTCGGCAGAGAGAATCTTTCCCACCCCCCCTTCCATGGTGAGATCGGTGGCGAAGAGAACCCGTTTGTGTCCCAGCTCGCGGACGCAACGGCCGATCGTGTCATCCTCTAACACGCTGCCGCTCGTATCCAGGTACACGTTGGGGCAATCGCGGAGCCCTTTGATGGCCCATTCCCAGTCCCCTCCGCCGTTCACGTGCCCCAGGATCAGGATCAGCTCGGGATACCGGGTCGATAAGGCACAGAATTCCAGCGCATGGGAGGTCTTCGGCTGTGCCGCCAGAGTCCGCGCATCGGTCAAGTAGGCGGAATGCCCGAGGATGGGAATGCGGCGATCGATGCACTTTTCCGCCACGGGGAATACGACCGGATCGGTGTACTTGAACTGATTGTAGAGCTTCACGCCGATCATCCCTGCGTCGATACAGCGATCGATCTCGTCCAGCGCCGCTTCCCCGTTGCCGGGTTGCACGAAACAGTACCCCTCGATTTGATCGGGGAAACGCTTCATCGCGGCCAGGACCGAATCATTGGCCTCGCGAACTGCGGCAATCTCGACCTGCACTCCCCCGGTGATGGGATGGGAACAAAACAACTTATCGATTCCCAGAGCTTGTGCGGCTTGCACCAGATTCTCGACGGCCGTCCAATCCGCCTCGGGCTTGTGGACATCCTGCATGACATGCGAGTGGGCGTCGAACTTGCGCATCCGTCGCCAGCCCGAGGGCAGGCCAACTCCGTCGGGCCAATCCGCTACGGACGGTTTGGCGTTGTCCCCGATTCGATCCTCGGCGACCACCCCAGCGGGGCCGCGCGATGCCAATGCCCACGCGCCGATGGCAGCGCCCGTATTTCGCAGAAACGTTCGTCGGTTTTCCATCGCCATGATGCCGCTCGTTTCACCTACCGTTGTGCTTCGTGGAATCGTTCGGGGACGTTGCCGCACTGGCAAGCCATTCGACCTGCACCTCCCCGGCGTGCTCGCGCTGCGGGAACGAACGCAATTGCAAATGCCGTTTGTCGGCATCGAAGTTGAGGCCCGGACCTTCAGCCACTCCAATGCGCAACAACAGGCCGCCATCAACCAGCTCAACAAACTTCACATTGTAGGGATACACCCATCCATCGTCGGTGAGCAACCGAACAACGTCCCCCGCAATAGGAGGTGGCGCTCCGTCATCGGCAACCACCAGCGAGTCGTGCTCGACCCTGACTAAAGGAGCACGTTTGGGGGCACGCGACGAGAGCTCAAAGTTCCCGATGTGCCAGCCCCCGTCGCCAAGTGAATACGCATGCTCGAGCGTGCCGCCACGCAGCGACAACACCCCCACGTGGCCTTGGAAGCAAGCCCGATCCGCATCGCCACTCCTGGCTGCGACAGATACTTCTGTTGCGGCGCCGATCACGATGACGTCGGTCCTATCACCGATGGAAACCAGCAGCCCCACCGCGCCGTCCCCCAGGTCCATGCGTTTTGCCGATGAAATGAAAGGTTGATTTCCAAACGACTCGAGGATCGAAACATACATGCTGCGGCCCGCCGTGGCGCGATGCCGCAGCATCATGAACGGACGCTGGTGCCGATCCAATTGAGTATCGTCCTCGCGTGCCAGGCGAATCGACGGGTTCTCTCCCACGACTAGCTGGCTGTCGTCTTCCGGCAACAAAGTGACGCGCAGTCCGGCGGGAGTCCCATCGGGCGACTGCCAGTCAATCGATACCGGTGCTCCCCCGATCAAAGCGGCAGACTGCATGTTGCGGAGAAACCCGTAGGCATAGTGCGGCTCGTAGGCCCGCCCCGCCTCCCCTTCGTTGGCAGTCGGTTTCCACGAAAAGCCCTGCGGAAGCAGCGTCGGGAGCTCCATCAGTTCCAGGGACGCGGTCAATCGTGTCGGTCCATCGGCATCGCTGTGAAGAAAGTAATCGTGCGTCTGCCCCCCCTCAACCTCAAACAGATCCACTGCATAGCGATCCTCCTCTCCGGCATCGACAACCACCAGCGTTCGGCGATAGGACTTCGCCAGGCCCGGATAGGCGCGAACGGCATCCGTGCTGATCACCTGCACTCGCGGGTTCGTGAAGTCAATCAGTCGCAGGCTGCCGTCGGTGGGAGCCGCGATCGATCCGGGCGCCTGGCTCCTGCCGTCAATCACCACCGTGTTGTGGGATGCCGTAGCCAGTGTCCAAGATCGATAGGCCGAATGCGTGTATCCCAGATCGGAGATCAACTCCCGGCTATTGGAAAAGAGGATCAGACTGAGCAGATCCGCATGCTGATGGCCATATCCACCGGACCAACTCAAATGGAATTCACTGCGATGGGGCCCCGCACCATGCCGCGCGCAGGCGTGACCGAGCGCCGGGAGCAGGTAGGATGGCCCGGACTCAATATGTAGCAAGGGCTCCGACATGGCCCAGGCATCATGCACCGGCACCACGCGGCCGTTGGGCAGCCGGAAATTCTCCAGTGCGGAACGCGCTTGTCCGATGAGCGGAAATTCTGCTTCCAAGTCCACCTTGTCGAAGCGCATGGCGTCGATCGGATCGATGTGCTCGGGCGGATCGCTGTAGCCGCGCAGTTCGCTCAGGACGGCATCAAGGCTGGAAACAGCCTGCGAACCGTAGCTCGGCGATCCTTCGTGCCAGAACCCGTCGTAAAAAAACTGGCGCTCGATCAGCGTTCGGAAGCGGCGCACAACTTCGTGAACGTAACGCGGCTCATCGATCGTGCGTCCCAGCTTCACCAGCGCTGTCCAGGCGATGGGGCTCATGTTCGAGTAGGTTTCGGGATTCGCAAGCACTTGTTCCCCGGCATTCCGCAACAGGTCGTCTCGAATGCGGGCCGCGACATCGACGCCCTGTTCGATCGACAAGTCCTCGAGCACGCCGCTGTCACGGATCAAGTGGAACGCTTCCACGAGGTCCGAGGGTATGTCAAGGTATGCCCACCAGTTCCAACGGGCGGTGCGAAAACCCGGACGAAACTTCGCAGTGGGCACGTCGCCGTCGTCAAACTCTTTTTGACGAAAGGGATAATCGTAGTGATAACACCAACCGGGAAAGACCTGCGCAAACCGATCCAAAATGACGGCCGCGCGCCGCGCGTGCGGTTTGTGCCCGGTGGTTGAATACAGTCGAGCCAACGACAACGTTTGACTCGCCAGGTACTGGCGAACTTCGAAGTCTCGGCGCGCCTTGAAGAAGTAGCGATACCCCTTGTCATTCACCCAGTAGTCGAACCGAGCCGGTTCGCCGCGAGGATTGCGGACGACAACCGCCTCGTGCATCGGATACTTTTCGCTGGGATAGCGATGTCGGCAGAACCGGCAAGCCACTTCGTCCGGACGCTCCACGCTCCAGGCGAGCTGCCCCTCCTGGACGCCGCCGGTACAGTTCGGGCACCCGACGAAACGGAGTCCCGATTGGAGTGGAACGAGTCCCCGCAACACCCCCTCATCCATCGCGCGCACTACCGCCGTTGTCTTCAGTAACCGCTCGGCCTCTTGTGCCCAGGCGTCCAGCGGACCAATCAGAATCAGGCAAGTCACCTGCACGACCGCCCGGCTGAACCAGACAACCGTTGTGGTGCGCAAACTGTACTCCTCTTGTTCGTGTCGCCAACGTGCTCAATCAGCGACTGTGGTCGTCGTCTCCTGCACGGACGGCTGCATGGTCAGTGATTGGAGTTTGTCAGCCATCGTAGCCACCTGCCGCCGCATTGTCGACCGGCGGGAGGGCTGTCTGCAGGAGCAGCAGGATCGCAAACTCTGTTCGGGTGCGACGTTTGATACGATCAGTCCGGCAACACCGCATTTCTTTTTCACCCTAGCTTCCCGCAGATCAGGACTCCAGCACTTTGAATTCACGCCCCCCTCACATAGACTGGATACAGATTCAACTCGCGACGGGTTGAATTCGAATCGGCTGTGACAGCCCGTGCGGCGTTGTTCGACGTCCTCGCGGGCTTTTTTGCGCGCGGCAGTCAACGCCCATGGCGTTGCCAGGATACAGGATTCCACCATGATTCGGATTCGATTTCACGGCCGCGGGGGGCACGGCATCAAGACCGCCGGGCGGATTGTCGGCACAGCGGCATTCCTCGCCGGACTGCAGGTCCAGGATTCGCCCGTCTACGGGGCCGAGCGGCGCGGGGCGGCAGTCGCGGCCTTCACGCGCATCGATCGAAAGCCGATACTTGAGCGCGGGGTCATCGAAACCCCCGACCTGATTCTGATTGCCGACGAGACTCTGCTGGACGACCGCGGGGCCGCCGTCCTGGCCGGGCAAGAGTCGGCTGCCGCCGTGTTCCTCAACGCCCCGTCGACCGAAGGCCTGTCGCAGAAGTACGGGATTCGGCCGGCGATGCAGGTCTGTGACATCACGTCCCGCACCCTGGTGATCCTGGGCAAGGCGTCGGCGCTCAGTGCGGGGTTGGCAGCCGCTGCGGTGCGACTGTCCGGTCTGGTGACGGTGGAACAGCTTGCCGAGGCTGTCGGCGAAGAACTCGCACAACTGCACGCCGGTGTCGACGTCATTGAAAAGAACGTGCGCATCGCTCAAGAGGTGTTCGCCGCGCTGTCGCCCGTTCAGTTCCCGATCCGCGGGTCGCGGCCTGCGGCGGCGATGCACACGGTCGGATACGATGCGCCGGAAATCGGTACGGCGAGCATTCTCGCCAGCGGCAACGCCGCCCAGCGAATGACCGGCGCCTGGCGGGTTGAGCGTCCGGAAATCGACTATGACGTCTGCACCCGCTGCGGACTGTGCGTGCTGGGCTGTCCGGACGGCGCGATGGCGCTCAATGCCGAGGGCTACCCCGTCATCGATTACGACCACTGCAAGGGGTGCATGATCTGTGCCCAGTTGTGTCCGCTCCAGGGAATCGGCAGGACGAAAGAGGTCCGCGCATGGTGAGAAAATTGCTGACCGGGAATGCGGCCGCGGCTTGGGGCGCCCGATTGGCCGACGTCGACTACGTTCCCGCATTCCCCATCACTCCTCAGACCGAGATCATCGAGACACTCGCTGACTGGTTCGCCAACGGCCAGATGCAGGGGAAGTTCGTTTCGATGGACAGCGAGCACTCGATGCTGACCGCGGCCGGCGCCGCAGCGGCGACCGGCGTGCGTACGTTCGCCGCCACGTCGAGCCAGGGGCTGGTTTACGGTATGGAAGTCCTCTACACGGTGGCCGGCTGGCGCGTGCCGTTTGTGCTGGTCAACGTCTCCCGTGGGCTGTCGGCGCCGATCACGCTGGGGCCCGACCACAACGACGTGCTGGCAGCCCGCGACACCGGTTTCGTTCAGTTGCATTGCGAGACCTGCCAGGAAATTCTGGACTCGGTCCTGATGGCGTATCGAATCGCCGAGGATCCGCAGGTCTCGGTGCCGGTGCTGGTCAATCTCGACGGCTTTTTTCTGTCTTTCACGCGCGAGCCGGTCGAGCTGCCCTCGATCGAACAGGCGCTCGAGTTTCTGCCCCCCTTCACACCAACGCAGCCAGTGTTTCGCGCTTCCCATCCGGTGGCGCAAGGGGTGGCCGTGTTGGAAGGGAGTCTGTACAGCTATTTCCGCTACCAGTTGCACCGCGCCGTTGGCAACGCTCTGGAGGCGCACAAGGCGGCCGCCGACGATTTCCATAGGATTTTCGGTCGCCGGTACGGCACGGTCGAACCGTATCGCCTCGACGACGCCGAGACAGTGCTGGTGATGATGGGGTCGTTCACCACGAAGGGCAAAGCAGCGATCGAGCGGTGGCGCAACGAGGGGCGGCGGGTGGGGCTGTTGCGGCTGCGGATGATCCGCCCCTTCCCCGCGGGTGACGTCGCCGCGGCCCTGGCGGGCAAGAATGCCGTCGGCGTGATCGATCAGAATCTCTCGCCGGGATCGGGAGGCATTTTGTTTCAAGAACTGGCCGGGGCTCTGGCCATGGTTGCCGATCGGCCCCCCATATTGCGTTCGTTCATCGGCGGCCTGGGGGGAAAAGACATCAGCCAGGCCGAGTTTGATCATGTCCTGGAGGTACTCGAGTCGTCCTCGCCGCTCGACGGTCCCACCGAACCCGAATTGCTGTTCACCCGTGCCGAGTGGGACCAAGCCCGCAATCGGCTGGCGCTGGCAGGTAAATCGCCGTAGGGAGAACTCTGGACTTCGCGCTTTCAAAGTCAAGACCTTTTGGGTTGGGTAGCCGATGGATCACTTTTCCTGCTAAACTGCCATCGTGGAAGTTCGGCCTTCTGGTTTGAGGAATTCAAAATGAGCACCGCAAAGACTGATGTCCGGGCAATCCTCGATCGCCTTCCTGAAGATGCGTCGTTGGAAGACATTCAGTATCAGATCTACGTTCGACAGAAAATCGAACGAGGCCTGAAGGATGTGCGAGAAGGCCGGACGGTCACGCACGAGGAAGCTCAACGGCAACTGGAAAAATGGCTGCAACCGTAATTTGGACGCTCGCGGCACTCGACGATGTCCAGAAGGCCGCCGAGTACATCTCGCGCGACTCCAAGAACTATGCGGCGGCTTTCATCCAGCAGGTTTGGACTGCCGAGTCTAGCGTAGGTGAATTCCCGGAGGCCGGGGCAATCGTGCCTGAATTCGATTCAGCGAGAATCCGTGAGGTGTTCGTACATCGATATCGTTTGATCTACGAACACGACGGGGACCGTGCCTTCCTGCTTGCATGCATCCATGGAGCCCGTGACCTGCGTGCTGCGCTGAAGGGCAGACTTTCTGACCTTGGTTCGAACTGATCCAGCGATGGTGTCGATAAGCGACAAGACCAGACGCCAAGCCCAGGGAGCTCTTAATGAAAGTCCCCCGAGAACACTTCCACAATCCCAAAGACCTGCCGATCGAAGAATACCTGACCGGCGGGTCTCCGCTGTGTGCCGGTTGCGGCGGGCTGACGACCGTCAGGCTCGTGCATAAGATCCTCGGCGAGAACGTGATCCTGGTCAATGCGGCCGGCTGCATGACGCTGCTGGCGACGTATCCGTTCACGCCGCTCAAGTCGTCGTGGCTGTATACTACGATGGCCAGCGCTCCCGCCGGAGCGCAGGGAGTCCGCGATGCGCTCGACATCCTGAAGCAGAAAGGGAGGCTCCCCCCGGCAGACGACCTGAAAGTCCTCGTGCTCGCGGGGGACGGATCGACCTACGACATCGGGCTCTCGTCGACTTCGGCCGCCATTCAGCGCGGGCTCGACTTCTGGTATCTGTGCTACGACAACGAAGCCTACGGCAACACCGGTTTCCAATTGTCGAGTTCATCTCCCGAGGGGTCGCATACCAGCACTTCGACGGCCGAACTCCGCCAGCATAAGAAAGACATCTTCGAAATCTGGCTGGCGCACCGACCGCCGTACGTGGCCACGGTTTCGGCACATGAAGCGGTCGATCTGGCGGAAAAGGTGCAACGTTCTCTATCGATCCGCGGCCCGAAGCTGTTTCTATCGCTGGCGGTCTGCCCCACCGGCTGGGGGTTCGAGCCCGAACGGGGAGACGAACTGGCGCACCTCGCCGTGGAAACCGGCCTCTGGCCCCTGAAAGAAGCGGTCGCTGGCCGTGTCAGGCACACGTATATTCCCAACCGCTTTCGTCCCGTCACCGAGTACCTTGAGCCGCAACGCCGATTTCAGCACCTGTTCCGTCCGCAGCGGAACGAGGCGGCCCTGGCGGAGATCCAGACGGAGGTCGACGCCTACTGGAACCGCGTCCGAACCCGCGAATCGGGGGTTCCCGTTGCGGCCGATTGACGCACGAAGTCAAGCGTCTGGTGGGTTTTGGTTTGCCCCCAGGGTTGGACCTCAGTCCGCACTCAACAGCCTCTGTGCGATTCACATGTTCCTGTCCGATTCACATTCGAAGGCGATGCAGATCGATTTGAACGGGGTCACTGGCAATCGTCTCGTACCTGTTCGATCCAAGTGGCAGCCCAATCCCTCCTGTTTCAATTGAAGGAATCCTTGTCCATGCCCGACAGCTTTGACTACGAGCGTTTCTGCGACGACCTGGGGCCGGCGAAGGTGGTCCATCTCTACGATCCGGCGACCGGCCTGCGGGGAATCGTGGTGGTTGACAACGTCGCTTGCGGACCGTCGATCGGCGGGGTCCGCATGGCCTCCGACGTCACCACCAATGAAGTCTTTCGTCTGGCCCGCGCCATGACGTTCAAGAACGCTGCGGCCGGACTGCCGCACGGAGGCGGCAAGGCCGGCATCCTCGCCGATCCAAAGGTTGCCGACAAACCGGCGCTGGTCCGCTCCTTCGCCAGGGCAATCCGCAGCCTGGCTGAGTACATCCCCGGTCCCGACATGGGAACCGACGAATCCTGCATGGCCTGGATTCATGCCGAAATTGGGCGGGCCGTCGGTTTGCCGCGCGTCTTCGGCGGCATTCCGCTCGATGAGATCGGTGCGACCGGCTACGGCCTGGCGGAATGCGCCGAGGTTGCCGCCCCCTTTTGCGATTTGCAATTGGCCGGCGCGACGGTTGCCATCGAGGGTTTCGGCAACGTGGGGCGAAACGCCGCGCGCTTCCTCGAACAGCGGGGGGCGAAACTGGTCGCAGCGAGCGACAGCGGCGGGGGGGTCTTCGATTCGCGGGGCATCTCGGCTGAAGAACTGGCGGCAGTCAGCCGCAAGGCGGGCTCGGTCGCCGCCTATGAGAAGGGAGAGCGGATTTCATTGGCGGCGCTCTTGACCGTTCCCTGCGACATCCTGATTCCGGCGGCCCGTCCCGATTCGATTCACCCCGACAATGCACAGGCCATCCAGGCCCGGCTGATTTTACAGGGAGCCAACATCCCGGCCACCCGCGAAGCCGAAGCGGTCCTGTATCGGCGGGGGATCGTGTCGGTCCCCGATTTCATCGCCAACGCCGGCGGCGTGATCTGTGCGGCGGCCGAATACAAGGGGGAAACTCAGGCGGCGGCGTTTGCTGAAATCGCCGAGCGGATCCGCCGGAATACCCAGGATGTCCTGAATCGCAGCCGCAGCGAAAAGATCGAACCCCGAAAGGCGGCGCTCGAATTGGCACACGACCGAGTGCGCGCGGCGATGGCGTTGCGGGACGGGTGATCGGGAGTCGTGAGGCGCCTGCTGC
>JBJXGA010000191.1:0-3788 GCA_046152955.1 Planctomycetales bacterium | reverse complement strand
ACGACCATTTCCTGGGGATGATCCGTGGCCAGGAATCGACGACTCGCTGCCTGTGGTTCGACCCGCAGACCCGAAAATGCCGCCACCACGAATGGCGTCCGCAAGTCTGCCGCGACTACGAAATGGGGGGGGACGAGTGCCTGGCGCTGCGCCGCAGGTTTTTGGTTCCGGCGGTGAAAGCTCCGGCGACAGCGGAACGGCAGGAACCCGGCTGATCGCAGTCCGCGGCTCGTTTGTCGCCTGAGCGAACAGAATGGTTGCGACGGCGCCGCCGCAATCTATTTTCCCGCGTCGCGAAGTTTGGGATCGGTCGCTTCCTGAATCCCCTCTCCGATTAGGTTGTACGACAGAACCGCCATGAAGATCGCCAAGCCGGGGAACACGATCAACCACCAGAGGTTCATGTTCTGGCGGCCCGAGTTGAGCAGCGTTCCCCAACTCGGATTGGGGGGAGGCGCTCCAAAACCGAGAAAACTGAGCCCGCTTTCGGTCAGGATGGCCGAGGCGATGCCAAACGTGATCGGCACCAGAACCGGCGCCAGGGCATTGGGCAGGATGTGCCGGAAAATAATCCGCAGCCAGCCGACACCCAGCGCCCGGGCCGCCATCACGAAGTCGCTTTCACGTAACTTGAGGAACTCGGCCCTGGTCAGTCGGGCGATGCTGGTCCAGCCGGTCAGGCCGATGATCGCCATGATGTGCCAGATCGTCGGCTTCTCCACCACGGCGATCAGCGCCAGGATCAGGACCAGGGTCGGAATGCACATGACGACTTCGATGATCCGACTCAGAAGGATGTCGGCCCAGCCCCCGAGGTAACCGGCGATGGCGCCAAACACGATGCCGATCGCCGAGGCAGTTCCCATCGACACGAATCCCACCAGCAACGCGATCGTCGTCCCATGCACCATCTGGGCAAAGACGTCGACTCCCTCCTGGTTTGTTCCCAACAGGTTGTACCGATTGGGCCGCCCCTGGTCTCCGCTGGGGTTTTCCGGCTGCCCCTCCCATTCTCCTTCGCGCACGCGGCGATAGGGATCCTGGTACAACAGCGGCCACACGGCCCAACTCTGCGGATCCTTTTCCGCCAAGTTCCTGGGATACCGGCCGCGAAACTTGTCGCGGGAGAAGATCGGGTTTTCCCAGACGGTACTGAAGTAGCCCAGCGCGGGAAAATACAACTCCCCTTTGTAGCGGCAAACGATCGGCTTCGTACCGGCGATTGCCGGGGCCAGGAGCGCCACCAGCGCCAGAAACCAGACGTAGTAGTGCGCCGCGAGCGCCAGCTTGCGTCGCCGAAATTGGCGCCACGCTTCGGCCCAAAAGCCGCGGGAGTGAACCGGGGCTGAGGGCTCCCCCGCGGAAGTCACCTGTGACGTGCCATGCAACATGCTGCGATGCGCCCCGTTCATTTCACCATGAAATCAAGCATAGCTCACGCGGGGATCGACGACCGCGTACAACACATCGGCCAGCAGTTGCCCGGCGAGCGTCATCACCGAAAACAGGAGCGTCAACCCCATGATCGTGGGGTAGTCCCGTTCGGCGATCGACTCAAAGAACAGATTCCCCATTCCCGGCCAGGTGAAGAGTTGCTCCAGAACGACCGAGCCGCTTAGCAGTGTGGGAATCGTCAGTCCGATCTGCGTCACGAGGGGAATCAACGAATTGCGGAACGCATGGACGACCAGCACCCGCCAGGGACCGACCCCTTTGGCCCTGGCCGTGCGGATGTAGTCCTGGCGGATGACTTCGGCCATGTTGGCCCGAATGAAACGGGCGTCATAAGCCAGGTGAATGTATGTGTAACAGACGATGGGCAGGCAGGCGTGCCAGGCGATGTCCTTCCAGCGCGCGACGGTGGAGAGGGTGAGGTGATCGTCACTGGTCATCCCCCGCAGGGGAAACCAGTGCAGTTCCTGATAAAACAGCACCAACAGAAACAGCCCCCCCACGAACGAAGGGAGCGAATACAACATATACAGGATGACGCTGCCAATCCGCTCGTCCAGCTTTCCGGAACGGACCGTCGCCACCAGTCCCATCGGCACCGCGAGCAGGTACGCCAGAAAGACGGACGAGAGCGAAAGGAGCAGCGTCGGCCCGATCCGCTCGCCGATGATTCCGGCCACCGGCGTTTTCCGCGAGATGGAATTCCCCAGGTCGCCCCGCACCAGATTTCCCAGCCACACCAGGTACGCTTGCGACCACGGCTTGTCGAGGCCGTAGGCTTTGTTCAGGCGTTCGATGGTTTCGGGGCTCAGCTTTCGATCAGGATTTGCCTCGGACAGGTTGGTCAGAGGAGTTCCGGGAATGTTCCGGACCAGCGCGAAGATCACAAACGTGATCAACAGCAGCGTCAACCCGCCGATCAGCAGTCGGCGCAATACGTATTGCAGCATGCGTCGTCAATTCCGAACTTTGTACAGGGCGCCGAATCCCGGATTGTAGTTGTACGGGCCGCGCGGACTGAAGACGTATCCACGCAGTTTCTTATTGAATGCGTAAAACGCGTTGCGGTAATACAAAAACGTGTACGGCTGGTCGGCGTAGATCAACTCGTGGATCCGCCCGTAGATTGCGGCCCGTTTGCTCTGGTCAAATTCCAGTCGCCCCTGTTTGTACAAGTCGTCAACCTGGCGATTCGAGTAGTGGCCGAAGTTGCGCCCCTCTCCGGTGGCCCAGATATTCTCCGACGTGTCGGGATCGGTCCCGGTCCCCCATCCGCCAAACGCGGCTTCGAACTGGTGCTTGATCAACAGATCCTGCATGACGGTCGCTTCCAGGGGACGGACGTTGCAGACGATGCCGATTTGCGACAAATTCTCCTTGAGCAGCGTGCAGAGCTTGATCCGCTCCGGGATCGTGGGACACAGGATGCTGAATTCGAATTTGACCAGTTTGCCTTCGATCCGTTTGTCGCGAATTCCGTCATTGTCGCTGTCGGTCCAGCCCGCCTGGTCCAGCAGTTCTTCGGCCTTGTCCAGATCCTGGCGATACAAGGGGGGACGTTGTTTCGGCGCCATCCAGGCTGTCGGATAAAACATGCCGTTCGACTGCTCGTACAGTCCGTAAAACAGCTTGTCGAGCATCTCCTTGTAGTCAAACGCCCAGGACATCGCCTGGCGGACGCGCGGGTCGGAGAAATACGGCGTTTGAAGGTTCCATTCAAAGCCGAAATAGGTCCATTCCACTCCGGACGCTTTGGTGTTCAGCCGATAGAATTCATCGTCGTTTGACTGCGTGACCCACTGGTCCGCCGTCAGCATCATTTCGTCGATTTCTCCCTGTTTCAGCGCCAAGAGCGCGATATTGCCATCCTCGATCACTCGAAAGCGGATTTCCTTAAAATGGGGCTTGTCGCGCACCTGGCGTCCCGCATGCAGATACCAGCTTTCACGGCGCGTCAGGACGATTTCCGGGCGGCGCACGCGGCTGGTCACCGTGTAGGGCCCGCCGGAAATCGGACTGATTTCCAGTTCCACATGCCGCGGGTGATTTTGCAGCGCTGGATCTTCGTCGAGGTGCGGAGCGTAGGCGTGCTTGGGAATGACGGGAAAGTTGATGTTCCAGATGTTGGTCGCCAGCGACTCTTTGTGAAAATAGACCACCGTGCGGTCGTCGTAGGCTTTGACCCACAGCAGTTTGTCGACTCCCGACCGGACCGCCGGAACAGGCACCCGATCATCCATGATCGTGTGGTAGGTGAATTCCACATCGTGGGCGGTGATTGGCCGCCCGTCCGACCAGGTCAAATCGTCGCGCAGCACCACTTTGTCGTACAGTCG
>JBJXGA010000147.1:0-15806 GCA_046152955.1 Planctomycetales bacterium | reverse complement strand
CGCCCATTCCGGTCGGTCTGGCTGGTGACGTTCCCCACGGCGTCGTACCCGTAGGTCCGGGCGTTGCTCTGGGCGTTGGTTTCGGTGGTGACTCGATTCAGGTTGTCGTAGGCGAACGTCGTGGCGTTCCCGCCCGGATCGGTGAGGCTGGTGACGTTCGAGTTCAGGTCATAGGCATAGCTGGTGACGCCGCTGCGGGGATCGGTGACCGAGAGAGTTCGCCCCATCCGGTCGTAGGCATAGGTCGTGACGCTGGAAGTCTGACTCCCGGCGCCGTCCGGGTCCATTTCGGTGACGGTGGTGAGACGATCGTTGGCGTCGTACGCGAATTGCGTGTAGTTCCCCAGCGGATCGGTGACTTTCGTCCGATTCCCCGCGGCGTCGTACGTGTAGCTGGTGGCATGGCTCAGCGGGTCGGTGAACGTGGTCAGTCGATTGAGTTTGTCGTAGGTGTAGCTGGTCACAGGGGAGGTCAGACTCCCCGCCCCGTCCGGATCGGCCCCGGTGACGCTGGTGAGGCGATGGGCCGCATCGTAAGCGTAGGTGGTGACGCTGGAGGTGAGGGAACCGGCGCCATCCGGATCGGCAGTGGTCAACGTGGTCTGACGACCGATGCGGTCGTAGCCGTAGGTGGTGACGTGCGAGAGCGGATCGGTGACTGTCGTGAGCTGCGAGTTGGCGTCGTAGCCGTAGGTGGTGGCGTGGCTCAGGGGATCGGTGACGCTGGTCAGCCGCCCGGCGTAGTCATAAGCGTAGGTCGTCACAGGGCTTGAAGCTGCTCCCGCGCCGTCGGGGTCCATCTGCGTGACGGTGGTGAGAGCGCCGTTGGCGTTGTAGGCGTACTGGGTATAGTTCGAGAGGGCGTCGGTGACTTTGGTGACGCGGCTCGCCAGGTCGTAGGTATACGTCGTCACAGGCGATGTCTGTGAACCGGCCCCATCCGGGTCTGGCTGTGTGACAGAGGTGACCCGTCCCAGCGGGTCGTACTGGTAGCTTGTGACGTATCCCTTGGGATCGGTCTGGCTGGTGACCCGGCCATCGCCGTTGTAGGCATAGCTGGTGATCGACGCCGCGACCCCGGTTCCGGCGCCGTCGGGATCGGGAGTGGTGACGCTCGTCAGGCGGCCGATGTAGTCGTAGGCGTATTGCGTGAAGTAGCCGAGCGGATTGGTCTGTTTGGTGAGTCGGTCATTGCCGTCGTACTCGTAGGTGGTGGCGTGGCTCAAGGGGTCGGTGACGGCGGTTACGCGCCCCAGGTTGTCGTAGGTGTACGTCGTGACCGGTGAGGTCTGTGAGCCGGCGCCGTCCGGGTCCATGCCGGTGACCGTGGAGAGCTGGCCGGCGTTGGTGTAGGCGTACTGGGTGTAGTTTCCCAAGCCGTCAGTGACTTTCGTCAGGCGGCTGTTGACGTCATAGGTGTACGTCGTAACAGGTGAAGTCAAACTTCCGGCCCCGTCCGGATCAGCCAGGGTGACCGAAGTCAGGCGATGGAGGTGGTCGTAGGCGTAGGTGGTCGTCTCGGAGAGGGGGGTGACCTGCGTGGCCAAGAGGCCCGCGTCGTTGTAGGTGTAGGTTGTGACGCTGCTGGAAAGCGACCCCGCGCCGTCCGGATCAGGCGCGGTGATGGTCAGAAGCTGTCCCAGCGTGTTGTACGTGTAGGTGGTGGTCTTTCCTAGAGCGTCAGCGGCGGTGATCCGCTGATTGAGGCTGTTGTAGGTGTAATCGACGTGGTTCGAAAGGGGATCGGTGACCCTGGTGACGCGGCCGATGTGGTCGTAGGTGAAACTGGTGACGCTGGCGGCGACACCGCCGACGCCGTCGGGATCGGGGGTGGTGACGCTCGTAAGTTGCCCCGCGTTGTCATACGCGCTGGTGGTGACATTCCCGAGGGGACTGGTGACGGTGGTCCGCCAACCGGCGGCGTTGTAACCGAAGCTGGTCACAGGTGCCGAGGCACCCCCCGCACCGTCCGGATCAGGGAGGGTGACCGACGTGAGCCAGTCGCGGCTGTTGTAGGCGTAGGTGGTGGTTTTGCCCAGAGGATTGGTTTGGCTCGTCAGGCGGCTGTCGGCATCGTAAACGTTGGTGGTCACAGGGGCGGTCTGTGAGCCGGCGCCGTCGGGATCTGGTCGAGTCACTGTGAGGAGACGATCCAGCGTGTCGTAGGCATACGTGGTGGTCCGGCCCAGTTCGTCGGCCGAGGTGGCGACGGTGTCGCTGCTGTTGTACGTAAAGTCCTGATGCGTCGTGTCGGGGTTCGTGATCCGGGTGATTCGGCCGGTGGTGTCGTAGGTGAAGCTGGTTACAGGGGCCGCCAGACTTCCCCCCGCATCGGGGTCAGCGCCAGTGACGCTCGTCACCTGCCCCCGGCTGTTGTAGGCGTAGGTGGTGACATCCCCCAGCGGATCGGTCGAGGTGAGGAGGTTGCCGTACGAATTGTACGTCAGGGTCGTCGTCTTCCCCCGCTGGTTGGTGTGCGTGAGGGGCAGGTTGAGCGTGCTGTGGTAGGTCCAGGTGTCGGTCGAGCTGTCGGGATGGGTGATCTGCGTCAGGTTTCCCTTGCTGTCGTATTGATACGATGTGACTTGGGCCGTCTGTGAGCCGCCGGCGTCGGGATCGGCGGAGGTTCGTTGCGTCACCAGACCATTGGCGTTGTATTGCCAGAGGGTGGTGTCGTTGAGCGGGTTGGTGTAGGAAGTGATGTTGCCGAAGCGATCGAACAGGGACTGCGCCTGCTGTCCGATTTCGTTGGTGAGGAGGGACATCGGGGCGCCACCGCCGCCGATGATGTAGGGGGTGGCGGGATTCGAGGAGGAACCGGACCCGCTGGTGGTGTCGACCAGACCGCGAATCTGGGCGGGGGTGAAGCCTCGGGTGTTGGAATCGGGATAGGTCGCCTGGCTGAGTCTGCCGGAGTAGCCGTAGGTCAACGTCGTGGCGTGCGACAGGGGATCGGTGACGCTGGTGATGCGGGAGGAGGTGTCGTAAGCGTATGTCGTCACAGGGCTTGCCAGCGCGCCGGCGCCATCCGGATCAGGCCGGGTGACGGTTGTGAGGCGGCCGGACCCATCCCGTCCGAGGGTGGTCGAGCGGCTGGCGACATCGCTGATCGAGGAGACCTTGCCGCTGGTGTAGTTGAATGTCGTCGTCCGGCCAAACGGGTCGGTGATGGTGCTCAGCTCGACAGTCTGGCCGTCGCTGTTGGCGTCGGTGTAGGCATAGCTGACGGTATTGCCGTTGGTGTCGACCTTGGAGGTGAGGAGGCCGATCGACGAGAAGTTCTCGACGTTGCCGTGTTTGTCGTTGAGGGTATAGGTGGAACCAGTCTTGGCCAACGTGTGGAAGGCGAGGGGACCGGCAGGGCTGCTGTAAGTGCCGCTGCCGGTGTCGGTGAACCAGGCGGTTCCACCGGCTCCACCGTACCACAGGACGCCGCCAGTCCCGATCGCCAGGCGGTCCAGTTCTTCCAGCGTCCAGCCGGAACCAAACTCGCTGGAGCTGCGATTGACGACATCCTGATACCCGGTGAAGGTGCGGGTGGCGGTGGTGGAACTGTAATGAGCAATGACAGTCATCGTATAGGCATAATGGCCGGTCGCGAGGGACGTGGTGTTGGCCTGGACCGCCAGCCGCAGCTTGTTCCCGTTTTGCAGGGAGGTGCCGCTGTAGAAGATGGGGGTGGCGGTGACGCCGCCGATCGTGAGCCGCGCCTCGATTGTGCTGGGCATCGTCAACCCGGCACTGTAGGTGGTCTCGACCGCGACGATCGACTTGGCGTCGGCGGTGAGGGAGGCGTACCGCAGATCGTGCCCATGTCCCAATTCGGCAGAGAGTTGCGCTTCGCCGGTCAACGACGAGGTGCTGAAGGGGCCTTGCGAGTTGTTGCCGAAAAACGGCTGATCGACGCTGTTGCTCTGCGTGCTGAAGGGGCTGACGACGGTGAGGGAGACGGTGCCGTTGGTTGTGGTGACTCCGTCGTTGGCGGAGTAGACGAACGAATCGCTCCCCAGGTAGCCCGCCGTGGGGACGTAGGTGAATGTCCCGTTGGTGTTGAGGGTGAGCGTCCCGTGGCTGACACCGGTGACGACGGCGGCGGTCAGGGAATAGCCGTCGGAGTCGCTGTCATTGGCCAGAACGCCGGAGACCCCTTCGGTGGCGGTGGCGTAGGTGTCCTTGTTGATCGTGTAGCTGTCGGCGGAGACGGTGGGAGCGGCGTTCGTGACGCTGAGCGAGACGGTCGCCGTGTTGCTGAACATCATGCCGTCCCAGTCTTTATACGTAAAACTGTCGCTGCCGATGTACCCCGTGGCAGGGGTATAAGAGAACGTCCCGTTGCTATTCAGTGTGAAAGCGCTGCTGTGCGTGGGAGAGGTGACGAGCGTCGCCGTGAGCATCGGCGCGCCGTTGGGAACGTCATTGACTAATACGCCTTGAGATGGATTCAAGGTGTGATCGTGCGCCACCGAGTAACTATCATTAACCGCTACAGCGGCCAGAAGTTGCCGCGGTTCGAGGTCTTGCGTCAGCGCCGGCCAGGCGGCATCGGGGCGGCGTCCGGCGCGGGGACGGCGGGTGAGGCGCAGATGGCGGCGGAGGGAAAACGTCTGCTGAATCCATCGACCGAGGTTGATCGCGAACATGGAGCGGCTCCAGTGAGAAGAGGTGGCCTCTTGCCGAACAGGTCCCGTGGCCAATCTGCACGACCGCGAGGGGGCTAAGCCCGCGGCCACTTCGATACTTAGAACTAACGACACACTCTGCGCCGTATTGCGGCGCGAACGCCGAAACATGCGCTGTCCCGGAGCCCGGGGCCCAACCTTTGCCGTGGGGCTGTGCCAGGCCGCGGGATCCAGATACCTACACACTTCGATCCGTCAGGCAGTGCCTGGCGCACCGATTCACAGACGACGCGTTCGCCGCGCCAGCGTTTCGTGGCGGAAATCTCACGGATTTACCGACACCGACCTACTGCATCAGTGAAGGCTGACGTACTCCACGGGATCATGGAGTGCGGAAGACTCACTGTTTCGCTGTGTGATTCAAACTCTTTGTGCGATTCAGGCAAATATCTGTGCCGGAGAATTGCCATTCAATACGAAGCGGGCAGTTACGCCCTGATTCGAGGAACTCCGGTGGGGTCTTATTCTTTGTCTGGCGCCGTCATTACGCTCGAACGAAAAGCGGGAAAGATTTCCCGCACTCCAAGATCGCGTGCTGGCGAAGTCGAGAGTCGCTGTCAAGAAACTCGGCACTCGTCGTCTGGCTAGTACGCGGTCACGCCGTGAGACTCTGAAACTGCTTGTTGGCTAATTTGCGAGGATGTGTCGCGAAAGAATCGCGAACGACATCCGGGTGATCTGCGTGTCATGCTACCGTCCCAAGACAATTCGTCAATTGGAATTCTGAGGAAATTTTCAGAATTTTGGAAAAAGTAAGAATGTGAAAAAAATTGCATTGTGCATCGCGGTGTGTTTATGTTTATTTTAATTTGCAAGTAGTCTCAACGGTATAAGAGGTTCGGACTTGCGGTGAAGTGCGCTTGCGGGGCGCGGCCGAAGGGGAGACAAGGAATCTCCCCCTGGTTGGCAATTGGGATTTCGATGGCGCACCGACCCAGGGCCGAAGGGGCCGGAACTTTCGAATGGCGCGGCGCTGCGGCTCGGATGGGGTTTGGCTTGGAGGAGGCTGGAGTGCGCGGCTGGGGGTGGCGCGTGAGTGGATATTGGAGGAATCCAATTGCTTTGAACCGGCCAGCTTACGCCCACCGGTCTCATTGGTAATCAAGCCCCCTTACCCGACGCAGCTTGCGCCGGCGACTTCCACCATCACCATGCCCCACAAATCCATCCAACACCACATCTATACCGCAACGGGTACACCCGACACCTGACCCACTGTGGCCCACCAGCCCATGCCGGCATCTTGACACATCCGCAACCCCCAACGATTCCACAGGTTGCCGCAATCCCCCCGCGTTTGGACAAGATGGCCCACCACATGGCCCACCACATGACCCACCACATGACCCACCACATGACCCACCAGATGGTCACCGAGTTGGCAGGTGGCCACCCAGTTGGCACACTACCCCGGGAGCGGCGTGCCGTCAGCCCACCGGTCTCGTCGTCAACCTATCTGCCAAGCGCGCACAAGCCCGCCCCGTAGCCGACGCGGCCTGCGTCGGCGTCCAAGCAGCTACTCCCCCCTGGGTCCGAATCGCCCGGCCAAGCAGGTGGCAGAGCAAATGGCGGAGCGGTGCGCGGTTTGAGCCCAGCGTCTCCGAATTCCTGAGAAATCCCGCGACTTGCCGCTCGCCGCGGACTTGACAGGGCCATGTATACTGATGTACAATTTCCGACGTCGAGGCCGGTCTGGAATCTGCGAGACATGGCGTCACGTTTTTCTGTTTCGCGGTTGGCCACTCTGGCACCAACATCGTGTCTTCTGAGTCCTGTGCCGCGCACGAATTCTCGGCAGTTCGTCAGCGCCAGTCTCGCTCACCAATCCGCACATAGCGGATGGGGTGTGAGGAGCTCCGTCCGTTCTCGCTTCCGAATCGTTTCTCGCTATTGAATCGTTCGCTCCAACGGCAGGAGGCCGAAGAGGGGGGGCAGGAGCAGTCATCCCAGAATTGCTGATCGCGGTTCAAATTCCCGACTTCGGCGACAAACACTCGCGAAACCCAATTTGCCTGGCCAAACCGTGTCGAGTGCCCCCACGCTCCCGACTCGCCAAACCCCACCTTGACCGAATTGCCTTGGAAGGGTATTTTCCGCACCTCCATTTCCCCCTTTCAGGCTCTCCCCATTCGCATTCATTGACTCACCCCGCGGCGGCGGCGTTGGCCGCGCCGTTTGCCGGATCGCTGCGCCCTGTGGGCGGCGGACGGCGGTCAGAATCAGGAACGATATGCAGTCGCAGCGGCACACTCTGTCGCAGTTGAAGGAGCTGTTCAACGGCCTGACGCCGGGACGACGGCTGACGCTGGTTGCAGCGCCGGTCCTGGTGCTGGCTGGTCTGGGTCTGCTGATGTCCCCCGAAGCGGGAAGGGACGAAGTACCGCTCGCGGCCGGTCGGGAGTTTGCGAACGATGAACTCGAAACCGCGCAGCAGGCGCTGCGAACAGCCGGGTTGACCAATGCACGGGTCGTGGGGCGGCGTCTGTTGGCCCCGCGGCAGGAGGCGGCACGGTACGAGGCGACGCTGGAAGCGCGGGGCAGGCAGCCCAGCCCGTTTGGACAAGACCTGGACAAGGCGCTGGAGCGAAACCCGCTACTGGTCAACGACCGACAGCGGCAGGAGTTGATCGACGCCGGTAAGGCCAAGGAAGTCGGCAAGATCATCGAGCAAATTCCACAGATTGCGCAGGCGCGTGTCCTGGTGCATCGGTCTGGATCGAGAGGGTTTTCTCGAGAAACCAAAATGAGCGCCGTGCTCAGCGTGACCCCCCGTCCTGACGCCGAGATTTCCGAAGTGCTGTTCGAATCGCTGCAGCAGATCGTCGCCGCCGCCTGGAACATGAAGGCCGGGGATGTCACTGTACTGGATACCAGCACCGCCAGCACCGTGGGACATCCACTGCACAACGGCCCGCGGGACGGACACGGTGTCGAACGTCCCACGGCGGCCTCCGCCGCGAATGATGACAAAAACGCGACCCTGGCCTCCTCACAGACGGAGAAGGTCGCAACGCCGTCTTCTCTCGCGGATTCAGTGGCGACAGCGGCCGCCGACTCCGACCGAACCGAGCTTTCCAACTCCGGTCCATCCTCCGGCGCGCCGCCGCACGGAGAGGAGATCGAAGTGCAGGATGCCGAAGGACCGGCATGGAGCGTGCTGCTGACTGAAGCGGCGCGGGACTGGGGGGCTTTGGCCGGACTGACCGGTCTGGCGCTCTGTGCCTGCTGGACGCTTCGCACGCGAACCACGCGCCGGGAAGTTCCACAGGACAAACAGCGGACCACTGCCGACACTGTTCCGCCCGCAAAGCCTCTCGACACCCAGCACGCGGTGTTGCCAGACTCGCTGGAGCCCAGCGCTCTTCCGGAGTCGCAGGAGACGCCCCGCGATGGGGAGACTGAAGTGCTGCGTGACAAATTTCAGGATGCGTCGGAGAAGTCGCTGGCTGCCGTTTCTCAGTCCCTGCCGTCACACGGAGCACTCTCGCGGGTTTCATCACCAGCCGCATCGCCGTTTCAGTTTTTGAGTGACGCTCCGATCGGGCAGTTGGTGACTCTCGTGGCCCAGGAACATCCGCAGACGATCGCCCTGGTGCTGTCGTTTCTGCCGGCTCACCGGGGGGCGCGGGTACTGGAGGGACTGCCGACCACAAAGCAGTCCGACGTGGCCCGGCGCATGCGGGGGATTGAGTCGATTGATGCACGGATCGTGGCTGAGGTGGAGGCCAGCCTGCGACAGCGGATGGAATCTTGGAGCGCCGAGAGGGTGGTTCCACCGGATCAAACCAACTGGCCGCTGCGGCGGCACTCCGCGTCGCGCTCTTCCACGCACACTGCGCTGCTGGAAGGACTGGAACGGGCCAGTCCCGAATTGTTCGAAACGGGCCGGCCGTCGCAAGACTTTGAAGCGATTGCAGACCTGCCCACTGAGCCGCTACGAGTCATCGCTGAAGCGGTCGACGTGGCGCATTGGGCCGTGGCGCTCAAAGGGGCGTCGGAACGCATGATTGTCAAAGTCCTGGGGCATCTTCCGCTGGCCACCGCCGAACGACTGCGGATCGAAATGCAGGAACTGGGGCCGGTTCGACTCTCCGACGTCGCGGCGGCACAGTCGCTGGTCAATCAGATTCTGGAACAACTGGAAGCGGAAGGAAGGCTGGCGTCCGGCTCCAATGCAACCTCCACCCGACGTGTCGCGCGATTCTCAGGATACCGCCCCGTACTCAGTTCACCAGACTGACTCCCCGCAATTCCGCGCGACCCGTCAGGATCGAACGACACTCCGAATCTCTCTGCGATTGATTGCACTCACGCGTCGTATTCATTGCTGACTCCGCAACCCCCGTCATGCAGACTTCAGAATCGAGCCGCCTGATCAAAGCCCACGCCGCGCGACAGCTCGGAGCGGGGGGGACGTTTCCTGTCAATGACATGCAGAGACAGTGGGAGGAACAGGGGACACGCGTCAGTCGTCAGGCGGCTGAGATGCTGGCTCAGGCGGCCCGCGACGCCCAGGAGATCAGACGCCGGGCCTATGAGGAAGGATTCGCCGAAGGACAGGAGGCGGGAATTGCAGCCTCTCGCGAGTTGATCGAAGACCGCGCCGCGCAGCTTGCCGGGCAGTACCGTCAGGAGGCGCTTGGCGAGGCGCTTCCGGCATTTCGGGCTGTGGCCCAGGCCCTGGAAGCAGAGCGCGACGCCTGGCTGGCGGAATGGGAGCAAACGGCAATCCGACTGAGTGCGGCGATGGCCGAGAAAATCATCCACCGGAAAATTGCCGCCGATGCAGAGCTTCCGGTTGGGATGATCCGTGAGGTGTTGCGGAGGACGGTCGGTTCGCAGGACATCGTGGTGCATCTGCACCCTCAGGATCACGAGCAGTTGCAGACAGGTACCCGGGAGATTCAGGAATCGCTGGCGCGCGTGGGGGAATTGACGCTGGTTTCCGACGACACGGTCGCTCGGGGAGGATGTTGGATTGAAACCCGTCACGGAACGATTGATGGGCGGATCGAATCTCAACTGGCGCGGATCGTTGACGAACTGTTTCCCCTCGGATAGTGGCATGCTCGCGCTCGAAGAACAGGTCCATCGCATTCTCCCTCTGGGGCTGACCGGCAGCGTCAGCCACGTGGTCGGTCTGACGACGTCGGTTGTCGATTTTCCCGCCCCGTTGGGGGCGCTGTGTGCGATCGAACGGGACAACGGGACGGCGCTGGAAGCCGAAGTGGTGGGTCTCCGGGGTGAGGAAGCGCTGCTGCTCCCCCTGGGAGACCTCGCAGGCATTCGGCGCGGCAATCGCGTCGTGCTGACGCAATCGGCCCCGGTGCTGCGCGTGGGGGAACGGCTGTTGGGTCGGGTCGTCGATGGTCGCGGCCGGTTTCTCGATTCCGGGCCGGTCCCCGCGCTGCCGCATCGGGCGAACCTGCATGGCGAGCCGATTTCTCCCATGCAGCGTCCGCGGATCGCGCAGCCGCTGGCGACGGGAATCCGGGCCATCGATGCGCTGCTGACGTGCGGAAAGGGACAACGGCTGGGGGTGTTTGCCGGCAGCGGTGTGGGAAAAAGCGTGCTCCTGGGGCAGATGGCGCGGCAATGCGCCGCCGACGTCAACGTGATCGTTCTGGTGGGAGAACGCGGTCGCGAAGTCCGCGAATTCGTGGAAAAGGATCTGGGTGAAGAGGGGTTGGCGCGAAGCGTGGTTGTGGTGGCCACCAGCGACGAGCCGGCGCTGATGCGGCTCCGCGCGGCGTATGCCGGAACAACGATCGCCGAGTTCTTCCGTGACCTGGGTCGGGACGTCCTGTTGATGATGGACAGCGTGACGCGGTTTGCCCTGGCGCAGCGAGAGATTGGACTGGCAGCGGGTGAGCCTCCCGCGACGCGCGGGTTTCCTCCCAGCGTGTTTGCGCTGCTTCCCAGGCTGCTGGAGCGGAGCGGCACGTCGAAACGGGGAAGCATCACCGGATTGTACACGGTGCTCGTGGAGGGAGACGACACGAACGAGCCGATTTCGGATGCGGTGCGGGGCATTCTCGACGGCCACATCATGCTCTCCCGCAAATTGGCACATCAGGCGCATTGGCCGGCGATCGACGTGCTGTCGAGCATCAGCCGCTCGATGCCTGACGTGGTCGGGCTGGAACAGGTCGGAGCCGCCGACGATTTGAGGCGCCTTCTGGCCGCTTACCAGCAGTCGGAGGATCTGATTTCGGTGGGCGCCTATCAGCCCGGTTCGCAGCCGCTGGTGGATCGGGCGTTGGCGCTCCGCGGTCCCATACTGAGATTCCTTCAACAGGGGATGACGGAGCGCACCTCCTTCGATGACGCCGTGGCTCGCTTGAAGGCTCTGACGCAATCGGCCACCTCGCCAGGGGGCTTATGAAACGTTTTCAATTCACACTCGAGTCTCTTCTGCAATGGCGGCGCAGCCACCGCGACGCGCGGCGCCAGGCGCTGGCCAGCGCACTGCACCAGGTTGCGACGCTCCAGCGGCAACAGGAGGCCCTGGTTCTGGACCACAACCGCCAACAGAAGGAGTTGCGGCGGCTGTCGGCGCAGCCACGACTCGATGTCCCTGGCTGCCTGGCGCTCCGCTCTCATCTGGAGCATTTGGCGGGTGAACTTGAGGTCAACCGGCGGGAGTCGGCGTTGGCCGCGGAGAATCTGGAGCAGTGCCGCGCAGCACTGGTGGAGGCCGAACAGGCGGTGAAAGGATTGGAAAAACTGTCCGCGAGCCGCCAGGCCGAGTTGATCCTCCAGCAGGAGCGGCAACTCGAACTGGATCAGGAAGAAGCCTGGCGGGCGCTCAGCCGGAATCGCGCAGTGACCGGCGCCATACCATGACTGAGCCATGACCAACGGCAGTGACTGACAAGAAGCCCCGCTTTCGAACATCCAGGCTGGCCGCGCGGGGCGCGCCAGCGACCACGCAGACAGGTATGGCATGCCACACACTTCCGAATCCACGATGTTTCGCACACTGCATTGGGAAGGGGAGGTCGATGGACATCTGGTGATGATCGACCAGACGTTGCTTCCGGTTGAGTTCCGCGAGATCGACTGCCGCGATGTCGAAACGGTTTGGGAAGCGATCCGCTCCTTGCGAGTGCGCGGCGCTCCGGCGATTGGGGTCGCCGCGGCCTATGGCGTTTGCGTGGGAGGACAGTCGGCGATTGACGGCGATGCGGAGGAATATCGCCGACGGCTCCGAGAGGTGTGCGATTATCTGGCGACCAGCCGCCCCACGGCGGTCAACCTGTTCTGGGCTCTGGATCGGATGCGGAGGGTGGTGGACCGTTCGCCGGCGGACCTGGTCCCCAGGGAACTGGCAGCGCGGCTGCTGGCCGAGGCGCGGGACATTCACGAGGAAGATCGGACGATGTGCCGCGCCATCGGACAGCATGGCGCCGCGCTCCTGGCCGATGGCGCCGGCGTTCTGACGCATTGCAACGCGGGAGGCCTGGCGACAGCCGATTACGGGACAGCGCTGGCGGTGATTTTCGCGGCGCACGATGCGGGGAAGCGCTTGCGCGTGTTTGCCGACGAAACCCGACCCCTGCTGCAAGGAGCGCGCTTAACCGCCTGGGAACTGGTGCAGCGGGGCATCGATACGACGTTGATTTGCGATTCGATGGCCGCGCAGGTGATGCGCGAAGGGCGCATTGCCGCCGTCATCGTGGGAGCCGATCGGATTGCGGCGAATGGAGACACGGCCAACAAGATCGGTACGTACGGGGTGGCGGTATTGGCGCGGCACCACGGCCTTCCGTTCTATGTTGCGGCCCCCTCGAGCACGTTCGATTTTTCGATCGGCTCCGGGGCCGAGATTCCGATCGAACACCGGGACCGGAAGGAAATCACGCACGGATTCGGACGACAAACGGCCCCCGAAACGGTGGGGGTCTACAATCCGGCGTTTGACGTGACTCCCGCGGAGCTGGTCGCCGCGTTCGTCACGGAACGGGGAGTTCTCCGCCCCCCGTTCCGTGAGAGTCTTCAGGCGGTGCGCCCGTAGTGGACGCTGCCAGCGTCCACGTCTAACACAGACTGTTTCGGCCAGATTCGCCGGACGGCCGCCACGACATTCATCGGGGCCATCCGTCTGCCACTTTGGGGTGACTCTGCGTTCCGTTGCCGACGCAGGCTGCGTCAGCCACGGGGGGCCTACTGGTGAAAGAAGCAGTCAGGGCCTTTGGTCGTGTAGTAGGGATACTGCACGATGGCGGGAGCGTCACCCGGAGGAGGATAGACCAGATCGTTGGGAATGCAGTAGGGGCGGCAGTGGCAGCAGTGCGGGCCGTGGCATCCGTTGTGGCACATGCCGTCGTCCGGCGGGCAATATTCGCCCGACATCCCCTCGGGGACAGGGCAAAACTCGGGATTCTGGCCCCGAACGAGGTTGGGATTCTGGCTGCATCCGATCAGGCCAGGCAGGAGCGCGGCGGCAACCGCGACGGTGAAGAGCATTGTGCGCATCGGAACTTTCCCCCGGAAAACAGGCTGAGAATCGTCATCGGGCCGGTCGGGCGATTGAGGCATCGCCGAAGCCAATCGACGGCAAGCGGCCCACACTGTTTATCGGCGGCGTTTCCGGAAGAACGTGCAGAATCCGCACGCAAACTACCATCGTCAGGGGAGGATTGATCCCTCAACCTTGCAGATTCCGCACAATCGGGATAAATTAACATTGGCCCGGCCGCAGTTGGCGTCGGCAGGCCGGATGTGCGTCGCAACTTATTGCTTGCCAGCAACTTGGATCAAAACCGCTCGATTCGCGGACGAATTCGTCGGCGGGGCTCGGATCGCCGCGCGGGAGAGTGTTTCGAATCGCGGGTAGGACTGGCCGGCGGGCGCCGCCGCCGAGATCCGACCGGAGTTCATCAACGGAGTGTGCCCCAGTGTTTGTATCAGCGACCACGCGCAGTTTTTCGGACAAGCCGTTTGCGGAGGCGGCGTTCCTGCTGGACGATCTCGAATTCGACAAGATCGAAATCTGGATGGATGAAGCCAGCGACCATCTGAAGCCCTCCGAAATCCTCCGCGATCCCGACCGATTTTGCACGCGGTATCGAGAGGCGACGCGGCTCGTGCCGGTGGCGTTTTGTCTGGAGAACGAGATCCGTCCCAGCGATTTTGCGATCCTCAGCCGCGTGGCCAAACAGCTTCGGATCGCCCAGATCACCCTGCCGGCATCCCGCCTGGGAACCCCGTTCAACTCAGAGATCGACCGGCTCCGCGAGCTATTGCGGATTGCCAGCCAGGATGGCATCCTGATCTCGATCAAGACCAAGACGGGGCACCTCACGGAGGACCCGCACACGGCGATCGAATTGTGCCAGGCGGCCCGCGGATTGGGTTTGACCCTGGACCCCAGCTATTACATCTGCGGACCGCACCGCGGAGCGAATTTCGACCAGGTGTATCCCTTTGTGCATCATGTGCATCTGCGGGACACAACCCCCAGTCAGGTGCAGGTTCCGGTCGGGCTGGGAGAGATGGATTACAGCCGCCTGATCAGCCAGTTGCAGCGGGTGAAGTACAACCGGGCGCTGTCGGTCGAGATTTTACCCGAACTCACGGACGACGCTTCGCGACTCATCGAACTGCGGAAAATGCGGCTGTTGCTGGAGAGTCTGCTGTAGAATCGCAGGTGGTTACAACCCGAGGCGCTTGAGGAATCGGCGTCCAGTCGCGACAATGACCGTTTGCGCTCGTGCCGCGGCATCATGCCTGGCCGGGGGCGATTCCCCAGACTCGAAAGCCGGATTCCGGATGCCCGAACAGCAGATCCATACGCGGACATTTTCCAACGGGTTGACGCTGATCATCGAACCGATGGCCGACGTGCAATCGGCGGCGTTTTCGTTGTTGATTCCCGCCGGCAGCAACTACGACCCGCCAGGGCGCGAGGGGGCCGCCGCCGTGTTGGTCGACCTGATTCTGCGCGGCGCTGGTTCCAGGGACAGCATGCAGCTCACCAATGCGCTGGACAACCTGGGACTGCAGCGGAACGAAGGGGTGGGGAACAGCCACCTGAGCTTTACGGGAGCGACGGTGGCGGAAAGCCTGCCGGCGGCTCTGGCGATTTATGCCGATGTCGTGCGGCGGCCGCATCTTCCCGAAGAAGAATTCGAGCCCGCGCGGATGGGGGTCGAACAGTCGCTGCGGGCCATTGAAGATGAGCCGCGCCAAAAGGTCATGATCGAACTGCGGCGTCGCTGCTACGAGGCCCCCTGGGGGGTTCCGAGCGAAGGGACGCTGGAGGGAGTGGGATCGCTCACGGCGGGGGACGTGAAGGGTTTGTATGAGCGGTGTGCCGGTCCCCGCGATGCCATTCTGGGGATTGCCGGGCGCGTCGACGTGAATCAGACGCTGGAACTGGTGGAACAACTGTTTGGGGACTGGTCTCCTCAGTCGCCGGCGACGTATGTTTCGGGGCCGCGCGGTCCGGCGCGGGACCATATCCCCCATGAGTCGACGCAAACGCAGATCGGCATTGCCTATGACAGCGTGGCGTACAACGATCCGGATTACTATGCCGCCTGGGGGCTGGTGAGCGTGCTTTCCGGCGGGATGAGTTCGCGATTGTTCACCGAAGTTCGGGAGAAGCGGGGCTTGTGCTACGCGGTGTATGCGTCGCTCAACAGCCTGCGGGACCAGGGGCGGGTGTTGTGCTACGCGGGCACCACCGTGGAGCGCGCCCAGGAAACGCTGGACGTGACGCTGGGAGAGTTGATGCGTTTGAGCGAGGGGATCGGCGAGGACGAACTTGATCGCTGCAAAGCGGGCGCCAAGAGTACGCTGATCATGCAGCAGGAATCGAGTTCTTCGCGCGCTTCGTCGATTGCCCGCGACTGGTATCATCTGGGGCGCGTGACGACTCTCGACGAAGTCCGGCGGAAGATCGAAGAATTGACCGTGCCGATCCTGCTGGAGCACAGCCGCCGGATTCCGGCCCGGAATTTCACCATCTTGACGCTCGGCCCCAAGCCGTTGGAGGTACACCTTGGAGTTTCATGAAGCACGGCTGGAAAACGGCCTGCAGATCGTCGCCGAACGAAGTCCCGGCGTCCACAGCGTGGCGCTGGGATTTTTCGTCCGCACCGGCGCCCGCGACGAATCCGA
>JBJXGA010000145.1:0-5146 GCA_046152955.1 Planctomycetales bacterium | reverse complement strand
AGAAGCTGATGGCGAAAAACAGAGCGTCGAAAACAGCGAACGATTCCGTCTGGACTTGACCGACATGAAGTGGAGTCGCATGAGGGAATGACGATGCGAATTCAACCTCGGCACTTGGTACTGCTCGTTATCCGCACGACCGATCTCCCACGGTTGGTTGCCTTCTACGGCTGCATGGAAATCGAATTCACTGAGCACCGTCACGGGACTGTCAGTAGCAATCTACCACGGTACCATTTTCGCAGAGCCACCAGGGACATTCTGCGATCGGTCGATCGCAGCATCGACCGGACCACTTCTCGTGAGGGTCATTTCGGCGAGAGGGTGGCGTGGGAGGGGGATGGGCAGGGTAGACTGGTAGCCGGGAGGTGCATCGCCCGGGTGGGGCGGCGGGGAGTCGATGCCGAAGGAGGGAGCCACAAAAGCGCCTCCGGAAGAAGGTGACACTTCATCCGGAGGCTTGATCCTGTGGGAGTTTACCTCTCCCGTGGACCCACTGTACTTTCAAAGGGCATCGGCCTGCGGTCAAGGTCAAGTTCCGGAACATTCGGACTGCGATCGACCGCACGGCCACCGCCGTTGCCTGCTGAAGGGGTGCGAACAGTGGTTCAAACCGACGTGTCCGCAGTGTCGGTATTGCGGCCCCGCCTGCCGGAAGGCGGCGCGACGCTGGAGCTGTTGGCGGGCGTCGCTCGAGTACCGGGCGAGTGAATCGGGGAAGATCCGCCGTCGGGCGCAGTGCCAGCGCTATCGTGAACGGCAACGGATGTGCAAAGCGGAACGGGTCGCCGCGGGCCGGATCGCAGCGGAAGCGGAGCGCGAGGGTCAGCGCTGGCATCAATCCGCGGAAAATTCTGAAAATTCTCCGTGCGACCGCCCGGGGTGCTACGACCTGTTCGTGGTGACACCGCACGAACCACCCCAAAGGTTCTGTTCGCCGGCCTGCCGGGAGGCGATGCGACGGGTGGAGGAGCGGGAACGACGTCTGCGGGAGCGACGCCGGCGGGGATGCTGTTGCCACTGAGCGGGAGGGGGTATCGATTGTGTCAGCCGGAGCGATTGTGTTGACACATCTTCCAGCGATGGGAGCGCGATCCGTAAGGTTGGGTGCCCCGAAGAGGAAGGAGCGGGTGGGGGAAGGATCACATCCCTCTCCCCCCGTTCCTTTCTCAAGGGAGGTTGAGATTTCTGGCTGGCGGAGACGTGCCAATGATGGGAAGCGAAGACCCGATCGACTGGGAACCCGAGACGCTGCGGGCGTTGCCGCTGGCGGTGTTCCGCGACAACTACCGGCGGTATCGCATTCCCGATCCCGCGGCGGAGAGTGCCATGATGCGGTCGCTGGCCCGGTACGGGCAGCAGTCTCCGGTGGTGGTCTGCCTGCGGGACGAGCGGCCCCAGATCGTGGATGGCTTCAAACGGCTGGAAGCCGCCCGCAAGCTGCCACGCTGGCGGACGTTGACCGCTCGGGTGCTGGCGGTAGATGAACGGGGCGCCAAGGCGGCGATCTTCGGCCTCAACCAGACGGGACGTCCCACCCGGGAACTGGAAGAAGCGTGGATCGTCCACGCGCTGGTCCGGGACGACGGCCTGTCACAGACCGAAGTGGGAGAGTTGCTGGATCGCCACAAGAGCTGGGTCTGTCGCCGGCTGGCGCTGTTGGAAAGACTCGACGAGTCGTTGCGCGACGATCTGCAACTGGGGTTGCTTGGGTCCACAGCGGCGCGAGCGTTGACCGCGTTGCCGGCCGGCAACCAGATCGCGTTGGCGTCGTGCGCGCGACGCGAGGGACTGACAGCGCAGGAACTGTGCGGGGCGGCGGAACTGGTGCGGGGGGCCGCCACGCCGGAGCAGGTGCAGTTTGTCTTGCAGAAGCCACGGCAGGCGCTGGCGCAAAGTCGGGCGACAGAGGTCGAACACCACGATCCGCGGTTGAGCGTGGCGGGGAACCGGGTATCGCGGGATCTGGCCTGGCTGCTGGATCGCCTGGGGCGGATGGAGACCTGGCTGGGACAACCCGGTCGCAGTGGCCTGGAACCGGATGACTATCCGTTACTGGCGGGGAAGTTTGTTCGACTGCATGCGACAGCGCGCCGGGTATCGGATCTGGCGGGAGACCTGGGAGAGGAGTTGCGACAATCATGAACGAAGATCTGCGGAACGAGATTGTGCGACGTCGGCTGAGCGGGATGTCGGTGCGGAGCGTGGCCCGCAGCCTGAACATCTCACGGGGAACGGTGACGCGCGTGCTGGCGGAGCACGAGGCGGCCCGCGCCGGAACACCTCCGACCCGAGCGCGTCGCCCGAGTATTATCGATGCCTACGAGCCGGCGATCAAAGAACTGCTGGGACGCTATCCCGAGATCACCGCGACGCGGGTCTGGGAGGAACTGCGGCGCCAGGGATACGAAGGAAGTTACACGCTGGTCCGCAACCGGCTGAAAGAACTGGGACCACCCAGCACGCGTCCGCCGGTCGTGCGATTCGAGACCGCGCCGGGCGCACAGGCGCAGATGGACTACTCGACCTATTGGATCGAATTCACCGAGGAGGGACGCCGCAAAGTGCACCTCTTCAGTTACGTCCTGGGCTACTCGCGACGGCAGTATCTGCGGTTCGTGGAACGCCAGGATTTTCACACGACGATCCAGCAGCACGTGCGGGCGTTCGAACACCTGGGAGGGGTGGCGGCGACCTGCCTGTACGACAACATGAAGGTGGTCGTGACCGGGTACCACGACGACGTGCCGATCTACAACCTGGCATTCGCGAAGTTCGCCACGCACTACGGATTTCGGCCTGTGGCTTGCCGCCCTCGGCGTCCCCAAACGAAGGGAAAGGTGGAGAGGCAATTTTTCCATGTCCAATCCAGCTTGTTGAACGGCCGAACGTTTCGATCCTTGGCGCATCTGAATGAGGTCACCGAACAGTGGCTGGCGGAAACGGCCGACGTGCGGATCCACGCCGAGACAAAACAGAGTCCGCTCGACCGGCACGCGCTGGAACTGCCGCACCTGTTGCCACTGCCGGCGACGCACTATGAAACGGCCGAGGTGGACTATCGCACGGTGACGGTGGAGGGGTTCGTGACCTGGCGGAAGAACTTGTATTCGGTTCCGTGGCGACACCTGGGCCAACTGCTGCTGGTGCGCCTCACGGAGACCGAACTGATCGTGTACAGCCCGCGGATGGATGCGGAGGTCGCGCGACATGTGCCGTTCCCCAGATCGGTGACCGGGCAGAAACGCGTCGATCCGACGCATCATCCCGCGCCGCAGGAGACCCGCGAGCGGTTGAGCGTGTTGCGGGAACGCTTCGCGGAACTCGGCCCGCTGGGAGTGCAGTTCCTGGAACGGCTGATCGAGTCACAGCGGCAGCACTGCGATCAGGCGCGGCGCGTGCTGGGACTGCTGACGAACTACTCCCGCGCCGATGTGCTGGCCGCCATGGCCCGCGCGGTGAAGTACGGCGCGTGTCACGCGGCGGCGATGGAGCGGATTTTGGAGAGCGAGGCTCAACAGTTGAAGCTGCTGGACAAACTGCGAGCCCGGGTGCGGGACCTGGACCGTCGCCCGCCAGACACTCCCGCGATCGGCGCCCGACCGCTGTCAGAGTATCAGTCCCTGTTCCCTGTCCCACCGACGAGCAATGAGTCCACGCCACCCAAAACCGACAAGATCATCGACCCCGACGACGACTGTCCCTTCTGAGACGCCGCGCGAGCGGATCCTGGCGGACTTCGCGGCGCTCCAGGTGCCACTGCGACCCGAGGAGTTCGACGCGGTGCTCGCACAGGCCGATCGCGAACGGCTGTCGCACCTGGAGTTCCTGCAACGCCTGATCTCGGGACCGGCGGCCTGGCAGCGCGAGCGGAGCATCGCCTGGCGCGTGAAGGAAGCCCGATTCAAGGAACCGCAGACATTCGCGACGTTTGACTGGCTGTTCAACGCCCCGTCAATCGATCGCGCACAGATCGAACAACTGGCCACCGGCGAGTTCATCCGCCGGCACAACAACCTCGTCATGGTCGGCCAGAGTGGCGTGGGTAAAAGTCATATTTTACAGGCAATTGGCCGGCAGGCTTGTGCGCAAGGCTGGCGCGTCCGCTACACGACCAGCGCCGCTCTCTTGGAAGACCTGCGTGGCTCGCTGGCCGACCGGACCCTGGCCTCACGGCTCCGCTACTACGCCAAATTCGATCTGCTGATCATCGACGAGTTCTTCTTCGACCGGCTGGAACGAATGGAATCGCCGGAGGCGCTTCACCTGCTCTACAAGGTGATCGACGCCCGAAACCAGAAACGTTCGACGGCGCTCGTCACCAACATCGACTTCGACCACTGGGGCGAGTACCTGGGCGACCCCGTCCTCGCGATGGCGCTGGCCGACCGCATCTTCGACAATGCGATCACGCTGAAAATCGCAGGAAACTCGTACCGGGCGGAACGGGCACGAGCACTCAACAAGACGACTTGAGGCGGCCGAGCAACGCGACCGACTCCACGCGCCGCAGCACGTTTCTGGTTCATCAGTGGGAAGCCGATTCGAAGGCAACCCAAGAACGGCGCGCGGGTCATGAAATCGGCGGAGTCACCAAACTGCCGGCGGATTGGGACAAGGGCGAAGGCCCGTCGGTCTCTCGTGTGGGTGTCTTTCCGCGGCGCTCACCTCCGCCTGGCGCGCGATTGGGCGACGCCTGGAGGCGTCGCCCGAAACGATCGACGCGAGAAACAGACGGCGTGGCCTTCGCCCTGCAAAGCAACGCCAACGAAGTGGGCAGGGCACGCTACAATCGGGTGAGCCACGTTTCAGTCGAAGGCTGCGGGGGGCGGCCACCGCTGCGTCCGGAGATCAGGCAGGACACTCCTCGGCAGGACCTCCCGCGACACGCCATTCGCCGCAGCCAAACACCGCAGGCGTTGCACTCCGCAACCCGCGAGGTGGCCCTTTTCGGCTGCGAAAGTGGTACCGTTTTTCGCTGCGATTGACAACCAAAAACGGCGCGGAAGTGATCGGCCCGATTGAAGGAACCGTCGCCACCCCCACTGGCGCACAGCGGATTGTCTTCGAGCCAACGGCCCTCGACCTTCCGTTACCGGCAACATCCGCCGCCGCTGTAGAGTATTCCTATGGAATCGTCGCAACT
>JBJXGA010000134.1:0-26930 GCA_046152955.1 Planctomycetales bacterium | reverse complement strand
CGCGCGCGACGCCAGCATCCCCGAAATGTGCGCCAGCACGCCGGGTTGGTTCATCACCAAGGCGGACAATACGTGTTTCATGCCAATCTGCAACCTGGGACTCAAACCGGCCGACGGGGCATGCCTGTTCAAGGCGATCCAAAAGCCGTCAGCCACGCGCTGGTCCATGACAGCGCGGCCCCCAGGGACTCTCCAGCCCCGGCGGTTTGTGAATCGGCGATTTTAATGGTCGCGGGGGCGGGGAACAAGGGAAGGAACGGGCTGGGAAGGAACGGGCTGGTCGCTCAGGACGCTCCTTGCGGCTCAAGATCCCCCTTCAACGCGTCCGGGAACCCGGTCCAGGACTCCTGGTATGTCCGTTCGAGCGGGCAGGGGACGTACCGTTCGGGAGTCAGGAAGATCGGCATTTCGGGGAGCAGGTCGCCGACTCCGACGTTTTCAACGTAGGCCGTGATCGTCGCCCCTGCCGCATAAGCCGCCAAAGTGAACGGCCTTCCCGGCGGAAGTTCATACGGCTCGTCTTTGATGCGGTCCCAGATCAGTTTATGAATCCCCTGCGGATCGCGCGGGGTGGGGGGAAAGAGATCGACAATCAACAGATGCACGCCGGCGTAAAGAAAATCGACTGCCTTTCGGGCGAACGAGCGGATTCCGTGGGCGCTCTCCTTGTTTCCCGGCGAGATGATCTCAATGACAGCCACCACCTCGCCGTCGGGATGCCGGATCGTGACACGGTTCCCCTTCCGCGCATAGATCGTGGCATCCGACACCGCCTGCACGCGAGCCCGCGGGGGCTTGTCAGCGATGGCGATTCCCCCCGCGCTCCAGGAGTTTGGCTGGACCGGCAATGATAACGTCACCACGTCCGGCTCGGGGCCACCGGTGATGGATTCTACGAGCGCCATGTAACCGGGAAGCAGCGCACCCCCGTTGAGAGAACGTGCGAACTGTACCGTCCAATCCTGATGGAAGTGGTGAAATCGGTTGGCCCCGACTTTGCTCCAATTGTGAATCGGCATGGCACTGAAATTTCGAATTTTCCTTAAGGGTACCTGACCCAACGCTACTCATCGACATGCAAGGTCAAAACGGATGTACGAGGGTTAAGCGAACCCCAGTCCATGAAAAAAGCGGCCAGGGACAATCGTCCAAGGTCGACTGACGCCGGCCTGCTCTGGTCGCTTCATTGATTATCGACGCGAAGCGAATCGACGTCAATGGAAGCTGGCGACTCGTGGCTTGTCCCACACCCGAGTATAATCAAACCAATGTCCCCATCACCTCTTTCTCAGGAAGACCAGGATGCGCTCGATGGCTCGATGCTCGATGGTGGCGGCGATGACGGGCTTTGCGGCGTGGCTATTCTGCCTGGTCCCTGTGCTCGCCGATGACGGATGGACCGGTTTTCGCGGCAGCCGCGGGGACAGCGTGGCTGAGGGCGCCGAGTTGCCCCTCCACTGGTCCGAGGAGCGGGGGATTGCCTGGAAGGTTGAACTCCCTGGCGGGGGGTGGTCGCAGCCGGTCGTGCAGGGGGGGCGAGTGTACGTTACCTGCGCGGCTCCGATCGGTGAGGACCGCACGACTCCCATCAACGCCGGGCTGGCCGGTGTCTTCAACGCGGCCAACCGCGGGGAACAATCGAGCGGCGACTACCGGTTTCAGGTGCTGGCGTTCGATTCCGGGTCGGGCGAATTGGTTTGGGAACGAGTAGTTCACGAAGGAATCCCGCGGCTGCCGAAACATCGCGCCAACAGCTTCGCGTCAGAGACCCCCGCTTCGGACGGCAAACGGGTGGTGGCTTCCTTCGGCGCCAATGGAATGTGGTGTTTGTCAACCGACGGGGAGGTGTTGTGGGACAAACAGCTTGGAGCATTTCCCATGCAAATGGGCTGGGGGACGGGGAGTTCGCCGGTGATTTTCGAAGAGCGGGTGTTTGTGCTCTCCGACAACGATCAAGAGTCGTTTCTCTCGGCAATCGATTTGGATTCGGGAGACGAGTTGTGGCGCGTCGCGCGGGAGGAGAAATCGAACTGGTCGACTCCGTATGTCTGGCGCAATGCTTCGCGAACTGAACTGGTGGTCGCCGGGGGAACGGCGATGCGGTCGTATGATCCGCAGACCGGAGACCTGCTCTGGGAGATGAAGGGGAGCGGGCGGGCCGCGATGTCCCCCGTGGGAAGCAGGGAGCGGGTGTTCCTCGATTCGGCCGACCGCATGACCGGGGGGCGGGGGATGCTGGCAGCGGTCGCCAGCGGTGGCGCCGGAGACCTCACTCTACCCCCTGGCGAGCGAAGCAGTCCGCAGGTTCCCTGGAGTGTCCCGCTCAACTCGTACCGTGTCGCCTCGCCGCTCCTCTACCACGATTGCCTCTATTTGCTGGAACAAGGGAGCGGCGTGATCCGCTGTTTCGACGCCGCCAGCGGAAAGCTGCACTATCAGCAGCGCTTGCCGCAATCCGGGGGCTCGTATGCCTCTCCCTGGGGAGCCGCGGACCGGGTGTATTGCCTGGACCTCAACGGCCAGACAGTCGTGCTGCGCTCCGGACCGGCGTTCGAAGTCCTGACGACGAACCGCCTGCAGGACGGCCAGTTCGGCGCGTCGGCGGCCATCGACAACAACCGCCTGTTGCTCCGCGGCAGCCGCCATTTGTATTGCATGGCGCCCTAATCCAAGTCGCCTTGGAGTGCGGGAAATTTTTCCCGCTTGGCGTTTTTCCGAACAAGACTGTCCCCAGCACAAAAGCCCTCAGTCCGGCCACAGCGGCGACTGTCCGTCGGACGTCGTTGGACTCTCCGCGGTCGAATTGGATTTGGCGCATGCCAGTCCTGCATTACCTGGACAGAGCGACCTGAGTGAGGCTGGGACGCTGGCAGCATCCGCCACGGTGTTGGTCGACCGGCAGGCGCAGGGAGACGCGGGCCAACGAATTCGCAATCGAGCCCTTTTGAATGACGCAAAAGATCACGGCCGAGCCGGCCACCCGACTTCGGTCAATAGCTCGCGGAATTCCCGATCATCAAGGGCCGCTGGTGCCGCGGAACTTTTCGATATCGCTTCGAGCGAAGTCATCGGCTCGGACGCCAGGCTCGACAGCGCCGTCCTCGCTCCATCGCGATCCCCGGAATGGAGACGGGCTTGAGCGCTTCGAAGCCGGAGGACCAGCAGTTCTGCATGCCCTTCCGAGGCCTCCGAACCGCGATCCAGCAGTCGCTGCTGACTCGAGACGGCGGACTTGAGATCTTGCAGGGCTGCAGCCCAGTCTTCCAGCAGCGAGCGCACGGCGGCGCGTCGCGACCAGGCATCGACCGCTGTCAAAAGGCGCGCCACGTCGTCCGGCTCCTCTGCGAGCAGGGTCGTTGCGCGTCGGACGAGTATGTCGGCGATCGAAATCGCCTGTTGCGGGCACTCGCACGTGAGGTCCAGATCGATGAGGTCGGCCAGCAGGCGACCGGCATCAGCATGGCGCGTCAGGTAATCCGGTTCCCTGGCGTCGATCGTTTCGAGCAGAGCGCGGCTACGGGATGCCAGTTCGGAAATCTCTGCGCGGCGACCGACTTTCTCCAGGATCCGCCCGACGCTGATAGCGGCGCTGGCAAGGAGGAATTGGAATTCGTCCCCTCCCGGATGCGCTGCGGCCAGCGCGTCCAGCGATTGCAGGGCGCTGCGGGCCGCCTGTTCGGCTTCGGCGAGTTCTCCCTGGTCTTCGAGTGCTCCCGCCAACAGCAGCTCTGTCTTGGCGAGATTCCGCCGGTTCCAGTCCTGTGGGTCGTCCCGGACGACATCGCGACGAATCTCCCGAGCGCGGCGAAAAGCCGCCAGGGATTCGTCGACCTCTCCAGGCGACTGCAAAAGTGCCATCCCCAAATTGTGCTCGGCAACACCCAGATTCTGTCGATATCCAATCTGATCGGGGTGGAGCCGAACCAACTGCGCAAACAGTTCGCACACCTCGCGAGTCGCCGTGATGGCCGCAGCGAAGTCCTGGCGGATCTGGGCCAGGTTTCCAAACGCCGCGCGGCAGGTCACCAGTTGGGCGAGGACGGCCGGATCCGCGGGATCCATGTCGAGAAGTCGCCGATCAATGCGCTGCGCGATCGCCAGCGACTCTTCCGCGGCGGAGAATTCCGATCGCGAGATCTGGAGTTGACCTAGCAGTAGATGCGCCCGAGCCTGGCGTTTAAGAGTTTGTGGGTCGTGGGGGCGACGTTCGGCGACAAGCGTCAGCACGCGCGCCGCATCCTTCCATGCTCCGACCGCCTCTTCCTGCGTTCCCGACCAGGCCAGAGTTTCGCCGATTCGCATGTAACCGTTGGCCAGCAGGTCCAGGATCGCCGGATCCCCATCTCGCCGCGCCAGCACGTTGCGGTACTGTTCGGCCCAGGCCCGGGCCATCTTTTTCCGGAGTTCCGTCAACTCGGGTTTCTTGAGTTGATCGTCGTCGAGCACGAACTGCGCATATTGGTCGATCGACGCGATGGCGTCGCGCAAACTGGCTTCGGCCTCGGATCGCTGGCGATCGGCCTCAAGCGATTGCAAATGCTCGGCGGCGGCGCTCGCAACAGCGGCGCGCCAGAGGAACCACAATCCCAGGTTGGCGCCGACGATGACTGCCGCCAGGATGCCGCTGAGAGCCGCGACGCTTCGATTTCTCCGAGCCCAGCGCCAGGCGATTTCCCAGGGCGAGGCCGGCCGCGCGTCGATCGGTTCGTCGCGCTGCCAGTGCTGCAAGTCGGCGCAGAATGCGGCGGCCGAGGCGTAGCGCCGCGATGGCTCTTTCGCGATGGCTTTCAGACAGATCACCTCGACATCGCGTGGAATCGAATCTTGAACCAGACGCGGCGGACGAGGCTCATCGCTCACGATCTGCTTCAGCACCAGATGCAGCGCCCCGCGAAATGGGGTCTCGCCGGTCAATGCCTCGTAGAGCGTGAGCCCGAGGCTGTAGACGTCGCTTCGCGCGTCGATCGTCCCGGTTCCCTGGGCCTGCTCCGGACTCATGTAGGCTGGCGTCCCGGACAGCGATCCCTGCTGGGTCAGCCGGGAAGAGGCGAGCAGATGATACGCCAGACCGAAGTCCATCAGCTTCCAGCGCACCGCCCTGCGGTCGAACATGATATTGGAGGGTTTGATGTCCCGATGGATCAGCCCCATCGCATGGGCTGCTTGAAGCCCGCGGGCCGCCTGCACGACCGCTTCGACCGCCTCCCCCGGAGCGAGGTGCCCGCGCTCGCCAATCCGTTGGGCCAGCGTCGGCCCATCGATCCGTTCCATGACCAGATAAGGAGGTCGTCCCGGTTCGTCGACCACGCCAAAGACGTTGAGAACGTGGTCGTCGCGGATGCGCGCCATGGCTTGGGCTTCGCGCACGAATCGCGCGCGCGATGGTTCGTCGAGGCGTTCTGGTCTGAGAACTTTGAGCGCCACCTGCCGATCGAGCGCGGCGTCGTATCCATCGAGCACGATCCCCATGCCCCCCTCCCCCAGCAACCCCCGCACTCGAAAGCCGTCCAGCGTTCCCAGGTCTCCTTCGACCGCCGGAGGCTCCAAAAAGGAGAGCCGCACTGGGGGGGCGCGGGTGACGTCGACGCTGTCGTGGAACTCGATGGCCCCTTCGGGAATGAGCCAGCCACGCAGATCGTCGCCGATCGAAAGCGTTTCCAATCGCCCCTGGCAGAGGGTGCAGACTTCGACGTGCCGCCATACCGTCCGTGCTGACGCCGGTTGCGGGGCTTCGTTGAGAAGCGATTTCAGGATTGCCGGATCGGGGCAATTCATGTCAACCGGCGGTGAGCAGGTGCGGCATATCTTCGGCCAGCATCAGCACTTCCTTACGGAGTCGTTCCAGGATGCGAAACTTGGCCACATACACAGTTGCAACGGGCAGCGACAGCGTTCGCGCCACGTCCGCGGGGGGACGATTCTCCAGCCAGGTCAATTCGAAGGCACGCCAGTTCTGCGGTTCGAAATCTCCCCTGGTCCGCTCCATCGCCACCCGTAAGAGATGATCGTGGAACTGGCTGGGCCATTCGGCGTCGACCGATCCCGATAGGGCCTCGTCCAAATTCACCACCGACGGGGACTGGCCGTTCACGGACGCGAGTTTCTTCTGCAGGGCGTGGAAATCGGCCAACCGGCTGCGCACCACGGCCCCCAGCCAGTCGCGAAATCGGCCCCGCGCGGGCTGGTATTCGAACGTCCGCAAGGCCTGCACGACTTTCGTCATGACTTCCTGCGACACGTCGACGGCATCGGCGTCCTGAAGCCCCCGGCGGCGGCAAAAACGGGTGATCAGGGGACCGTAGGTTTCGATGAAAAGCTCCCACGCCTTGCCATCTCGGGAATCGCGCAACCGCACCAGGAGGCTGGGGCTGGTGCGAGGATGTGAAACAATGTGAGGCATCGCCGAACACCTTCCAAAAACCGTTTCGCTGGCCGCGACAATCCATCCTCTTCGATCCGGAAAGCGAATTCAACATAATTTTTGCATTTCGGCGCAAGAATCGTCCGGACCTTTGGTAATTAGAGGGAGGGGGGCTGCGGAATCTCAATTCAGATGCGATTTACCCTTTGACGCGGGGAGTCCTCCTGGAAACCGGTACAAGTGGCGATCCCCCAGAAATCGGCACGAGCGTGAGGCCGCGGAGGTCCACGGTCGAGCGTCGGCCCAACGCAATCCGGGTGGCGTCTCCATGCACGTTTCCGACTGGTTGGAAGGGATCTATCGGCGGCTTTTTCCCGCCGTCTTCGCCCGCTTGGGCCGCAACCGTCGTCGGCAACTCCGGGAGCGGCGCTGCGCACCGCGCGCGCCGATCGCCGCCTGGGTGGACAGCCTCGAAGAGCGCGTCCTGCTGGCCAGCGCCCTGGGGAGCGAATTTCTGGTGAATGCGACGGTTGCCGGGGATCAGGAGTTTGGGGAGAAATCCGATCGCTCGTTCGCGGTGACGCCTGAAGGGACAACGATTTTCGCCTGGGGAACTTCCGGGACCGGCAATTCGGAGCTCGCCGCCAGCGAGGCGACGGCGGCGGGAATCGTTGCGCGACGGGTCGATGCCCAGGGAAACGTACTCGGCGGCGAGATCGACGTCAGCCATTCCCCTGCGGATTTGGCCGGCAACACCGTGGTCGGGACGTATGGCCACGAGCGGTTCGTCGTGGCCTGGGAAAGCACCGGCAACGCGCTCGACCCCAGCGGCTCGGGAGTCTTTGCCCGATTGTTCAGCGGCGACGGAACCCCCCTCGGGGATGAGTTTGCCGTCAGCCAGACGCTGGCGGGAGACCAGGGAGACCCGACGGTGGCGTGGCTTGCGGCCGATCGCTTTGTCGTCGGCTGGACCGGCAACGGCACGGGAGACTCGCAGGGGATCTTCACCCGCGTCTTCAACGCCACCGGCGCTCCGATCACCGGCGAGCTCCGCTCCAATCAGACGGCTGACGGCGTCCAGCAAGAGCCGGCGCTGGTCTCATTGCCCAACGTCGGCTACCAGGTCGTCTGGAGCGGAATGGGGCCGGGCGACACGTCGGGCATCTTCTCGCGACCGTTCGACTTCGACGGCATGCCGCTGGCCGACGCGTTTCGCGTCAACGCTACCACGGAGGGGGTCCAGCAGTCGCCGGCGCTGGCCCGGACGGGGGACGGTCGGATTCTGCAGTTCGTGTGGCAAAGCCAGAATCAAGGGGAGGCTGGCAGGGAAATCGTCGGCCGCCAGATGCTGCCCGACGGCTCGCCGCGGGGGAATGAATTCCCTGTCAACCAGACCACCGCCGGCGACCAGCAGAATCCCGTGGTCGTCGGATATACCGAAGAGCGATTCGTCTTCGCCTGGGAAGGCAACGGCCCTGGCGATGCCGACGGAGTCTTCGTGCGCGAATTCGACCGGGACGGCGCGCCGCAGACTGACGAACGGCGGGTCAACGCCACGATCATCGGCAGTCAGCATCAGCCGGCCCTGCGGCCTTATGGAGGGGGATATACCGTCGCCTGGAGCGGTAACGGCCAGGGAGACGCGTCGGGCGTGTTTCTGCAAGTCTTCGGACGCCCGGACACGACGGTCCCGGCGGTCATGTTGTCGCTGGCCCATGACAGCGGAACAAGCGCCACCGATGGCGTGACGTCCGACCCGGCCCTGACCGGGTCGGCGACCGATTTTGGCGGCGTCACCCGGCTCGAACTGGCCCACGGCAACGCGGCGCCGTTTTTTGACATCACCGACAAATTACAGGGCGATGGAACAATCGGCCTGACGCGCGCGCAACTCGAACAGCTTCTCGGCACGCCGCTGGTCGATGGTCCGCAACGATTTCGGCTGCGCGCCCAAGACGCCGCCGGCAATCAGTCAGCCGACGCCTTGGTGGAGTTCACGCTCGACACCGGCATTCCGACGGCGAGTCTCGATCTCGACCCCGCCACTGATTCGGCTCCAACCGGAGACCGCCAGACGACAGCCGGGACTGTGACGCTGGTCGGACAGACCGAACCCAACGTGCTTGTGACGCTGATGGAAGCCGGTGCCCCGGCGCAAGCCGGCGCTGACGGCAGGTTTTCGTTTCCGGTCGTTTCGCTGCTCCCCGGTTCCAACCCATTCACCATTCGGATCGAAGACCTGGCCGGCAACATCGGCACGACGGCCGAGTCGTTCACACGTCTGGAAGCGGGTAGCCTGGCCGGATGGACGTTCAGTGAAACAGGCGGTGCCCTGAACGCCAAGGGGAGTGCCGTCATCCATGGCGCCAACGTCATCCTGCGCGAAGGAGATTCGTTCTCGGCGACTTTGTCGGGAGACCTGGTCGTTCCGTCCGTTCCTTCGACGCTGTCGTTCAGTTTTTCCAATCGGAACTTCGACACGACCGACCCCGCCGGCATCAATGATGCATTCGAGGCGGCACTCCTGGACGCCAACGGCAACACGCTGGTACATGGCATTGCCGCCGGGCGCGACGCCGCGTTCAACATCACTGAATCGCAACCGACGGCGGCCGGCGTCAACGTGCAGACGGTCGGCCAGACCGTCAAGTTCGACCTGTCGCATATTCCGGGCGGAACAGCGGCGCGGCTGGCGGTCCGCCTGGTCAACAACGATCGCGACGTCGACACGAGCGTGGAAGTGACCCCCTTCCAGCTTGTCGCCGGCGGATTGGGCACGCCGATTGGAACTCAATTCGATTCCTTGTTTGCCCATTCGGTCGCGCCCGTGCGGACGGAAAACCTGACCGACGTCAGCGGCAGCACGCGGCTCGACTACGAGCGCACCACGCTCTCCGAGAATCCGCTGGATCTGGCGGTCGAAGTCCGCGCGACCAACTTGTCAGCGATGGCCGTGGTGGGGCCATTGTTGCTGGTGATCGATCACCTGTCGGACCCGGCCGTGGGGGTCGTCAACCCCGACGGACACCTTGCCGACGGTCGTCCGTATGTCGATCTTTCGTCCGCGATTCCCGGTGGAGACCTGGTGCAGAACGAATCGACCAGTCGCGCTCAGCTCGTGTTCCGCAACCCCAATGGCGCGCGGTTCACGTACACGGCCGAGGTGCTGGCGGCAGTCAATCAGGCGCCCAGGGGCTTCGACTCGACGCCGGTGAGGGAAATCGCCGCCGGAACGCAATATCTCTATCCGGCGCTGGCGACCGATCCCGAGCATCAGCCGCTGACCTACTCCCTGGTCATCGGCCCGCAGGGGATGGCGATCGATCCGGCGACGGGCCGCTTGACCTGGGCCACCACATCGGCCGATGTCGGAAATCACTCGGTCACGCTCCGGGCGACCGACCCGTACGGTTTGAGCGTGGAGCAGTCGTTCTCGCTATCGGTGCTGGAGGCGCTGCCGAATCGGCCGCCGATCTTCACGAGCACGCCTCCCACCGATGCCGTGGTGGCGTCCCCCTTTGAAGTCTTGACGTACGCCACCGGAGGCGCCCCGGCGGCGGTGACGGCGGGGGATTTTGGCACGGGACGGGTGTCGGTCGTCACCGCGAATCCGGGCGATCAGACGCTGGGCTTGTTGGGCGGGTCGGGGCAGGGGCGTTTGAACGCCACGCAGCCTCTCAATGTCGGGGAACCGCCGCCCGATTATTCGCAGACCGCGTTTGTTGCTCCGGTAACCGTTGACTTGGGCTTTCTGCCCGGCACGTACGAGAACATCGAGCGCGAAATGGGGGACGTCCAGACGGCGGACGTGGATGGAGACGGCAATCCGGATCTGATCGTTTTGGTTAATACCGGGTCTCAAGACCCATTCAATCCGGGAAACGTGGGATCTGTGGGCATTCGCCTGGGAAATGGCGACGGAACGTTTCACCGGGGGTGGGAGTCAGCGCTCCCGTCCGTCGCGAATCGCGGATCATCGGCTTACGCTGTGCGCTATGCCGATGTGACCGGGGACGGCGAGGCCGACCTCGTGATGGCACAGTACCTGGGTCAACGTCTGCTGGTGTACGCGGGGATTGGCGATGCCATGTTTGCAAGCACTCCGATCGTCTCGGCTTACGGCGGATCGAGTTCATTCATGCAGGTTGCCGATTTTGACGGCGATCTTAAGCTCGACGCGGTGCTCTTCGAGAACAGCCCCAATGGCCAATTCCGCACTGGGCTGTCGGTGCTGTTTGGCGACGGGCAGGGAGGGTTCGGTTCGGAGGTCTATTACGCGGCCGCCAACGACAATGCCGGACCCGGGTACGTGGTCGACGTCGATGGCGTCAACGGTCCCGACTTGGTGCGTTTGAGTTACAACGATCAGCGGCTTGAGGTTCGTCTAAATGACGGCAGCGGTGGCTTCGGAGTCGTGCAGTTCAGCACCGTGTTCGCATTCGGAAGCAACGGTTTGGATTTGACGGCGTATACCATCATCACCAACCCGGTGAGCGCTTACTTTGGCGACTTCGATCGTGACGGCACAATCGATGCCGAAGTCTCGACCGCCACGTATGGACTGTTCTTCCTGCGAGGGACGGGCGCTGGCGGATTCGGCGACGGAACCGCGACCGGCAACCGGGCGAACATCCCCTTCGGCCAACCGACCGGTTACGACAATTTCCCGGCCGCCTTTCGTCACGACGGCACGACCCGCGACATGAACGGCGACGGAATTCTGGATGTCGTCTATGGCAATGCCCAGACGGCGCAGTTGTTCGTGGGTCTCGGGCGCGGCGATGGGACGTTTGCTCCGCAGTTCTACAGCGCGCAATACAGCCCCGATGTCGGTGTCCGGAGCGTCCGCGGGGCAACCCCCACGTATCTGGTAAATCTGGCCGACTACAACCGGGATGGGGTCATGGACGTACTGGCCGGTTCGCAGCGCACGTCCTACAAGCCGGGAGGAGTGGCAGTGATTCTTGGGGACCAGCCGGGAACGCTGCGTGCCGGTCGAGCGGTGTCATTCAACGAGTCCAACATCGCACCCCTGTTTGTAACCGCCGATTTCAACAACGACGGCGTGGCCGACATGGCCACGATCAGCAACAGCATCAGCGTCTCGATCGGACATGGGGACGGAACATTCGATCCGTTCCAGGTTGGCATTCAGGTTCCCGCCGGCGGCGGTGAATTCCTCGGGGGCTCGCTACTGGCCGCCGACTTTGACCGCGACGGTAACATGGACTTGTCCTGGGTCGGCAGCGACGGCGTCCAGGGAGGCGCTCCACCACGCTATATTCAGGCCTTCGGTCTGGGGAACGGCGCCTTTCAACTGATGTCGATTTCGAATATCCCGAATCGCATTGCCGTCGGCCGCACCACGCAAGAGGCCGGAGTCGCGGGCGATTTCAACGGCGACGGTCACACCGACCTCGCCTACCGCGTCACCGATGGCGATACGGGCACGAGCACTCGGATCGACGTGCTGCTCTACGACCCCGTGGCGAAGCGTTTTTCACTTCTGCCCGATGCCACCGGTCTCTTGGGCCCTATCGCTCGCAACACGAGCTACTACCGCGACCAGAGCATTGGTTTCGCCGATCTGAACGGCGACGGCCGAGGTGAGATTTTTGTGCATTCCACCGCGATCCCCGCACAGGGCAACGTTCCGGCGATACCCGAACGCCTCACGCTGTACGAAATCAGTGCGGCCCCGGCTGGCGATGCCGCCCAACTCTTCACCCGAACCGTCATCGACAACCCCGGTCTCTCGCCGAATGCCACCATCAATAGTTACGCCGTCCATGACTTCAATCGCGATGGCCATCTCGACATCGCTGCACAGATCGACAACGGCGCGATCGTGGTAGCCATGGGCCATGGCGATTTCACGTTCGCTTCTGTGGCTGCCTACCTAACCAACAGCAATAGCCGAGTGTTCGCTGCCGACGTGACGGGGGACGGCATCGCCGATCTGGTAAGCAACTGGACGAGCTTCGGGAATTTCTCGGCGCGGTCCCTGCTCACGGCTCTGCCTGGGAGGGGCGATGGAACGTTCGGATCGGCACAGCAACTGGCCGTGTCGAGTGGAAGCGCTGCCAATGCGCTGGCCGTCGGCGATTTCAATCTCGACGGTGTGACCGATTTTGCCACCTCTGGCACACGCACCACAGCCGAGGTCTTTCTGGCGGCGCCTCCCGGCCTGGCCGACGTCGAAAGCGGCGATCTGAACGGCGACGGACAGCGCGACATCGTGGCGATCAACACCGGCTTTAATCGCGTTAAACTCGAGTTGGGGAATGGCAACGACACGGTATCCCGGCAGCCCGACCTGGTCGTCGGGGCATCCCCCGTGGCGCTCGAACTTGCCGATTTGGATGGCGACAATCGGCTCGACATCGTCACCGCCAACCGTGTCGGGCAATCGCTCACATACCTGAAGAACGGCGGTAACGGGACGTATCTGCGCACCGATCTGCCCTTGCCGGCCCGGCCCGAGCACCTGGCGATCGGCGACCTCAACTCCGATGGCAAGCCCGACCTGCTCGCGGTGAGCGCTTTGCGGCAGAGCCTGAGTGTGATCCCTTCGACTCTGAACGGCTTTGGCGCTCCCCTGACGCTCGACCTGGGATTTGCGGCCGCCGACGTCTCCCTCGCCGATCTGACGGGAGACAGCCGTCTCGACGCAGTTCTCACCGATGCCGCCGGCAAGCGAGTGTTGATTCTCCCCGGTCATGGGGATGGCACGTTTGGTGCGGCGCGGTTCGTCGCGCTGAACGAGGCCCCTGAACGTGTCGCCGTCGCCGACATGAATGCCGACGGCCGTTCCGATCTGGTCGTCACGCTCCCGGGGGCCGACCGGGTGGGAATCCTGTTCGGCCGGGGTTCGGCCCGATTCACAACACCGCAAACGATCGGCGTGGGGGATGCCCCCTCGGCCCTGGACGTTTCCGACGTGAACGGCGACGGCCGGCCCGACCTGCTTGTGACCAACGCCGGCGACGATACGCTCAGTGTGATTCTCAACCGCTTCGATCCTGCCAACCTTTACCATTACCGGCCGACGGCGACCGATCCCGACGGCGACCCGGTGACGTTCGACCTTGACCAGGCGCCCGGCGGCATGCTCTACGACGATGCCACCGGTCAGATCCTTTGGGCGCCGATGGCCGACCAGATCGGCGCGAACTCGGTTGTCGTGCAGGCCGAGGACGGCCGCGGGGGCGAAGCCACGCAGGGGTTTGTCGTCCAGGTCACGGCGCCCCTTCCCACGCCGCCGCCGGTGTTCGCTTCGACTCCCGCCACGGTCATCCCCGCCGACGGCACGTTTGCCTATCAGCCGTCCAATACCAACCCCGCCCAATTGCCGCTTCGCTATTCACTCGTGAGTGGTCCCGAAGGGATGTCAGTCGATCCGACGACGGGCGACGTCACGTGGGATCCGCGGCGCGATGGGTTGTCGTTGGACCTGCTCTTAACCGACACGCAAACGCCCCGTTATGTGGGACGCGGGCGCATCGAAACTCCCGATAGCCCCAGCCTCCGTTCGGCGAGCGTCACCGCCGAGGGATGGTTCAAGTTCGACTCAAACAATTCGCAGGCCAATCTGCTGCGCAAGAAGTTCGACGACAATTTTTCCGGCGTTTCGAACAGCTCGTGGTCCATCCAGAACTCATACGGTACGCCCCGCGCCATCATCGGCGAAACGACCGATCCGGCGGCAGTCGTGAACGCTCCCGCCCCGTTTTCGCTGGGAGTCTGGTATCATCTGGCCTTGACCTTTGAAGACGCCACACGCACGCTGACTCTATTTGTCAACGGCAATGCGGTCGGCTCGACGGTTGCACCGGCCACACTGCAGTACCGGGGCGAACCTCTGCAGATCGGCACGACGGAAAACCTGTTCGGCACGGTCAGCGGGGTGCGCGTCTGGAGCATGGCGCGCAGCGCCAGCGAGATCGCCGCCGACATGCTCCGCGACCTCCCCGATACGACGCCGGGACTCGTGCTCGACTACCGCTTCCACGAAGGGCGCGACTCGGCGACGGTTGTCGATTCGACCGCCAGCCACAACCACGGCGGCATCGCCACGAGTTTCGAATTCTACAATTATCCGCAGCGCGTGCCGACGCTCGGATTCGCCGGCAGCTATCCCGTCACGTTGCAGGTCGAAGACGGCCGCGGGGGCGTCGGCGTACAGCGGTTTTCCGTCAACGTCGTCTCGATGGTGCGCGGTTCGGCGGCCGGTAACGTGTTCGACGATCGTGATGGAAGCGGAACACAGGATGCGGGCGAATCGGGACTGGCCGGCTGGACGGTGTTTATCGACGCGAACCGTAATGGCAACCGCGACGACGGCGAACAGGGGACACTCACCGATCCTGCCGGTCACTACAGCCTGACCGGCCTGCTCACCGACTCGGTGCCGATCGCGTTGCAATCCCAGGCAGGCTCCAGCGCGTCGTCGCCTCAAGTGGTTGCGGTCACCTCAGGCGCGACCGCGGCTGCGAACTTTGCGGTGGCGTTGGGGCACCCGGGAATTATTCGCGGAACCATTGGCGCAGACGGTACAGGCGCGCCCATCCGTGGATTCACCATTTTCCTGGACACGAACCAGAGCGGCTACCGGGATGGCGACGAACCGGTCGCACAATCCGACTTAGGGGGACGCTACGTCTTCTCGGATCTCGTCGCGGGAAGCTACACAGTCCGACTCGACGTCCCGGCCGGTTGGAGTGTCTCGACACCCACAGGCGGCGGAGGCGAAGTCGTGATGCCCGCGGGAGGGGACGTCCCCGGTCCGGCGTTCCTGGCCTCGCCGCAATCGGCGGACGCATCGCGTCCTGTGTTTGTGACCAAGCCATCATCGGTCGCGACTGCACGCACCGCTTACCGCTATGCAGCGGTGGCGCCCGATCCGCTGGCAGGCCGCGTCGAGTTCACGCTGGCTGTGGCCCCCGCCGGCATGGCGGTCGACTCGGCCACGGGGGTTGTCGTCTGGACGCCGGGCCTCGAACAGATCGGCGCGCATCCGGTCTTGCTGCGCGCGGCCAACGCCAGCGGCGGTGTCGCGCTGCAGGACTTTACGATTCTGGTGGGGGCGCCGAACACGGCCCCGGTCATCACCTCTCTGCCGCCGTCTTCGGCGATTGTCGGCGTGCCGTTCCGGTATGTCGTGGCCGCGCAGGATTCGGAACAATCGGCACTACACTTCTCGCTGTCGCTGTCCCCTGCGGGAATGGCCATCGATCCAAACACCGGCCTGGTCACTTGGACGCCGGGTTCCGGGCAACAAGGGCCAGCCGTCGCCGCGATTGTCGTTGCCGATGGCGACGGCGGCCTGATGCAGCAAACATTGGCGTTGCAGGTTCGACTCGCCGGAGCGAACGGGCCGCCGAGTATCGTATCGGCCGGACGGTTGGAGGCACAAATCGACAGGGCATACCGCGGCCGGGTGGTCGCATCAGACCCCGACGGCGACGCGCTGGTTTTCTCGCTCGTCGCCGGCCCCGTGGGACTGGGCATCTCCCCCGAGGGTCTCCTGGCTTGGACGCCGACCGCGGTGCAATTCGGCGAGAACGCGTTTCGCGTCCGCGTCTCCGACGGCCGCAGCTTCGACGAGCGCGACTTGAGCCTCTGGGTGCGCAGCCGATTGACGAACGCCCCCCCCGTGATTGCCGATGTGGCCAGCGCCTTGGCTCTGGCCGGCCGGCCGTTCGCCATCGACTTGCACGCGGGCGACGCCGATGGCGATCCGATCGCTTTTGAACGGGTCACAGGTCCAGTCGGTTTGTCGGTCGATCCACAGCACGGCACGCTGCGATGGCTGCCAGGCATCGACCAACTTGGAAATCACACCGTGACGGTCCGAGCGCTCGATCCGTTCGGCGGTTTCGATGAAAAGACGTTGACGATCGCCGTGCGCGGAGCGGGGGGCCCCCCTGCGTTCACCTCCAACCCGCCGACCGTCGCAGCCGTCGGCAAGACGTACGTGTATCCTGTCCTGGCGACTGACCTGGATGAGGATCCGCTCCTGTTCAGTTTGTCGGCGGCGCCTGCCGGGATGACGATCGATGCCGTCACGGGGGTCGTCCAATGGACCCCCACTGGCGGACAGGTTGGTTCCCACCGGGTCATTATCCGCGTCGCCGATGGCGCCGGAGGATTTGCCACGCAAGCCTTTGCGGTCGCCGTCGCGACGGGCGTGCCTAATCGTCCGCCGGTCTTAGACAGCGTCCCGCCACTTGAAGCGGTCGCTGGTTCGCCATTCGTCTACACGCTGCATGCCGCCGACCCTGAAGGGGGGACGGTGGCCTACGCTCTCAGGGCCGGGCCGGCGAGTCTGACGGTCGATCTGGCGACGGGAGTCATCTCGTGGATTCCATCGCCGGCCGATGTCGGCCGCGCTGTGCTGGTGCTCACCGCCACCGATCCTGGGGGGGCCGCGGCGGTACAATCGTTTGAGGTCGATGTGTTCGCTTCGAACAATGCACCTCAGGTCCGCAGCACCGCGCCCGCTTCGGTTCCCGCCGGGGGGATGTACCGCTACGACGTGTTGGCCGACGATCTCGACCGCGAGCCGTTGTCCTACGAACTGGTTTCCGGACCGGCTGGCATGACCATCGACAGCCTGGGGCGTCTCCGGTGGCAAACAGCGCTCGACACTCCGTTGGGCGGCCGGTCGGTGACGGTCGTGGTTCACGATGGGCGCGGCGGCAGCGACTCACAGACGTTCGGCGTGACCGTGAGATCCGACACCGCCGCACCGCGCGTCGCGATCCTCATTGCGAATGGCACGCTGTATCCCTGGAGCACCGACCCCGCTCGCGTGCGGGTCAGCGGGACCGACGACGTCGGCGTGACCGACATTGCGGTCACGGTCGATGGGCGGCCGGTTTCCCTGGGTTCCGACGGCACGTTTTCGGTTTTCTATTCGGGACCAGGCGGCGGCCGAATCGAGGCATTGGCCACCGATGCAGCAGGAAACCGGGGCCGCGCCCTGGCCCAGGTCCGAATGCGATCGGGCACTGAAGATGGCACCGGCAACATCAGCGATGCGCCCACGGTCGCGATCACGTCGGTGAATGATGGCGATCAGGTTCTAGGCTTCGTGCAGGTCATCGGGACGGCCGCCTCGCAGGATCTCACCGAGTATGTGTTGAGTTATCGCCGGGCGGATGAGCTCGGCTTCCACGAGATCCGCCGGGGGAACACATCGATCACCAACGGGCTGCTTGGCACGTGGGATACAACGCTGCTGGAAAACGACGACTACGTGCTGAAGGTCGAGGCCAGCGATCAATTCGGCAATTTTGCCGCAGTGGAGCGGCAGGTCGCCGTGGCCGGCAATTTCAAACTCGGCAATTTCCGCTTGTCGTTCGCCGACATGAGCATTCCGGTAGCGGGAATACCGATTACCATCGCCCGCAGCTACGACACGTTGCGAGCCGGCCGCGACAGCGACTTCGGCTACGGCTGGCGACTGGAGTTCCGCAATGTCGACCTGCGGACAAGCGTCGGGCGGTCGGGACTCGAAGACATCGGGATCTATGCGCCGTTCAAAGTCGGCGCAAGGGTCTCTCTGACGCTTCCCGGGGGTGAGCGGCAAAACTTCACATTCACGCCCGACCTGCGCGTTCTTCCCGGCTTTGGTTCGGAGAACAACCTCACAATCGCGACCCCCCGATTTACCCCCGATCGCGGCGTCACCAGCAGGCTAAGCGTTGGCGGCGGCAATTTGCTGGTCAATCAGTACGGCGAACTGTTCGCCTCGGGAGGGATTCCCTGGAACCCTGCGTCGCCCGACTTCGGGGGGGGCTTCACCCTCACACTGGCTGACGGAACGCAGTATGCGATCGACGGGGCGAACGGGCAGTTGAATGCAACCATCGATCGCAACGGAAATCGGCTGACGTTCAGCGATCGGGGGGTCACGAGCGCCAGCGGCTTGCAGGTCCAATTCGAGCGGGACGCACGCGGTCGCATCGTTGCCGTCAGCGACCCGGCGGGACACTCCATTCGCTATCGCTATTCGCCGACCGGCGACCTGATCGGCGTCACCGACCGGGACCAGAATTCAACGCGATTCGAGTATCTCCCGGATCGACCGCACTATCTCGATCAGATCATCGATCCATTGGGTAGAACGGGAGCGCGGATTACGTACGGAGCCGACGGCCGGATGAGTGCGGTCGTCGATGCTCGCAACAACGGGGCCGACATCCAATACGATCCCGACCGCTCCCGACAGACTTTGGTCGACGCACTGGGGAACCCCTCGATCGTTGAATTCGACGCTCGCGGAAACATCGTGTTGCGGATTGATGCGCTGGGGGGGGTCACCCGTCGGACCTTCGATGCCAATGACCGCGAACTGAGCATCACCGATCCGCTGGGGCGCCGAACCTCCCGGACCTACGACGAGTCCGGAAACGTGCTCACGATCACCGACCCGCTCGGTCGGGTCAACCGGCAGACGTTCAATTCGTTCGGTCAGGTCGTGTCGGCAACCGATTCGCTGGGACGCACCGCCGGTACGACCTACGATTCGAGGGGAAACGCGCTGACCGTCACCGGTTTCGACGGCACGACCATTGTTCTGGCCAATGACCGATCGGGGAACGCGACGGCACTGACCGGGGCCAGCGGCAATACGGGCACACTGGAGTACGATCTTTTCGGGCGGATTTCGAAAATCAATGACCCGCGCGGACAGGTGTCGACGAGCCAATACGACACAACCGGAAACTTGCTGAGTTCGACGACGACGATGCCCTTCGGTTCGGGAACCGCCAGTGTCTCCATCGCGTTCGAATACAACAACTCGGGTAAGCTGACTAACACCACCGATGCGGCCGGCGGAATCACCCGGCACGAATACGATGTGATGGGAAACCGCGTTCGTACGGTCGACTCGCTCAATCATGCACAGTCTCAAGTCTTCGACGAGACGAACCGCCCGATCGAAGCGACATATGCCGACGGCCTGAAGTCACAAACGGCCTACGATGCGCTCGGCCGGGTGGCGGCTACGACCGACCGTGGCGGCCGAGTCACGCGCTTCGTCTACGACGCCATGGGTCGGCCTACTGAGACGATTTTTCCCGACGCAACTCCGCAATCTCCAGACGACAACCCGCGCGTGCAAGCCGAATATGATTTGGCAGGGCAGGTGGTTGCGACAATCGATGAACTGGGGCATCGTACCGAAAGGTTTTATGATCTCGCCGGAAGACTCATTCGAGTCCGTGATGCACTGGGGGGAGAAACGACCTTTGCATACGACTTGGTCGATCGCCTGACTGCGCGCACCGACCCGCTCGGTCGCACCTCCCGATTCGAGTACGACAGGGCCGATCACTTGACACAAGTTCTGCTGCCCGATGGCCGTCAAGCCAGCCAGCAATTCGACGCGCTGGGGCGCAGGATTGCCGCTACCGATGAAGCGGGCGTCACAACCCATTTTGAATACGACCGGTTTGACCGTCTGATCGCGGTTGTCGACGCGCTGGGCGGCCGGACCGAGTTCGAGTACAACCAAGCCGGCGATCTGATTCGCCAGACCGATGCCAATGGGCACGTGACCCAGTTCGAGTATGATCCCATCGGCCGGCAGATTAACGCCGTTCTGCCGCTGGGACAACGCTCTGCGACGAGCTACGATTTGCAGGGAAACGTTGTCGCATCGACCGACCTCAACGGTCAGGTTGCCCGTTTCGAGTACGATTCGCTCGGTCGCCTCGCCGCCCAACGGCTCGCCGATGGTTCGTCACTGGAATACACGTACACCCCATCGGGTCGCCGCAAGTTGGTCACCGACGCGCGGGGAGTGACCTCGTACGACTACGATGAGCGCGATCGCCTGATCCACCGTACCGAGCCCGACGGCCAGCAAATCCGATTTGCCTACGACGCCGTCGGCAACCGCCTCTCCATGACGACTTCGGCCGGGACGGTGCATTACGCCTACGATCCCCTCAATCGACTCGCCGCGGTGGTCGATCCCGACGGAGGGATCACGACCTACACCTATGATGCGGCTGGGAATCGCGTCGGCGTCGAACGGCCCGATGGCACGATCGAGACTCGCCAGTACGACCTCCGCGATCGCTTGACGCTGATCACCGAAACGCTTCCAGGAGGAGCACTTCTCAGTCGGTACGCGTATACTCGCGATGCCGCCGGACATGTCACCCGTGTCGAAGAGTTGGGCGGGAGGCAGGTCGATTACGCGTATGATGCGGCGTACCGACTCGTGCAGGAATTGATCGTCGATCCTTCCCGAGGAAATCGGACAATCGGCTACACCTACGATGCCGTAGGAAATCGGCAACTCCGCATTGACTCGGTCGACGGCACTGCGGCCTACGTCTACGACGCGAATGACAGACTCACCTTTGAAACCGACTCGGTGGGCGCGACTTGGTACACATATGACAATCAGGGCAACTTGCTCGTGCGGGCGCGCTCCAACGGCGAGCAGACCGTGTACCAATGGAATGCCAGCCAGAAACTTGTCGAGATCCAGACCAACGAGGGGGGGGTGACGCATCGCGTCGAGTACCGATACGATTCCGACGGCCTCCGTGTCGCACAGATTACCGACACCGACGAGACGCGCTACCTTGTGGACGCGTCAATCCCCAACCCCGAAGCGGTTCTCGAGTACACTCCGACCGGCGTAATCGTCGCCAGTTCTGTCGTGGGCGCCGGTCCGATCTCTCGGGCGAGTGGTGGCGAACGAACGTTCTATCACGCCGACGGACACAGCGGAGTCCGTCTGACAACCAATGCCGCCGGAGTGGTGCAGGCGACTTATGCTTACGATGCCTTCGGCCGCCTCCTGTCGGCGGCCCCGGATTTGACGGGCTTGTTGCTCTACCGGGGGGAATATCGCAATCTCCAGACCGGATTGGATTACCTCCGAACACGTTGGCTCGATACCGATTCAGGCCGTTTTCTGGGCCGCGATCCCTTTGCCGGAACGTTGGGAAATCCTGTGAGCCTGCATGATTACCTGTATGCCGCATCCGATCCGGTCAACAACTCGGATCCAACGGGCCTCAGCACTTATGCCGAAGAGTTGACCGGCCTGGCGCTTCGCGGGATTCTGATCGCCATCCCGGCGGCGATCATTGCCACCCCCATTCTCAACTACACGCTCACGGGACATTTCAGTTGGGAGCACCTCGCCGAAAACGTCGTCACCGGCGTGGCGATTGGAGGATTGGTGGCCATCTCTCCCCTCGCGGGTCTCATATTTGCGGCAGTCGGAGTTGCCGGTTCGTTGACCGTCGCGCAATCTGTCTTTCAGGACTCCAATGCATCGTGGGACAGGAAGGGCCTGGCCACCGCTTTGGTATTCGCGGCCTGCTTCGGACAGAGCCGAGCGCTCAATAAATTCATCGAAGCGCCGCGAATCGCCAGGCCCAGGTATCTGGGTTACAGGACAGTCGTCATCGGCACCGCCGACCTCGATGGCCGTCCGGTCGCCGAATGGAGCGCCGCCACGGCCATCACCATCGATCAAAGAGCATCCAGCTCGGCCGCCATTACGGGCACGAATATCAACGACATCAACTTCGTATCGTATTTCGGCCGAACGGTTCGCGAGTTTGTGCTTCCCAACGTCCCGTTTCTCGATCGAGCCATTCCTGAGACGTTTAGCTACGTTAACGGATTGCGACTTGCCGGCCAGTTGAATGCCGTCGGTGCGAGTGCCGTCTACGGGGTAACCGCGGCAGCTTCGGAAGGTGAGTTGATCCTGATGCTCGAGGCGTTGCAGGCGCGCGGATGGCAAGTGCAGATGATTCCAGGACCCACTAACGGATGGATTTTTACGGCCAATCGGTGATAACAACTCACGAGTCGGCCATGCCAATTTCACCTGCTCCAAACATTTCCAATGACTCCCTTGCGACCGCTCGTCGTGGTCCCCCGAAGCGCACTGTTGCCAAGGTCGGTTGCCGAATCAGTCAGCCAGGAAAGGCTGACCTACCATGTCAGGCGCACGGTGTGCCGCTTGCCCCCTTCGGCGTCGGGCCAATCGAATCCTGGGTGGGCCGGCTGCCAATTGCATAGAAATCGGGCCAAGACGCGTAGATTGAGTTTGTAATCGGTCTGGACGCCGATTAACGTGAATTCTTCCCTCTGGGGTGCCGTCGGCAGGGCATTCCCAAGGGGTCATTGCAGCCGAATCAAGCAGGCCTTTGGGGTGTTGAATGCTCGTTCGCAACTGGCTGGAGGGTTTCTATCGGCGGCTTTTTCCCGTGGGGTTTGGGCGATTGGCCCGCAACCGCCGCCGGCAATTGCGTGAGCGGCGCTGCACACTCCACCCGACGGTCGCCGCCTGGGTGGACAGCCTCGAAGAGCGCGTCCTGCTGGCTACAGCCGCCAGTGGCGAAGTCCTGATCAACAGCACTGTCGCGGGGTTGCAGGAATTTGGGGCGGGATCCGATCGATCGTTTGCCGTCACTCCCACGGGAACGCTGATTCTCGCCTGGGGGGCGGCCGACGAGTCGTCGTCTGAGCCCGCCGGCGAACAGGGTCTGGGGGGCACTGCGTTCGCCACCACGGTGGCCGCGACGACTCAGGTCTGGGCGCGGCTGGTCGATGTGCAGGGAACGCCCGTGGGACCGCAAATCCTGGTCAGCGACACCCCCTGTCTGGAAGCGGGGAACACGGTCGCGGGAACCGCCGGAAGCGAGCGGTTCGTCGTGGTGTGGGAGAGTACGGGGAACGCGCTGGATGCCAGCGGGTCAGGAGTCTTCGCCCGCTTGTTTTCCGGCGATGGAACCCCGTTGGGAAATGAGTTTCGCGTCAATCTGACGACTGCCGGAGATCAGGCGGACCCGACCGTGGCATGGCTCTCGGCCACCTCGTTTGTCGTGGGCTGGTCGGGAGCAGGAACGGGAGATTCACAAGGTGTCTTCACCCGAGTCTTCGATGCGACCGGCGCCCCCCTCACCACGGAAGTGCAGGTGAATCAACAATCCGAGGGAGTTCAAAAAGAGCCGGCCCTGGTCTCGCTCCCGAACGTCGGGTACCAGGTCGCCTGGAGCGGGGCGGGACCGGGAGACACCGAGGGGATCTTTTCGCGGCCATTCGACTTCACCGGTCAGCCGTTGGCCGACGCCTTCCGTGTGAACATGTTGGCTGACGGTGTGCAACAGTCCCCCGCGCTGGCCCGAACAGGGAGCGGTGCCACGGTGTTGGTTGCCTGGCAGGCGCCGGGGGAAGCGGGAGATACGTCGGACTGGGGGGTCTTCGCGCGACAGATGCGGCCCACCGGCACGCCGGTGGGGGACGAATTTCTGGTGAATCAGACCACGACCGGCTCCCAACAGAATCCGGTCCTGGTGTGGTTCAATGAAGAGAGCTTTGTCGTGGCGTGGGAAGGGAACGGAACGGGAGACGCCGACGGAGTCTTCCGCCGCGAGTTCGATCTGCACAACGCGCCACGGATTGACGAGCAACTCGTCAACACGACGACAGCGGGAGTGCAACACTTTCCGGCGCTGCGTCCCTACAATCTGGGCTACACCGTCGGCTGGAGCGGCGCCGGGTCGGGAGACGACTCGGGGATCTTCATCCAGGCCTTCGTCCCCCAGAATCTGGCGGGGTGGGCTTTCAGTCCGCAAGGGGGGACCGAAGCGGGGCGCGGGAGGGCCGAGCTTGCCGCGGGAAATGTCGTCCTCCGCGAGGGAGATTCGTTCTCGGTGGCGCTCTCCAGGGGTTTGGTGGTTCCCGCTGCGCCATCGTTTGTGCAGTTCCATTTCAGCGATCTGCAGTTCGACACGACCGATGCCACGGGGATCAATGACGCGTTCGAAGCGGCGCTGGTCGATGCGCACGGCGATCCGCTGGTTCATCCCCTGGTGGTCGGGCGCGATGCTTCGTTCAATGTCACCGAGGGGGAACCCTTGGCCAAGAGCGCCAGCGTCCTTTTGGCTGGCCAGACCGTTCAGTTCGATCTGTCGCACCTGTCACCGGGGACGGCGGCGCGGCTGGTGGTTCGCCTGGTCAACAACGACCGGGATGTGAATACGAGCGTCGTCGTCTCGCCGTTCGAAGTTCTTCCGGGATCGCTGGGAACCCCCCTGGGAATCCCACCGGAAAGCAACGCGGCACTGTCGTCACTCCCAAGTCGTCGGTTTGAGCAATTGACCGACGTCACCGGGAGCGTGCGGATGGATTATGGCCGGACGACCCTTTCGGAGAATCCGGAGGATCTGGCGACGGAAGTGTTGTTGACCAACCTTGGGACAACCGCGCTGCATGGTTCCGTCCTGGCGGTCTTCGATCGCTTTTCCGATCCGGCGGTGAGCCTGGTGGGCCCCTCCGGTTTCCTTCCCGACGGCCGGCCCTACCTCGATTTGACGGCGTTTGTTCCCGACGGCGACCTGATCCAGGGAGAAGCGACAGGGCGCGCTCCGCTGGTTTTTCGCAATCCGAATGGAGCCCAGTTCACGTATGGCATCACGATTCTGGCCGAGTTGAATCGATCGCCGACCGGATTCGATTCGACCCCTGTTCGGGAAATTGCCTCCGGCACAGACTATCGCTATTCGGCTGTAGCCAGCGACCCGGACCAGCAGGCACTCAGCTACACGCTGGTGATTGGCCCGCAGGGAATGGCGATCGATCCGGCGACCGGGTTAGTCACCTGGCCGACCCAGACAGCCGACGTGGGAAGCCACTCAATCACGCTGCGGGCGACTGATCCTTACGGCCAGTTCGTCGAACAGTCGTTCGACCTGGTGGTGAGCGCGACGCTCCTCAATCGACCTCCGATCTTCACGAGCGCACCGCCAACCGATGCGGTGGTCGCGTCTCCCTTCGAAGTTTTGACGTACGCTACCGGCGGGGCACCGGCGGCGGTGACCGCGGGGATTTTTGGCTCGGGTAGCGTGTCGGTCGTCACGGCGAATCCGGGCGATCAGACGTTGGGACTGCTGGGTGGTGCAGAACAGGGACGGTTGCAACCGACTCAGCCTCTCAATGTGGGGGAACCGCCGCCAGCCGCGCTCCCCACGGCGATCGTCGCACCGATACCGGTTGACCTGGGCTTTTCTCCCAATACCTACCAGAACATCGAACGCGATCTGGGAGTGGAAACGGCTGACGTGAATGCCGACGGCATTCCCGACCTGATCGCGGTGGTCGTCACCGGATCGGAAAACTATTTCAGCACCGCCAGCGTTGGTTACGTGGGAATCCGATTGGGGAATGGCGACGGCACGTTCCGCCCCGGTTGGCAGGCGACACTCCCCGCCGTGGCCAACCGCAGCTCGGCGGCGTCGGAAGTTCTTTTCGCCGACGTCACCTCCGACAGCAAACCAGATCTGGTGTTGGCTCAGTACGTTGGGAACCGCCTGCTCGTCTACGCGGGGAACGGCGATGGAACCTTTGCGCCGACTCCGATCACGTCTCCCTGGGTGGGGTCGGCTTCGCTCATGCAGTTGGCCGACTTCAACGGCGACGGGGAACTCGATGCGGCGATGTTCGAGAACAATGCCAGCGGCCAGTTCCGCAGCGGCATTGCCGTCCTGATGGGGGATGGCGCCGGGAGTTTTGGCGCAGAGACATTTTATCCAGCAGCAAACGACAACCAATTCGCCGGTTACGCCATCGACGTGGATGGCGTGAACGGCCCGGATCTCGTCCGCGTTAGTTACGTCGATCAAGCGCTGATCGTACGGCTCAACGACGGACAGGGCGCGTTTGGCGCTGCGCTGTTCAGTACCGTCTATGCGATCGGCAACAATGGCCTGGACCCATTGGCCCATTTTGTCACCAATCCGATTTCCGCCTACTTCGGCGACTTCGATCACGACGGCAAGATCGACGCCGAAGTCTCGACCGCGACGCTCGGGTTGTTTTTCCTGCGGGGTACGGGAGATGGTCACTTTGGTGACGGCACGGCGGGCGGCAATCGGGCCAACATCCCCATTTTTCAACCGACCGGTTTTGACAACTTTCCGTCGGCCTACCACGGCGACGGTTTGGCCCGCGACTTCAATGGGGACGGAGAACTCGACGTCATTTTCGGCAACGGGGCCTCGGCACAGTTGTTCATCGGCCTGGGGCGCGGCGACGGGACATTCGCCCAGAGCTTCTACAACGCGCAGTACACCCCCGACATCGGCACGGGGAGCGTTCGCGGCGACACCAACACCTCGACCGTCAACGTTGCCGACTACAACCTCGACGGCGTTATGGACGTGTTAGTCGTGTCGCACCGCAATCCCTACCGGCCGGGGGGAGCGGCTGTGGTCCTGGGAGATCGGGCGGGAACTCTACGGGCAGCCCATGTCGTGCCGGCCAACGACTCCGGCATTGGGCCGCCGTTTGTCACCGCTGATTTCGACAACGACGGAATTCCCGACGTGGCGGCGATCAGCAACAGCATTGCCGTGTCGCTGGGACGCGGCGACGGAACGTTTGCCCCCTTTGAGTTGGGGATTCACGTTCCCGCCGGTGGGGGAGAAGTTCTCGCCGGCTCGCTGATCACGCGCGATTTCGACGGCGACGGCAATATGGACCTGGCGTGGGTGGGCCTGGACAGCGTCCAAGGGGGGGCGCC
>JBJXGA010000133.1:0-62305 GCA_046152955.1 Planctomycetales bacterium | reverse complement strand
TCAGCCGCGGCCAATTGCGCCGCGCCGCCACTCGGGAGATGACCTGCTCTTCGAGGAGCGGGGAGCCAAACCTCCCTGGCGGTCCCGCGTCAAACTGCAGCGCGTCGATCAGCGCGCCATCAAGCTGCGTCTGGCGATCCAGTTCGATCGCCAGTTCCCGTGTGCCGGGAAGCTGTCGCCAGGGATGCCACAACCAGCGCACCGCTCCCCAGGTCATCATCGCCAACAGACCAGTCAGCAGCAGTCCCCGCTCCAGCCGTTGAAACTTCAGGCACCAATCCGCCAGGAACAATCCCACGAGCAGCCAACCGGTTGCCAGTCCCAGCGCGCTCAGCCCTTGCCGGGCGCACTCCCGCTCGCGAGCGCGACGGAGCGACGCCAAGTGGACTGCGACGATTTCCAACCGGGAGGAACTCATGGCAGGTACACCCGTTTTCGCAGAGTCCACTCCCCTAATAACAGTCCAACCACCAACCCCCAGGAGAGCCAGGTGTCCCAAAGGGAAATCACTTTCAACGTCCGTTCACGGCGCACCTCCGGCTGAAACTCTCGGGAGAATTGGGAGACGGTCGTCAGGTCGTAACTGGCCCCTCCCGTCTCCCGCGCCAGTTGTTCCTGCAAGGGGACGTTGCGTACCGCGCTGCGACGCTCCAGCGAAACGCTGGCCACCTGGAACAGCGTCTCGATCCGGTCCCCCGTCACCGGATCGTGAACCGTCACCTTGTGCTCACCGGCGAGAGTCGCCGGAAACGAGACTTCGAAGACCCCTTCGCGGAGTTGCGGCAGGCGCAACGGTTGCGGATCGGCCGGCCCTCCCCCCGTTGTCGGGAGAGACCACTCCGCCGCCAGGGCACGTTCCGGAAGATCTTCCTCCGTCAGCGGCTCGAAGTTGGCGTCGAACGCTTCGACAGTCAGCAGGACTTTGTCATCGGGCTGGTAGTGCTGGCGGTCGGTCCGGACAACGAATCGCTTCTGACTTCCCAGTGCATGCGACAGCCCCAGACGGTGAATCATCTGCCCCCAGAATTGCCGATAGTACAACTCTCCGTACTTCCGCCGCAGTCGCCAGGTTTCATTGAAACCGAGGTAAACGACTTCTCCCTTGCCATAACGGCGAACGGCGATCAGTGGCTGCGGGGTGCGTCCATCGGCGCAGAGGTCGTGCGGATGCACGGCCAATGAGGTCGCCAGGGGATGCAGGCGCGTGACCGGTTGATACCAGGGCAACAGCCCCAGGTTGTTCCAGGCGCGGGTGTTTTCCTGGTCGTCCCCCCCCAGCTTCATGAAATCGTAGGCGGCGGACTCGGGAGTGAGCTGCAGGCGAAACGGAGTCTTGTCGCGGGCTTTGGCCGATCGATCGATCTCGACCGGGAGCATCTTGGCCAGTCCGGTCGAGGCGAGTTGCCCAGGGCCGAAATGCGGCCCACCGAGCACGACCAGCCCGCCGCCGAACTTGCCGACGAACTCTTCCGTCATTTCGCAGAACCGACTTGTCAGCACTCCGGCCGGCATATCCCCCAGGAAAATCACATCGTTGGCGAAGAACTCGGCGCGGCGCGGCGTGAGCTGTGGAGCAAACAGTTCGTTGGTCTGTCGCACGCGGTTGTCAGCCGACCGCAGAAACGTCCGGAACCCGCGCATCCCGACCAGCTTGTCTCGATGAAAGACCTCCTTGATGAAGCGCCATTCCCAGGTCGGTTCATACTCCACATACAGGACACGAATAAAATCATCGCGGACCGCCACTTCGCGCTCGGCGCGGTTGTTCTCGGTCACCAACTCACCGGCCAATGCGTCGGCCTGCGCGGAGAGAATGTAGCGACCGGTCTCGGTGGGAACCCAGGAGAATTCCGCCGCTTGCTCGCCGTTCCCCAGGGTGACCGACTGGCTGCCGATGAGGAGCGGCTCCTCTCCGCCCGTGTTGGGACCGCCGTCGGACATCCGCCGCGCGGTCAGCCGCACTGGGATCGTCGCGGTCCCCGTATCTGATCCCTGGACCGTGACCATGAGCGTCGAGCGTTCCCCCTTTTTGAGGAGCAGCGGCGCCTGCAGGGCGAGCGACACGTCGGTCGCCGTCCGCGCGCCGACGCCAACGGTAAACAACGGCGTTCCCAGACGCTGCGCTGCTGCCAGAGGAGTCGGCCCCGAATTCTGATCGAAATCGCTGAACACCAGCAGTCCGGCAAGTTGTCCAGGGGGGCGACGGAGCGCCAATTCCTCGAAGGCGCGTCCCAAGGGAGTCACCTGGCCCTCGGTCGATAGCTCAGACGCCCAGCGCTCCGGATCAACCTCGCCGGCCTCGGCGCCAGCCCCCAATTCCCGAACGGCGCCGGGGGGGCTGAGTTCAAACGCTCTGAGACGAAACGAGCGAGCCAATTCGCGCGGCAGATTCCCCTCCTGTTTCCGGAGAAAGCCCTGCACCAATTCGGCGCGGGTCGGGCGCTCCGCGGCGCTCGACCGGTCCGCCGCCCCAAGCCCCGTCGCTTCCGCCAACCGCTGCGCTTCGGCTGCGGGATATTCATCGCGAATCGACATGCTGTCGGTCCCATCGAACAGCAGCCACAACCAGGGACGCTGCGCCTGCGACAAGCGCACCAACAGCACCGGATCGGCCAGGCAGACGATGAGCAGCGACAGCGCCGACGTCCGCAACAGCGTCAACCCCCAGCGGAGGCGCGCCGACCGGCGCGGCTGCCAGCGGTGATAAAACAGCGCCGTCCCCGCCGCCGCCAGCAGACAGAGCCACACCACGCGCGTAGGATGAACCTGCGCCCACCCAGCCGCCAGCGACCATTCGACCTGATCGATCGACTGTACGCCGTCGAGCTTGAGAAGTCGTCCCAGCAGTTCGTGGAGAAGCATAAAAGGAGTGGACCCGCGGGAATTCAGGCGGCTGGACGGCTCCATCCCAGGCAAGCCATTTCCACCGCCAACGTGACAATAACGGCTCCCAGGAGCCACTTCCACAATCCATGCCCGTAAAGATCGGTCCCTTGCAGCGGAACCGGCTCCTGACGCGCGATCCAATGCGCTTGCGCATCTCCCAGACGCTGCTGCAATTCGGCCTCGTCCAGGGTTCTCAAGTCCGATTCAGCGGCAGGGCCGTTGACTGCCAGGGTCAGCTCCCAGGCCCGCTGCGAGGTGGCCGCCGCGGAACTGCCGGAAGGAACCGGACGATCCGCCACCAGCAGACACAGCCCCCGTTGCACCAGCCGCCGCAAGACGACGCCGAAGCGCTCTGGACCGAGCGCTTCAACAGAGATCGACTCTGTCGTCGCAGCCGCGGCGGATTGATCCAGTCCGGCCGCGCCAGATGGTGGCACAGCCGCGCCCGCCCCCCCTCCTTCGCGCGGTCGTCCAACCTCACCCAAACCGGTTCGCGTCGGGCTTTGTCCGATCCATTCCAGTGAGATCTCCGCTCGGCGATCCGCGGCGGGTATCGACAGCGTTGCCTGTTCGAAGGTCTCGTACATCCGCCGCGGCAACGTGCGCGACAGCATCCGCCTGAGCCAGCGATCAAACAACAGAACGGCATTCGTGCGAGCGAGATTGTTCCAGTGCGATCCGATTCCCGAAGAGACGAAGAGAATGCTCCCCTCCCCAATCTGCTGCTCCACCAGAAATGGAAGCCCATTCGAAAACGACGCCAGAACGCGCGGCGCTCCAGGGGTGACGGCGGGCGATTCTCCCAAACCGCGGCCCAATCGATCCGCGTTCCAGCGCAGCCAGGGCTCCGAATCACCCCTCTCTCGATTGTCCGGCTGAGAGTCCGGAGTCGCTGGCGTAACCGGAGGGCCAGAGCCGTTCTCGGGAAGTTGGACGCGGACCGCCTGGAAAAACAGCGGCGTCCGGTACAAATCTTCGAGTTCTTCCCGCGAGGCGCCGGCCATGTCGAAGAACTCGTCCGACATGCTGGCGGGTGAAAGAAGAAATGGATCCAACGTGGCTTGCGATTGGTCCGGGAGCTTTCCGATCAGATCGCCGGAAAGGGGGGCGGGAAGCAATCCAGCGCCATCGCGCCACGCTTCGGAGGTCCAGGCAATCGGATTGAATTCCCCTCCCGCGGCAATCACCAATTGCCCCCCCTGTTCGACGTACTCCCTCAGCAAAGGAACTGCGGCCTGTGGGCTGGCCACCCCCGCGATCACCACCAGCCTCGCGTCCTGCAGCGCCCGCCGATCGAGTTGATCGATCGTCAGATGCGCTCCTCCTTTCGATTCTCCCGCCTCTCCGGCGGAAGCAGGACCAGTGGCCGGTTCCATCAACCGCCGCAAGGGGAACGTTTCGCCGTACCGATTGAGCCCCGGCTTTTCTCCCGCAGCGCCGTGCTGATCGACGAACACCACAGGGAGAGAGGCGACGACAGGAACCACCAGAAAGCGGGCATCGTCGATCGGCAGACGATCGGGCGCGAGCGAAACCACCGCCGGGACGAAGGCGGTCTCACCCGGTTCTGCCGCGGGGGCGAACTGATGGGAGAATTGCACCTGGCGCGCTTGACCGGGCTGCAAGTCGACAATCTGGCTGGCAACCGTGGCCCCATCGACCGCCAGCGTGACGATCACATCGCGCCGCGGCCCGTCTCCCTGATAACGGATCACCGCCAGTAACTGGGCCGGTGTGGCGGCATCCGCCAGGTCGTCTTCCACACGAAACTCTTCGATCCAGGCGTTCTCCACCAGCGAAGACTGAATGGCCACGACCTGAAACTCCGGAACCCCGCGGAGCGCCTCCTCCAGGCCGGTCTGCGGCCAGACGATTTGCTGCTGATCTCCCAAAAAAAGAATCCGTTTCGACGGCAGTTCCGGAACCTCCGCCGCGGCTTCGCGCGCCAGTTCAATCGCCTCCAGCGCGGTGGCCGTCCGGTCCAACGTCTGAATCTGATCCAGCGTCTCGCGCGCGTCGGCAGCCACGCGGTAGGCCTGGCGATCCCAGCCTCCCTCCGGAGTGCAGAGCGGGACGATCGAAAATCGGCTCCCCTCCGGCAGGCGGTCGATGAGTTCCTTGCCGCGCGCCTTGGCCTGATCCAGGAGCGTTCCACCGACGCCGCCGTAGGCCATGCTGAGGCTGTTGTCGATCACCAAAATGGCGTGGACAGACTGATGGGGATCAATCGGTTCTCCGGAGCGGGAGAAATAGGGGCGGGCCAACCCCAACCCCAGGAGAATCAGGCAGGCCACGCGGAGCGCCAGGAGGAGCAGATCGCGGAGTCGCGTCATCCGCCGCCTCTGGAGCGCCGCTTCACGCAGCAATTCCATCGCCCCCCAGCGGACGACGCGGAACCGCCGCCGATGAAGCAGGTGCAACACCACCGGCCCCAAGGCCGCGACAACCCCCGCAACGGCGAACGCAGTGGTGATGAAACTGGGCATTAGGGCGACAAACAGTCGATCGATCGGAACTGACTCGGAGCCTCATGGTAGAGCACGCGCAGCAACGAATACAATACCGGTCCGGCCCCATCCGGCTCGCCCGGATGGTGAAGAAGACCGCAGGCTAGTCAAATTTGACTCGACAACGGACTCGACCCCATTCGCCTTGGGGGCTGTCGATTTAGTCGGAGATTTTTCCTGCGGGCGGCTCCCTAGCCTTGGCCCGTCGGCCGGGGCAAAGATATAAGGGGGATATGGACCGCGACAAGCTGGTCGGCGGTCGAAACACGCAGGATGAGAGGCAGGCACACGGATGAGCTACTGGGCAATCGCGCCGGTTCCCCGACACCAGATCGTGTTGATCAACACGACGCTGGATGATCTGATTCCCGATGACCACATGGTGCGAGTGATCGCCGAGGTTCTCGAAGGGTACGATTGGGCGCCTTGGGAAGCGCAGTATCACGGAATCATTGGGCAGCCGCCGATCCATCCCCGGACTCTCGCCGGTGTGTGGCTGTACGGTCTGAGGCAGAATGTGCGTTCCAGCCGCAAGATGGAGTACATGACCCGCAACAATGTGGATTTCATGTGGCTGGCGTCGGGGCACACCCCCGATCACAGCGCGTTCAGCAACTTCCGCAAGAAGTTCGGCGAGCAACTGAATTATCGAAGGGATTTAACAAATGACAGCAATTTTCTTCGTGTTTGCGAGCGGACTGCTTGCCGGCGCTTCATTGTCGGAGGATGAGACCGATGACTTGCGAAATGTGACGGTCCCGTCCAATGCGCGTGAAGTTGTTAGAGCACTCCGCCCGTTGGGGAAGATTCTCGAGGAGAGAAGTTATTACGTTGGCGACGTGCTCGTCGCCGAACGGCGCTATTATGAATCGGGCCAAATGGCCGACGAAAAGCTGTTTGCCGATGGAAAGCTGCACGGTTACTGGAGAGAATTTTATCCGAACGGACGGCTGTTCGGCGAACGGCCGTATCGCAATGGCGTCATGGACGGCGTATTCCGGTTTTTTGACGAGGAGGGGAACTTGCGGGAGGAGTCAAAGATCGAGCGCGGCAGCGGATTGCTTAAGGAGTTTGGCAGCCCACAGGTAAAGCATGCGCGGTCAGAGACCCAGTCTGTCGACGGACGTAAACATGGCCGGCGTCTCGATTGGGGGCGATTTGATCAGTGTGCAGGCATTGGAGTCCATGTCGGCTGGTACGAAAACGACCAGCCAAGTGGATGGAATTACACCTACGACGAAGATGGAACGCCCCTGCAGTGGGGTCGATGGGTTGACGGCAAGTGTCATGGCGTGTGGCCTGAGGTCGACCGAAACGGCAAAGACATTCCGGGCACTCCTCTGTATCTTCTCAAGGGAAAGGAAGTGCCAAAGGAAGTTTTCATGGCTGCGGCTGAGCGCGATGCGGCGCTCGCGGAAACAGTCTCACATCGCCCCCCACCCATGAAGGAGGCTCTTGAGTCGAAACGAATCTCGCCCGAGAACGGGACCGATCCGACTGGCACGAAGAAGCCGGGGAGTCCGGACGGGAAGAAGCCGTAATGCTCCGCAACCTGCGTCGATTTTTCTCTGGAGAAGCTCAATCGCTGGGACCAGTCTGGCCCGCGCAACTGAGGCTCGAATGCGATTGCAGGAGCGCAAGGACGGCCATACAATTCTATTTAGGACCGCCCCCACCCGGCCCTGGGCCGGTGGAGCGAAGGACTGAATGCTCACTGTGAAGCACCAGTGATTCATCCCACGTGTAGAACCTCAGCCCCCCTCCCCGCCGCGACAAACGCTAATTCGCGCGACAAGGCTTTGCTGCGGCGGGGAGGGGGGCTGAGGTTCATGAGCGCGGGGCGCGGGAGACGGGGTGTCAGGCGTGTGAGTAGCTTCCAGTCCTGGCTTCCACCGGCACAGGGCCGGTGGGGAGCTGACGTTTCGCCTGCATTCGCGTTCCTAGTTGACCAACGGAATAGTTCCTGGATCAATTCGCCTCATTGGCGCTTCAGACACTTGCGCAGGCGCCTCCCCTGGCCAGCCTGGCCGCTGCGCCGCCGGATCGCTTCGCGAACCGAGCCGAATCGTGGTATGCTGGCCGCCGTTCCAAAGGGGGGGCTTCTGCCGCCTTATTTCATCGCAACCTGGAGGCGTTTTTCTCATGTCGCATCGCGTTCGATCGATCGAAACCACCTGGGTGGAGCTCCCGTTGCGGCCGATTCCCGCCCGCAACATGCAGCGTGAAATTCCCCATTGGACGCTGTTCGAGATTTGCCGCGTCACGCTCGACAGCGGGGTGGTGGGGATCGGCGAAACGATGGTCTATTACACCTGGGGGGCGAGTACCGTCAGCGACGAGGCCAAAGCCCGCGTCATCGGGCGGCATCCGGCCGAGACGATGTGGGACGATTCGCTGGGAGCAGGCTTGCAGATCGCGCTGTTCGACGCCGCCGCCAAGGCGCTCGACGCCCCCTTGCATCAATTGCTCGGCAAGCAGCACCGCGACCGCTGCCACATTTCCTGGTGGGACATCGACATGCCCGCTCAGGACTGGATCAGCGAGTGCCAGCTCGCGATGGCGCATGGCTACAACAGCTTCAAGACGAAGGGGCGTCCCTGGTTCGATGTCGTGGAGAACACGCGGCTGTTGTGCCAGGCGCTCCCGGCGCATTTCGAAGTCGATATGGACTTCAATGGCTTCGGCGTGGACACGGCCCATTGCACCCGGCTGCTGAAGGAGCTGGAACAATTCCCCCAGGTGGTGATGTTTGAGAGTCCGATCCCGCACAGCGACGTGGCGGGATACAAGTTCCTGCGCCAGCACACCCACGTCCCCCTTTCGATGCACACCGCCACGCATTTTGGCGACACGCCGATTGAAACGGCGATCCGCGAAGAAATGGTGGACGGATTCGTCCTCTGCGGCGGGGCGACGCGGATCCAGCGCGAAGCGCTGGTCTGTCAGGTTCACAACCGCTCGGCGTTTCTGCAAATCGTGGGGACAAAGATCGCCTGTGCGTTCGCCCTGCACCTGGGAGCGGTGCTGGAAAACGCCCGCTGGCCCTCGGTCAACTGCCACCAGCTCTACGAACGGGATTGCGTCCGGACGAAACTCCCGGTGTTGAACGGCCTGTGTCCGGTTCCCGAGGGACCGGGACTGGGAATCGAATTGGACGAAGAAGCGATCGAACTGTTCCGCGTCGAACCCAAAGCCAAGCCCTTTCCGTATCCCGACCTGCTCATCGCCATTCGCTGGCCCTCCGGTTCCACGACGTTTTACAACCACGCGGCGCAATACTGGGCCGACTGGCTGGGAGGGAAGCTCCCCTTCTTTCCGCGCGGCGTGTACCTGGAACACATCCCCAACGACGGCAGCGCGACCTGGCGGAAACTGTTCGAGCAGGCACAGCGGGGGGCCGTCCATAGCGCCGAGCCGCCGTTTTAGCCAAGCTGCGACGCCATCCGCCCCATCCCAACGCCGGAGCTACTTCAACAATCGCCGGACCCGGTCGAGCGTCTCCGGAGTGGCGCGATAGACTAGCGGCGGGGCCATCTGGCCGTCCAAAAGGGTGATCCGGAAACCTTGCCGATAGCGGCTGAGGGGAACCACATACGATCCCTCCGCGTCGATGCCGGAGGCCTCCGGCAGATTCAACACCGGTGGCTCGTCGTCAACCTGCAGCGGTCCGGACAACACCTGTTCGATGTGCAGTCGCGGCGGAGTTCCCTCGGCCAATCGCCCCACGACCACCGCATCCGCCTGGCGGATCTGATCGATGCTGAGCGCCAGCGGATTGGCGGTGGTCCAGCCCATGACCGCCAGTGTGATGGTCCAAACCACGGCCGCCACAATCGACAGTTTTAGAAGCAGAGGATGCGGCTTGACGCTTCCTGCTGCATCCTGCGTCTCCTCCGCAGTGCGGCCTCCCGCAACTGACCGACTGTCGGCAACAGAAGCAGAACGGGATTTGCCTTTACGCGTGCGGCTCAAGAAGACCTCCCTGTCGCAACCGAGCACAGTCGGGGCCGAACACAGTCCCGGCTCAAAACGCCTGGCTGACGTCGATCCGATACTCGTCTTCGAGAGCCGTGGTGAAATCGAAGACGTCGAAAAAATCGGACAGTTGGTCGCCATCGGTCTTGCGCATTTCTCCGCGCTCGACCAGTTCGAACACCATCCTCCCAAAGTCTTCGGTCGCATGAATGCCCCAGCAGTGAAAGACGGTCCGCGCCATCAATCCGAACTGCAAGAGCGCGAATTCGCGAATCCCTTCCAGCAGTTCCTGGCCGCTGATGTGGGCGCGTTCATCTTCGACTCCGTGCGCCTGCGACCGTCCCAGCTTTTGCTGCGTGCGGCACAGCGAGGCAAACATGAACCGGTAGGCATTTTGATGATACCGCAATTGCGGGAGGGGAGCTTTTTGGGTCGTGCTCATGGTCATGCAAGTGTCTGGCGGAAGGCCCTCAGGGTCCGGCGGGGAACCTGTCTGGTCTGTCATGTGAATGCATATCCGAATCGTGACGATTTCGCAAGATGCGGTTACTCGTGTTCGTCGTCGCGCGGCGCGTCGGCGCTCTTTTTCCCTTTGCTGACGACCGTCAGCACGTCGGCCAGATCGGCCAGAATCTGGCGGTTGTCATTGTACAAGACGAGCACCTTCCGCGCCAGGATCTCCTGGCCGATCACTTTCCCCTGCCCCTGACGGGTGACGATCAACGCCCCCACGTGGGGGAGTTCGCGGCGATATTCCTCATAGGTGTCGTATTCGTAGCGCAAGCAGCATTTGAGGCGACCGCACCTCCCCGAGATTTTCGTCGGGTCGAGCGTCGCCTTCTGGAGCTTGGCCATCTTCATCGAGACGGGGGGCATTTCCCGCAGGTGCGTGTTGCAACAGACCGGCTTGCCGCAGTCCCCATAATCGGCCAGCAGCTTCGCTTCGTCCCGGACGCCGATCTGTCGCATTTCAATCCGGATTTTGAAGCGTGCGGCGAGCGACTTGACCAGTTCGCGAAAATCGATGCGGTTTTCGGAGAGGTAATAGAAAATCAGCCGCTCCCCCCCCAGGAGTTGCTCGACGTCAACCAGTTGCATCGCCAGCTTGTGCTGCGCGATGAGTTCATTCCCGCCGCGAAATGCCTCGCGCTCCTGGAGTCGCAAATCATCGAGCTTCTGCCGATCCTGCTCGCTCAACTCGCGAAGAATGGTTCCCTTGCCGGCAGTCCCCCCCAGAAGTTCGCGGGTCCGCTCGGAGCCGATCGACAAAACCTCACCGGCTTCCACCCCCCGATCAGTGCGGACCGCCACGGCGGCGCCGCGCGGCAGGTCGTCTCGGCCTTTGTTGCCGAATTCTCCAATGAGGCGTGTCGATCCATAGCGGACGACGTAGCGGGTATCCATAGGCCGAAAGGTTCCTGGTCGCGACTGTTCCAAGGAGGCTCGCCTGAGTATAACGAGTCTCGCGCCGGCTGACGAAGCCTGGCGGCAAACTGGACCGCCCTCGAGTTGCCCCCCATGTGTCTGTTAGGGCTCGCCTTTCAGTCCTTTCCCGAGACTCCGATTCTGGTTCTGGCCAATCGAGAGGAAGCCCTGGCGCGCCCCTCGCAGGAACCGCAATGGCATCCGATCGGGGCGGGGCCTCGCGGATGGGCGGGAGGGCTGGACTTGTTGGCCGGAGGAACCTGGCTGGGTGTCAATTCCGATCGGCTCCTGATCGCCGTGACGAACCGCCGCAAATCCAACATTCCCCCCCAGCCCCGTTCGCGGGGATCGCTCTGCCGATCGCTGCTGGAATGTCGGACGGCATCCGCAGCGGTGACCGCTGCGATGGATGCCTTGAAACGTGATCCGTTCGCCGGATGCAACCTGCTGTTCGCCGATCCGCAGTCGGCAGCAATCGTCGAATGGACCGAGACCCTCCAGCTCACGCACTTGAATCCGGGGACGCACTGGATCACCAACGGCATTCTCAATGATCCGCTGGATAAGCGGATAGCCCGCGCTCGCGCTGAGTTGGAGCGCGCCCGCCCCCCCGCCCCGCAGGAGTGGATGCAAACCGCCGCGCGGATCGCGGCACTCGGTCCCGACACGGGACAACCCGCGATCTGCCTGGAAGGGGGAGACCGGGGAACGGTGTCGTCGTCGATCATCGGCGTGGGAATCGGGGGCACTCCGTCGTATTTCTGGCATGCTCCCGGACCTCCCGCGCGGACTGCGTTCGTCGATCAATCGTTGTTGCTGGCCAGGTTGGACCCTGCGGCCCCCCCCTTGTCCGCCATTCATCGGATTCAACTTCGCGGCCCGTGGCGACTGGAGTTGATCGCGGACGAATCCCTGTCGCGTCCTGAAGATCAGTCCCTCGCCGCAGCTCCTTCCCAGGACTCCACGCCCCGTACCGTGCGGATGCCTGCGGAATGGGGAGCGCTGGTCGGAAACCGCGGAGGAGGGGTGTCGCTACGACGACGTTTTCATCGTCCCAGCGGACTGGGACCGCACGAGCAGGTCTACATCATCCTGGAAGGGGTGTTGGGACGGGGGGAGGTGTGGGTGAATCATCACCCCCTGGGGGCAATCGACGAGCTGTCCCGCTCATTCGCTGCAGACGTAACGTCCCGATTGACCGGAAACGACGAACTGCGAATCGACCTGGAGATTCCCGCGGCGTCCGCCGATGTCAGTCGGTCTCCCGTCTGGAGCTGCGCGGCGCTGGAAATCCGCGCGGACGCTGCACCGACATGAAGCGGTGTACGGCGGGACTACGCCGCGCGGGCCGATTGAAGCGCCTGTCGCGCGCAAAAACGGACTTCGACGGCAATCGGCGACGACGTGTCGCCGGTCCGCTTCAGCTCCACACGGGCCCCGTAGGGAAAGACCGCGGTTCCTTTGATCCGGACCGTCGGACTCGCCAGAGTCTCACAGGTGAACTCGGGGATGGCAAAAAAGACTGGGCAGAAGGGAACATGCAGCGTGACAAGACTTTGCCCGGCGGCAATCGTCGCGGTGGAGGCTCCGTGCAGGCAATCGTTCCCCGCATCGTCGGGAGACCGCTCCAGCCACATCCCGGCCCCAGTGCGCGGCGCGGGCTGTTCCTTTGAGACAGGGTGCGATTGCGTTTGTGGAACCACGGCGGTGCTGGAGACAGGCGGGGCGCCCTGTCCAGTCAACCGGGGACGATTTTCGGCAGACGGGAGCAGCATTGCTACGACGAAGCGCTCCATGAACGCGCGACTCCAGCACCAGGCGAACGCCCCGACAATACCGGCAAGCGCCACAACGTATCCGCGGACCTCGAACGGCACGCGCCGCGACCCGCACAGCGCCAGAACCAGGAAGGGCCAGATTGCCGCGCTGGTCGCCAGGCCGCGGATCCAGCGCGCAGGACGTGCCGACTCACATCGCCCCAACAGCGCGCGAACCACCAGCGCCAGCACCGCCAAAAACGTGGCGGTGGCCCCCACCTGTGGTCCGGTCAACTTCAACGCCGCGGGATCGGACAATCGTCGAACGAGCGCCAGACCCGCCACGCACAGCACCCCGGCCCAGATCGCGATCGGGGGAAAGGCGCGGATGTCAGCCCAGACCGCCAGATCACGGCGGCCTCCCGCCATCCGGCGGCGGGCCGCAGCGACCGCTCCCAACCAGCGGTTTCCAACCTCTCGCGCGACGCGTGTGACCCCCAATGGCATGGTCCAATTCCCTGGCAATGAGACTCCGCCGGGCGAGGGGCGCCGGCATGACGCATGGCCCAGGCGGGGCTCAGAGCGGTTCGACCGGGGAATCAGGTGGCGACGAATTGAGGTACGAATGGGGTGCTCCCCAAACCGGCGGCCTGACGCAGTTCCGCGGCACGGGCTGTCGATTCCCAGGTGAAGTCGGAATCGTCCCGTCCAAAGTGACCGCCGGCAGCCGTCTTTCGAAAGATCGGTCGCCGCAACTGCAGTTCGTTAATAATGCCGCGCGGCGTGAGCTTGAACAGCTCGCGCACCAGCCCCGCGATCCGCTCGTCGGGGAGCGCCCCCGTGCCGAACGAATCGACGCGAATGCTCACCGGATCGGCCACCCCAATGGCATACGCCAACTGGACTTCGCACTCCGCGGCCAGCCCCGCGGCAACGACGTTTTTCGCGATGTGGCGGGCCATATAGGCGGCGGAGCGATCGACCTTGGTCGGATCTTTTCCGGAAAACGCCCCTCCCCCATGCCGACCCCAGCCCCCATAGCTGTCAACAATGATCTTCCGCCCGGTCAACCCGGTGTCGCCGTGCGGTCCGCCGATCACAAACCGGCCGGTCGGATTGATGTGATACTTCGTATGCGAAGAAAGCAGACTCTTGGGGATGGTCTTCGCGATGACCTCCGAAAGGACGTAGTCGGCGATCTGTTTCTGGTCGACGCTTTCGTTGTGCTGCGTGGAGACCACCACCGCCGAGATCCCCACCGGTCGCCCGTTTTCGTATTCCACCGTCACCTGGCTCTTGCTGTCGGGACGGAGCCAATCGACTTCCCCGTTCCTGCGGCAATCGGTCAGGCGATTGATGATCCGATGCGCATAGGCGATCGGCACCGGCATGTACTCGGGGGTCTGGTTGCACGCGAACCCGAACATCAAGCCCTGGTCGCCGGCGCCATCCCGATCGACTCCCATGGCGATGTCCCCCGACTGGCTGTGGATGGCGACGAAGACTCGGAGCGTGTCGGCGCTGAACCCCATCTCATCCCCGACGTAACCGATGTCGCGGACGATGTCACGGACAAGGCGGACATGGTCAATCTCAGTCCGGGTCGTGATTTCCCCAGCCAGGACCACCAAATCGGTGGTACACAGTGTCTCACACGCCACACGCGACAGCGGGTCTCCCTGCAACAGGGCATCCAACACCCCGTCCGAGATCTGATCGGACACCTTGTCGGGGTGCCCCATACTGACAGATTCACTCGTAAACAGTCCCTTTGACATTCGAAACCCCATGGCGTTGCTGTAAAAGACATGAACAGGCCAAATCCGCCCCCCCGCCTCCGCAGGGCTGGCTCCGGGATTCTAGGAACTGTTCCCTTACTCAACAATCCCAGCAGTCGGGTGGCGCCCTGAACTAAGGAAGGGCGCGGCGAGCCACTGGCCACATTGTGTTGGCAAGAGACGTTCGTCACGCCCTTTTCAGGGAGTGCCACCCGGCCCGGGATTCGCCGAGGCCCCAGGATCTCACGTCATGAACAGCATGTAATACGTCGCCCCCAGGACGGCGCTCGTACCCAGCGTGACCAGCATGTTCACATGAAACCGGAGGATCGCCAGTGATGCGGCCAGGCAGAGTACCACTGCAGCCAGGTCCAGCGTGTTCGCCGGACGAACGATGAGCGTCTGCCAGGCAAACCACACCGCCAGGTTGAGCACGACCCCGACAACGGCGGCGGTGATGGCCGACAGCGCCGTGCTGAGCGTTTTGTTCCCCCGCAGTTTCTCGATGTACGGCGCACCGGTGAAGATCCACAGGAAGCAGGGGGCAAACGTGCCCCAGGTCGTGACCAGCGAGCCCAGGAGACCGGAAACAAGCGGCGGGAGTGCTCCGGGATCGCGATACGCCCCCAGAAAACCAACGAACTGCACGACCATGATCAGTGGGCCGGGAGTGGTTTCGGCCATCCCCAGTCCATCGAGCATCTCGCCCGCCGAGAGCCACTCCTGTTTTTCCACGGCCTCCTGTTTTACGTACCCCAGAACCGAGTACGCCCCGCCAAACGTGACCACCGCGGCCTTGCTGAAGAAAACTCCTTCCTTGACGAGCACGTGTTCGGTTCCCAGGCGCCATGCCAGGATCCCCAACGGACCCAGCCAGAGCAATAACCAAATTCCGGCGACCCGCAACGTCTTCCAACCCGAGGTCTGAGTGTGTGGCGCACGCGCCACATCGTCGGTGATGGCGTATTCTGCCGGGGGGGAATCCTTCCCGGCCTCCGGCTGCTTGGGCTTCAGGACGTAAAACACGTCTTCCCGCCATCGCCCCCCCAGCCAGCCGATGACTCCCGCCGCGGCAATCACGATCGGAAACGAGACTCCAAAGAAAAACAGCGCCCCAAACGCCGCTGCCGCCAGCAGAACCATCGCACCGTTTTTCAAGACCCGCTTTCCAATCCGCAAGACCGCCTCGACGACGACCGCCACGACCGCCGGTTTCAGTCCATAAAACAGCGCCTGAACGAACCCCGTGTCGTAAAACTCGACATACAGCATGCTCAACGCCAGGATTGCTGCCGCCCCCGGAAGAATGAACAGCACTCCCGCGACCAGCCCTCCGCGCGTTCCGTGCAGCAGCCAGCCAATGTACGTTGCCAACTGCTGCGCTTCGGGACCGGGGAGCAACATGCAATAGTTCAGGGCATGCAGAAAGCGGCTGTCGCTGATCCAGCGTTTCTCGTCGACCAGGATGCGGTGCATCATCGCGATCTGGCCGGTCGGTCCCCCAAAGCTGAGCGCGGCCACTTTGCACCAGACCGCCAGCGCTGCGCGCCACGAGATGCCATGTGACGGAATTGCCGACGAACCACTCCCCTGCCCCGAGATGTCCTGGTTCGCGTTTGTGATCATTGTGCTGCGTTGAACAATTGCCAGGGGACGATTAGCGTAGACTCGCGGGCTTGGTACTGCGCCAAACGGCGCTGGATTTGGTGCGGCGGATCATAGGCAGCCGATTCTCCGGGAGCAATGGCGACAAACGATGTCTACCCCCTTTCGCATCGCCTTCATCGGCGTCGATCACCCCCACGGCGCCGGCTGGCGCGAGGCGCTCTTCAACCTCCAGGACGAGGCGCGGATCACGGCCCTCGTCCCCCGCTTCGGTGGCTCCACAACCAGCCTGGAGGAGCGACTGTCGCATCTCCCGCGTTTTGAGACGGTGGAGGATCTATTGGACCGCGGAGGCGATCTGTTCGACGGCGCTGTTGTCTGCCTCCCCAACGACGAAGGCCCTGCCGCAATTGTTCGCTTAGCCCAGGCGGGAAAACACCTGCTCGTAGAAAAACCCGGAGCCGGGTCAGCCGCCGCCGCCCGGCCCATTGTGGAGGCAGTTCGCGCGGCGGGAGTTGCCTTTCAAAGCGGTTACCTATGGCGCTATGACGAAGGGGCGCAGCGGCTCCGCGATATGGTTGCGGAGGGGCGATTTGGGAAACTGATTCAGGTGGAAATGGGATTCACCACCAGCGACGTCGGCCGCCGTGGCCCGTCCCATTATCTGTTCGATCAAGGCATCAGCCAGCGCGGGTTTTTCAATTGGCTCGCCTGCCACTGGCTGGATCTGCTTTTGGACATCACGGGGGATCGCGTCGCTGCCGTGACGGCCCGCGTCGGGAATTTCGGTGCGGAAGCAATTGACGTCGAAGATGGGGGAGCGGTCATTTTGGAATTGGCACAGGGGACGCTGGCGACATTTGTCGGTGGCTATTGGCTGCCGCGCTGGGCGGGAGAGTCGCATTGGACGATTCGCGGCTCCGGGCGCTGGGTGCATTGGAACCCGCAACAGGCCGGAACCGGCGGCGTGCTGACGATCTACGGCCCGCAACCGCAATTCCAGGCCATGAATGAAGTCTACACGATCCCCGCGGACTCCACCCCAGGATATGGTGGCCTCCGCGCCGTGGCGCTGCTGCGGGACTGGATTGCCGCCGCCCAAACACGCGCCACGTGCCGCAACACCCCCGAGTCGATGCTCGCCGTCCTGGAACTGCTGGACGCAATTTATGAATCGTCCGCGCATGGGAAGACAGTGCGAATGTGAGTCAAGTCGTAGTGCGTCAACGGCTCATGGGTGATTTCCATTCGCAGACGCTATGCACTGCTCCGCCGCGAGTCGATCAGGAACTCTCCAGTCCGAAGACGACGGAACCGGAATGCCAGGCTGTCGGAGATCGGAATTCCGAACGGGGCAACATCAGGCGCGCCAGATTGGCGCTGGTCATCTGCCGGTAGCCAATGTAGCTGGTCGTCAATCGCGGATTGATTTCGACGACGAGCGGTTGATCGGGAGCCGAGTCCGGCACGATCAGATCGACGCCGACGTAACCCCGCAACCCAGGGACCGCTTCACACGCGCGGAGCGCAGCCGACTGGATCGCCTCCCGGTTGACGCCACGCGCCGGGATCACTCCTCCCAGATAGCGAAATCTCCCATCGTCGCTCAACGTCTGCTCGGCGGGGGGGAATGCCTCAACCAGGCAGCCTGCCTCCGACAGAACCACGGCGACCGAGACGGCGCGCCCGGCGACATACGGCTGCCAGACGCCGTCTCGCAGCCGGGGATCGGCCTCAAACACCGGGCGCAGCCGGGCCAGCTCATCGCCATCCCGCACGAGAAACGTGCTTTGCGAGCCGGCGCCGTCCCGCGGCTTGATGACGCAGGGAAACACCATGGCCGACTCGTTCGAAAACTCTTCCGGGGAGGAGACGGAAACTTCGCCACCGGTTCCGAACCGGCAGCCCCCGGTGTGTACGGTGGGAATTCCCAGGGCCAGCAATGTAGTGCCCAGCCGCAGCTTGTCGGTACACAACTCCACCCCCCGGCTGGCTGGCCCCAACAGCACGCCTCCCAGACTTTCGATCATCCGACAGCGCTCTGCCAGCAGTCCGCTGGTCTCCGGTGCGATCACCAGCGTGGCGTCGCACAACGTTGCCAATTCACAAAACATCGGTAGCTCATCGTCGGGTGAATCGACGAGCAGCGTATGCGCCTGATCGAGCGGCGCACTTCCCAGCCGTGCGTCCCAGGTCGTCATAACGCGAATTCCCGGACAGCCGGCGAAATCGACGACGATCGCCTCAAGCATGGCGCGCCCTTCCAGGACGAGCGAATCGGACGCCGTCAATTCCGGGCAACCGCCACCGCAAACGTACTCCGAGATGAAAATCCGCATGATCCGCTGCCAACGACCGGTCGGCGACCTTCCAGACATCATCGATCAGTCGGACCGCGCGCCGGGTACACGGGAACCGGTGGAGCCGCTCACAGTTGCAGGTGCCGCACGGCGTCGGCTGGCGACTGGATGTAGCTCACGTAGAACGGGCCGAACTCGGCATAATTTGCCGAGGCTTCATCAAACCGCATCGTGTACACGATCTCTTTCAGAAACGCCGGCTCGCGAGCCCACAGCGTGACTCCCCATTCCCAATCGTCAAACCCGGTGGACGCGGTGATCACCTGCGACACTTTGCCGGCGAACATCATCCCGCTCTTGCCATGTTCGAGCATCATCTCGAAACGGCGGCTGAAGGGGAGCGTGTACCAATTTGCGTGCGGATGGCGAATCTTGTTCATCGGGTAAAAACAGACGACCGGCCACGGCGGAAAATCGGGAAACAGCCGTTGCTTTCGCATCATGACTTCCCGTTCCTCATAGGCCTTGAGTTTGGCCGCGTAGACCGGGGTGGCCGGGTCAGCCCCTTCCGCCTGAAGCCGTTCGCCGTATTGTTCGAGCGTCGGGACGTATTCGGAAATCTCGGTGATGGAGACAAACGAATACACGGGGATCAGCGCCGCTCCCAAGGGAGAGGAGCGGATCGATTGCCGCACGGCGTCGATCTTCAGCGGATCGGGATCCATCATCAGCACTCCCAGGTCCGCCTTGTGCCCGGAGACAAGGGAAGTCTGCAAGCGGAGCGGAGCCCCCTCGCGCGTCGGATCGAGTAACTGGATCAGCCGATCACGTCCGGCGGCGCGCTGCGCCTCTCCCAACTGCTGGAGCGTCCCCTGGCAAATCCGGTAGTACAGGTGGAGACAATGCCAGCCGTTGGAGAGCAGCGTCGTCGGCGGCGTGGGGGCGGAAGCGTGGGCGGGTCGGTTCATGGAAGGCTATCGTGGTGATCGTGAGAGGCAGGGTGCCGTCTGGCCGGCATTGGGGTGGATTCTAGGGAAAATGTCCGCCGATCGGAAGGAGTCGGCCGGAACCGACAAAAGGGCAGCCTGACTCGATCGGCATCACTGAGATTGGCTCGCTGGTCTGCGAGGCTGGAATTTCCCATATGCGCCCGACGCTCGACAACGTAGAATTCAGTCCGTCGAGATCATTCTTGAACCAGACCTCATTGCGGCGTGTCCAGTCCCAGGCCGGAACGCTGTGACGGACGCGGCCGGCTCAGAGACTGTCCGATTCAGGCCCCGATTCCCCCACCGAACACCCTGCAACTCCACTCCTTCCATGCGCAGCGAATCCGAAACCCCCCAATCGGACAATCCGTTTTCGATCCCGGTCGCCAGCCGACTGCGGCGACTCCCCCCGTATCTCTTCGGAAAGATCAACAAGGTCAAATATGACAAGCGGGTGGCGGGGGTCGATGTCATCGATCTGGGGATGGGAAATCCCACCGATCCTCCGGATCCGATCATCTGTGACAAGCTGGCTGAAGCGGTCCGCGATCCTCGGAATCACCGGTATTCCGTGTCGACCGGAATCACCAATTTGCGGAAGGCGGTCTCGGCCCGCTATTGGAAGCGGTATGGAGTGCGGCTCGATCCCGACCAGGAAGTGATCGCCACGATCGGCTCCAAAGAGGGCTTCAGCCACATGTGTCTGGCGTTGATGGGACCGGGCGACTCGGCGATCGTCCCCGCCCCATCGTTCCCCATTCACGTGTATGCCGTCGTGCTGGCGTCGGGAAACGTCATCGCTTTGGACGTCCGCGATCCCGCCAAGTACCTGGAGAACATTGCCTACACCTGCGAGCACTTGTACCCCCGTCCCAAGGTGGTGATCGCCAATTTTCCGCACAATCCGACCGCCACCTGCATTGATCAGGGATTTTTCGCCGAGCTCGTGCGTTTGGCGAAAAAATATGAGTTTTTGGTGATCAGCGATTTCGCCTATGCGGACATCTGCTACGACGGCTATCAGGCACCGAGCTTTCTGGCGACTCCCGGCGCGCTGGATGTGGGGGTCGAATTCACCACGATGAGCAAAAGCTACAGCATGGCCGGCTGGCGGATCGGCTTTTGCAGCGGAAATTCGGAGATGGTCCGGGCCCTGGCGACGATCAAGGGATACTACGACTACGGCATTTTCCAACCGATTCAGATCGCGGCGATCATCGCCATGCGCCACTGCGACGCGGCGATCGAAGGATTGGCTGCGGAATATCAGGTCCGACGGGACGTGCTGTGCGACGGCCTGGAGCGGCTGGGGTGGGAAATCGAACGCCCGCGCGCCGGAATGTTCGTCTGGGCCAAAATCCCTGAACCGTGGGCACACATGGGCTCGATCGATTTCTCGATGATGCTCCTGGAAGAAGCCGGCGTTGCCGTCAGTCCCGGCCGCGGCTTCGGCGAAGATGGCGAAGGTTTCCTGCGCCTGGCGCTGGTCGAAAACGAACAGCGCCTGCGGCAGGCAGTCCGGGAAATCGGACGGGCGACAAAGAAGGAGAGCCGGGCCACCGCGTGATGCGTCCCGAACGCGCTGGTCCGGACTAAAACTCTTCCGTCCCCGCGGCGTGGTCGGCGTGCGCGGCGGCAGGATACTCCTTGCCCACCCCCTGAATCGTCAGCCAGGCGACGACCCCCATCGCCAACAGCGAATAAAAAAAGAACAGCACCAGCATTTTCCCGATGACGGAAATCGCCTTGCCATCGTCCTGGCCAAAGGCGGAGATTTCCTTTCGATCAAACTCCGGCGTCGACAAGACCGCCCCCGCAATAGGGTGAACTTCCGACAGTGGTTGCGAGTGAGCCAGTTCAGACAAGATCAGATTCTCCGCAGTGAAAAAGCCTGAGCCGCTGCCGACGCCCCCTGCGTCCAGGGGTCAACGCTTCGGCCAACAGTCTCCAAAGCCGCCAGGGGGACTCGAACCCTCGACCTACGCTTTACGAAAGCGTCGCTCTACCAACTGAGCTATGGCGGCAAACATCTGTGCAAAAACGACTTACGGCAAACAACTGAATCCGGTCGTCGCGTCAGACGACGGTACGTCCGCTTCTGTGGGCCGGGGTTTTGCCCCCCGACAACAGCCGAATGCCGGATGGCGCCCTCCGGGAAATCAGGGGGGCGACATCGTGGCAGATACTACAACATCCCCCGTCCCGCTGTCGAGTCAAACCAATTGACTCGCACGCCCCCACACTGGTTCATTGAAAAGCGGGAAGATTGGCGTCAGCACGCACTTTCGGTTCTATCGTATTCGGTTTGATCGTAAACGGGATGGAAAATCAGCCTCCGAGACAGACCCACACAGCGCGGCATGGAGCGCCGCGTCAGGTGGTGGAATTCGTGGCCCCTCCTTCGGTCACCTTCGAACGGTCACCTTCCGAATTCTCCTGGCGATGCAAGATGCGTCTCGATCCAGGTGATGAGAGCGTCGGCAATGGTTCGCTTGTCGGCTGACCAGATGGCCGCGGTTTGGCCGGTACGATCGATCAGTTCCACGCTGTTGGTTTCCGCGCCGATCGCCTCGGGATGATTCAGGAAGATCGCGTCGCAATTCTTGGAACGCAGCTTGCGCAGGGCGTTGGACCGGGGGTTTTGCGACTCGAGGGCAAACCCCACGATCCAGCGGTGCTCTTTACTTCTTCCCAGCGCGGCCAGGATATCCGGAGTCTCCTCCAATTCGAGCGCCACTGGGCGCCCCGTCTTGCTGAGTTTCCCTGGATGACGCACGCGCGGACGGTAGTCGCAGACCGCTGCGGCGCCGATCACGCCATCGCAATCCGGGAACAGCCGAAGACACGCGTCATGCATCTCGTTCGACGACTCGACCGCCTGGAACTGGCATCCCGCGGGGGGAACCAGCCCGACCGGCCCGCTGACGAGCGCGACCTGATGTCCGCGGCTCAGGGCCGACTCCGCCAGGGCGTAGCCCATTCGCCCGCTGCTGGCATTGGACAGATACCGCACCTCATCGACAAACTCACGGGTCGGACCGGCGGTGATCAGAATCTTCATGGAGAGGACAATCTGCCAATTTGCCGGCTCGCAAGCCAAGCGGTAGCAGGATCAGCCCTGCGACCCGCGTTCGCGCAACTGCTTTTGCAACTGTTCGGCAAGCTCCGATAAGCGTGCGTTATCGAGACCAGCGAGTTCTTCCACCGTGGAAAGGGGCGTGCCCAGCAATTCCTGCAGAACTGCGATGCGCCCCAGGAGCACGCCCCGATGGACTCCGATTCTCTCACCTTCCCGAAGTCCCTCATCAAGGGCCTCAGCGCGGCCATCTTGAAGCGACTTCGTACGGGAGGCTTCGACCTCGCGTCGAAACTCATCGCGGTCACGCTGAAATTCTTCGCGCTCACGCACAGCCTGTTCTCGCTCACGTGCAGCCTGTTCTCGCTCATGCGCAGCCTGTTCTCGCTCACGCGCAGCCTGTTCTTGCTCACGCGCAGTCTGTTCGCGCAGACGGTCTAGCTCCTCCCGCTCGCGCTGTGCCTGTTCGCGCCGCGACATCTCGTCGCGCTGGAACTTCAGTCGCATGTCGTACAAGCGATGTTCCTCCGGTGATTTTGAAATCATCTCCAGCACTCCTGCCGCGGCGGCAAATTCCCGGTCTGGAAAGATGCGAACCACATCCTCGAGCGAAAACCGATCGGCATTCAACAAAAAGTACGCCCATCGCTCCAAGGGAGTGGCATCAATGATATTTTCCTCGGTCAGGCGTAGTTTTTGCAACTCCAAAAGATGCACTTGCAGGTCATTTGTCAAAATCAGCCCGGACGAGTCCCGCAGGCGAAAATCCAGATGGAGCCGCGGGTCGTCCGGAAAGATGGACTGCGTCAACACACAAATGCTGATCGCCGGCTTGAGCGTCAAGTAGGCGCTCCCTTCCGTCAACTGGCTGGAATACAACGACGACAAATAATACGCCAATCTCTGCGGCAATTCCGCGAGCGCGGACGTTTGCATTTCGATATTGAATTTCCGGCCATGTTCGTCCTCCGCGAGGATGTCCAATACGGACAACTTGTCGTCCGGAAAGTCCTTGCCGAGAATCGGGTTCAAAATGGTTGCCCGCGTGATCCGCACGGAATCTCCCAGGATCGCGTTCAGAAAATGCACGGTGATCTGCGTTCGCTCGGGATGGCCGAGCATCAGCTTGAACGCGAAGTCAACTGTCGGAATGATGCCGATGGGGTTGCCAGCCATAGGTGCATTTCCAGTTCGTTCGAAGGGTCAATATCCCGCGTCGGCAGGTCGGAGATTATCGCGATCGTTCATTCCAGGACTCCCAACGCGCAATGTGGGTTCCATCAGGAAACTCCAACCCCAACCGAACTCGGTCGCCGAACGCTGTGATCATGATCGCTTCTCCGCCGCCTGGAAGAGGAATTGCCTCGTTAAGTTTTCCGACGACTACCTCGGCGGCGGCGCCGTGCATTTCTTTCAACGACAACTCCATCAACTCGGTAGTGAAGTAGACCACTGTCACGACCAACCGGTCGCCAATCACGATCGCTTGTCCTGCCTGGCGCGTCAGCACAAGCATTTCTCTGTCTCGCAAGGAGGTTCAGCGGTCACCTCTGGAAAGGCCGATCAAGGCCCCCCCTGCTCTGCCTGTCGGATATCGCGCCACAGCACAGGAATCGGATCGTTCGCCGCCAGGTCGATGATGGCCTCAACCCCGGCATCCAACAGCGACGCCGGTTGGCGCAGGTCACCCGCGTGTCCGATCCATAAGCCGCTGGAGAGAACCTGGCGCATAAGCGGTTCCGACAGTTCAGGAACGAGGTTCGGTCAACACCCTTTCGATCTGCTCCAGGATCACCTGCGGCGGGGCCATCCGGCCGGCCCCCGACACACGGCAGCTCAGCCAGCCCTCCTCGGGTTCCACAAATTGGACTCCATCGGCGCGCAACTGTGCCACGTTGCGCTGGACGGCAGGTTTGGCCCACATCTGGGCATTCATCGCCGGGGCGACCAGCACTGGTCCGTCAAACGCCAGATACAGCGTCGACAACAGGTCGTCCGCCAGGCCGTGAGCCAGCTTCGCCAGACAATCGGCACTGGCCGGTGCGATGACCAGCAATTTGGCCCGCTGCGCCAGACCGATATGTTCTCCGATGTGATGTTCGCGCGGAGCGAACAGACCGGTATGCACGGGACGATTCGTCAGGGCCGCAAACGTTGTCGGCCCAATGAACTTGCGGGCCGCGCGGGTCATCACGACCGATACCGAGGCCCCCCCCTGCACCAGCTTGCTGGTCAGGTCAGCCGCTTTGTAGGCGGCAATGCCGCCAGTCACCCCCAGCAGGATTTCGCGGCCCCAGAGGCTGGACATCACAGGTCATCCAGGTTGGGTCCGGCATCCCGGCGGGATTCGGTTTCGGGGCCTTCTTCCCCGACAACGACAACTTTGCCCGTCGTGTCCAGGAAAATCTTGTCCTGCACGATTTCCTGAATCACAACTTCCATGGGATTCTTGGTCTGCATTTCCACCAGCGGGCGCGCTCCCCGATTCAGCGCCACGAGGCGTTTTTGAATCAGCGTGGAGAGCTTGAACCGCCCCCCGATTTTGTTGACGATGCTCTCTTCTTTCAGCTCTTCAAGCATTCCGATTCGCCTCCCAGGACGAGATGATGTGATTGATTTCCTGAACCGCCTGCTCCAGGTCGTCATTGACGACCTGGAACCGATATTCTGACGCCAGTGTCAACTCCTGCCGGGCGTTGGCCAGACGCCGCTGAATGACCTCCTCAGGCTCCGTTCCCCGGCCGCGCAGGCGATGTTCGTATTCTGATTCCGACGATGTCCGCAAAAAAATTGTCACCGCGCGGGGAAAACGCTGCATGATTTGCCGAGCTCCCTGCACGTCGATCTCCAACAGAGCCCACCCCCCCTCTTCCCGCGCCCGAGCAATCTCCGATTGTAATGTCCCGTACCAGTTTCCTGTACCATGCACCTCGGCGCATTCCAGAAATTCGCCCTGTTCCCGTTTCGACGCGAACTGGGCGGGGGTCAAAAAGTAGTAATCCCGTCCGTCGATTTCATTCCGCCGCGGCTGCCGCGTAGTGGCTGAAACCGACTTGACCAGTTTGACCGGCGACGAGACCAGCAACCGCTCGACGATGGTCGTCTTTCCGCTGCCGCTTGGTCCCGAAAGCACGACAAACTGCGTCTCTCCCCTGTCCCCCGAAACGGTCACAATCTCATCCTGCCTGAGCGCTATTCCACGTTCTGTAAAATCTCGCGAATCTTCTCGACCGACGACTTCATCTCCACGACCCCATGCGCAATCGCCACGTTGTTGGCTTTGGAGCCAATGGTGTTGACTTCGCGATGCATTTCCTGCGTCAGGAAATCGAGCTTGCGTCCAGTCGATTCCGCTTCTCCCAGAAATGCCTGAAACTGCTCCAGGTGCGACCGCAGTCGCGTGATCTCTTCGTTGATGTCGCAGCGGTCGGAAAAGATGCTCACCTCGCGGATCAAGTCCGATTCGGCAACCGGCGTTCCCGAATCGCGGAGCAGTTGGGCCACCCGGTCCAAGAGCCGCTGCCGGTACTCCTGCACGACCCGCGGCGCCTGCAACGCGACTTCATCAAGCCGGGCGGCGATGCCCTGCACGTTGGCAGCCAACTCCCGCTGCATCGAGCCCCCCTCTTCGACTCGAAACAGCCGCAGGTTGTCCAGCGCCTGCCGCAGGAGCTCGCGAATCAGCTCTCCATCCCCCTGGAGGTCAACCGACCGTGCCGAGTCTTCCTGGACGACGCCGGGCAGCGCCAGCAACTGGCCCAAATCGGACGGGGGAGAGGCATGCAACTCGCAAGCCGCCGACTGCAACTGCGTCCAATAGCTGCGGAGCGCGATCGCGTTGAGGGCGAAATCCTCGGCCCGATGCAGACGATCGATGCGAATCGTCACGTTCACCGTTCCCCGATGGATCGTTTCCCGCACGACCCGCTCGATATCCCCCTCCAGGGAGGCGTACACCTCGGCGCATTTGGTGACGATCTTGAGGTAGCGATTGTTCACGGCGCGGACTTCGACCGTAGCTGCCAGGCGTTCCGCCTGGAAGCGGGCGATTCCGAAACCGGTCATGCTCAGCAGCACGTGTACCTCGAGACCGCTCGGTGGCGGTCCAAACCATCAGTTCGAATCGGGTTCAACCGGTTGTTCATCGCCAGCGTCCTTGTCACCGGTTTCAGCGTCGCCGGTTTCCGGAGAATTCGTCGCTTCGGATTCCGCGGGTTCGTCTTCGGACGCGGGAGACTTGCTCGCTCCCGGATTTTTTTCGATCGGGGCGCTTTCATCCTCGTCGGGCGCTTCACTGTCGTCACCCGGGGCCGCCCCCGCATCGCGGTTTTTCTTTTCACCGTCGCTGGATTTGGCTTCGGGAATGGCATCGGTGGCGCCGTTCTCCATGCCGGCCCCCTGATATCTCGCATTTTCCGCGCGAAGCGCCCACCCCGCCAGACAGGCGAGGATGACCCAGACCACCGCCGTCACGATGGTGATCACGGTAAACACATCGCCGGCCTTCGTGCCGAAGGCGCTTTGCCCCCCCCCTCCGCCAAAGGCGCCGGCCAGTCCTCCTCCGCGTCCCCGCTGAATCAGCACCACGAGGATCAGGAATATTCCGCACAACAACAGCAAAACCAGCAGAAATTGCCCCATGAATGGCTCTCCCACACTCCCTTGATTTGTATTTCCTCGAAATTCAATCGATCAGCAACCGTCTCGGCGACAGCCTGCTCAGCCTTCGTTCACTTTCCGGGCGGCCTGGACGATCGCCAGAAAGTCGCCAGCTTTCAGGCTGGCCCCGCCAACCAAGGCCCCATCCACATCGGGTTGGGACAGCAACCCCTGGGCGTTGTCGGGCTTGACGCTTCCTCCATACAGGATTCGCGTTTGGGAAGCGATCTGGCCATTGTAACGACTTTCCAGCCATCTGCGTAGGTGAGCATGGGCTCCCTGGGCCTGCTCGGTGGTTGCCGTGACTCCCGTGCCAATCGCCCAGACCGGCTCGTAGGCAATCACCACGCGCTCCATGAGTGTCGCGTCGATCCCCGCCAGCGAGCCTTGCATCTGTGTGTCCAGCACCGCATCGGTCCGGTTCGCCTGCCGCTCCGCGAGAGTCTCCCCCACGCACAAGATGACCTGCAACTCTCCCGCCAGCGCCGCCTGGCACTTGCGGGAAATCAAAGCGTCGGTTTCTCCCAGGAGCTGGCGGCGTTCGCTATGCCCCAGGATGACCCAGGTACATCCGACATCCCGCAGCATATTGACCGCCACTTCCCCCGTCAGTGCTCCGGGAGGCGCGTCGCTGGCGTTTTGCCCCCCGAGTTCCACTCCGGACCCGGCCACCCGCGCTCCAACCCCCTCCAAATACGGAAAGGGAGGGCAGACCGCCACCTGCACCGCCGCCAAAGGCTGCGGCACCCCCAGGGCCAGCGCTCCGGCCAAGTCCAGTGCGGATTGCCGCACGGTGTTCATTTTCCAATTGCCCGCCACAAACTTGCGTCGCATATCACTCGATCCAAAACCTAACAAAGATTACCGACCGTGAGGAACCGGAATTGACTTTTCGAACAATTGGGCGACCTGCCGCATTTGTTCCACCAGTCGGGCGTATTGATCGGGGAGCAGCGCCTGCGGCCCATCGCTCATCGCCTTTTCCGGACAGCTATGCACTTCGATGTGGACGCCGTCGGCTCCCGAAGCGATCGCGGCCAGCGCCATCGCAGGGATCAGATCGCGGCGACCAGTGGCGTGACTGGGATCGACAATGATCGGGAGGTGGCTCAGGCCGCGGGAATTGGGAACAATCGACAGGTCGAGCAGGTTGCGGGTCGAGGTGTCGAAACTCTTGATGCCCCGCTCACACAGGATGACCCGTTTGTTTCCGCCGGCGAGGATGTACTCAGCCGACATCAGCAAATCGACCACGGTGGCGCTCATCCCGCGCTTCAGCAGCACGGGACGCTTGGTCTGCCCGACTTCGCTGAGCAGATTGAAATTCTGCATGTTGCGGGCGCCGATCTGGAACATATCGGTATAGCGATCGACCAGGGCGACCTGACGCGGGTCCATGACCTCGGTCACCACCGGCATCTCCAGTTCATCCCCGACGTCGCGCAGGATTTTCAATCCCTCTTCGCCGAGTCCCTGAAAACTGTAGGGGCTGGTGCGGGGTTTGTAGGCCCCGCCGCGGAGGATGTTGGCTCCAGCCGCCTTCACGTGACGGGCAATCTCCAAAAGGATGTCGTGGCCTTCGATGGCGCAGGGGCCGGCGATCATCCCCAGGGAGCCGCCCCCCACTTTGACCCCGCGCCCCACGTCGATCACCGAATCGTCCGGTTGAAACTCGCGGCTGGCCAGTTTGAAGGGTTTGAGAATCGGAACCACGTCTTCGACCCCAGCAATCGCCTTCAAGGGAGCATTGCGGAGCGCGTCTTCTTCGCCAATGACTCCGATGATCGTCCGCATCACTCCGCGACTGACGTCCGTCTTGAGCCCCATCTGGTGAATGGTGGAGACGATGTGGTCGATCTGCTCGGAGGTGGAGCCCGGTTTAAGAACAATGATCACGAAACGCCTCGACAATCCTGAGAAATCTGAAGATGAAACACTGCCCCGCTCGCGCTGAACGGTTCGCAGCCAATTGCGCGGGCTCTGGCCCCCCCGCTGCCTCGCGCCTCAGTCCGACGCTCGAGGGTGGCCATCCCATCACCGCGGGGACATGCTGGGAAAGGGTCGATTCGGAGTCCACACCCCTTCCCTGTGACTGTCATTCGAGAGGTTCGCTCCGGACATAGGAACCCAGAACCTCCAGCCGCACGGCTTTGCGCTGGAGTTCGGCCAGCATCCGCCTGGTGCGGGCTTCTCCCGCGTGCCCTTCGAAGTCCAGGAAAAACAGATAACCTGTCTCCGGCCCTTTCATGGGGAACGACTCAATCCAGGTCAGGTTGATGTTGTTCTTTCGAAAGGCGGTCAGTGCCTCCGCCAGAGCCCCCGGTTTGTGCGGCACCTGCAGCAGCACCGCCGTCTTGTCCCGCCCGCTCGGTTTGGTCGCCTCATCCCCAATGACGGCAAACCGGGTGATGTTTCCCGGATTGTCCTCGATGTTGTCGACGATGATCTGCAGCTCGTACTGCACCGCCGCCTGCCGACTCGCGACGGCTGCGGCGCCGAATTTGTCCCGCGCCAACTGGGCTGCGGTCGACGTGCTGGTGACTTCGATCAGCCGCGCCTGCGGCATGTTGCGACTGAGCCATTCCCGGCATTGCGACAGCGCCTGGGGCTTGCTGTAGATCTCTGTGATTTCACCGCGCTGGCAGCGCGACATCAGGTTGTGGTGGATCGCCAGTTGCACTTCGCCGCAAATCTTGAGCGGCAGCCGCGTGAACATGTCGAGCGTGTCCACAATCCGGCCGTCGGTGCTGTTCTCGATCGGTGCAATGCCATAATCCGCATGCCCCCGGTTGACCTCTTCAAAAACCGCGGCGATGCTGCTGACCGGAATCAACGAGGCCGAGTTTCCAAAGCGCTCCATAGCGGCCAGATGCGTGAAGCTATAGGCCGGACCCAGATAGGCGATCCGCAGCGATTTGACCAGGCTGTTGGCCCCGCTGATCATCTCGCGAAACACGCCCCGCAAGGCCGGCTCGGCGAGCGGCCCCGGATTCCCCTTGGTGATCAGCTCGTGAAGGTGTTCTTCCAGTGCCGGGGCGAACATCGCCTTGAGCGGCTGCGCCTGCGACTGGAGCGATTTGACCGTGAGTGCGGCGCGGCGACTCACGAGTTTCACTATCTCGCGATCGATCCGTTTGATCTCCGCGTCGGAGGCGGACGACGATTCTTTGGGAGCGGCGCTTCGCGACGGAGAGACCTGGTGATGTTCGGACTTGGCCGACTTGGCGGCAGGTCGGGCTCGCTTCGAGTCTTTCTTGGCCATGAATGCCTTTCAGGCAAATTGCCTCACCAGGGAAGCCGCCATTGTTTCGACAAAAATGATGTTCACGACAATGATTTAAGGACAGCCACCCCCGGCGGATCCGGGCTGCCGAAGTCTTGGGCGCTGCAAGGCCAATGGAACTGCTGCAACTCCTCATACAAAATTCACGGTCGGTTTTTGTACAGACCCCCTCCGGGAGTGTCAAGCAGCCTGATTCAAACTCAGGGAGAGTTCCGCAATTTGAAAGGTTAGAAAGCACAGTCGTAGCGCAATCTTTGAGCGATGACCCGGCCCAAACAAGCCAAAATGGCAGCCGCACAATTTCCACACCCGGCGAGCGTGCGTGCCAAATTGGCAGAAACGCCCTGGGCCTGAGGACGGTTTTACGTCGGTCGATTGACATTAGTGTTTTAATTCAAATACCTTACGGAATCCCATTTGACCTGGAATGGGGCGGCACGCGCTTTGCCCTATCTTTCCGTCAGAAGTCCCTGGATCCAATTGATCAACGGGCGATGATCGAACGGACCGTGGCCCGCGTGGACACGACTGGCGGCGGAATCGATCAACTACAATCTGCACTTACAAGGAGAGACGGTCATGGCGGCACGTGGTGAGAAAATTGTCGGAATTGACCTGGGGACCACCAACTCGGTCGTGGCGGTCATGGAGGGGGGCGAAGTCAAAGTGATCGCCAACCTGGAGGGGAACCGACTGACTCCCAGCGTCGTGGCGTTCACGGACAAGGGCGAAATCCTGGTCGGCGACCCGGCCAAGCGTCAGGCGGTGACCAACCCGCGGCGCACGATCTACTCCATCAAGCGCTTCATGGGGCGACGCCATAACGAGGTCGCCTCGGAAGAGAAGATCGTCCCCTATGAAGTGGTTGGGGGGGCCAACGAGTATGTGAAGGTCAAGCTGGGGGACAAGCAATTCACCCCTCCCGAAATTTCGGCCCATGTCCTCCGAAAGCTCAAAGAGGCGGCCGAAAGCTACCTGGGGCACAAGGTGAACCGTGCCGTGATTACCGTTCCGGCGTATTTCAACGACGCCCAGCGGCAAGCGACCAAAGACGCCGGACAGATCGCCGGGCTGGAAGTCGAGCGGATCATCAATGAACCCACCGCCGCTTCACTGGCCTACGGCCTGGACAAAAAGAAGGAAGAAAAAATCGTCGTCTTCGATTTGGGGGGAGGGACGTTCGACGTCTCGGTCCTGGAAGTGGGGGACGGAGTGGTGGAAGTCCTCAGCACCAACGGCGACACCCACCTGGGGGGGGATGACTTTGACGAAGAACTGATCAACTTCATCGCCGATCGCTTCCGGCAGGAGAACTCGATCGATCTGCGGAAAGACGCGATGGCCTTGCAGCGATTGCGCGAAGCGGCTGAGAAAGGGAAAAAGGAACTCTCCAGCTCGCAGACGACCGACATCAATCTTCCGTTCATCACCGCGGATGCCAGCGGCGCCAAGCACTTGCAGATGACGATCACCCGCGCCGACTTCGAACGGCTGGTGGACCATCTCATCGAGCGCTGCCGCCAGCCGGTCACCAAGGCGCTGGCCGACGCCAAGCTCCGTCCCGACCAGATCGACGAAGTGGTGCTGGTGGGAGGCTCCACCCGCGTCCCCAAGGTGCAGGAACTGGTCCGGAAGATGTTCGACAAGGAACCGCACAAAGGGGTCAACCCGGATGAGGTCGTGGCGATCGGTGCCGCGATTCAGGGGGGGATCATCGGCGGCGACGTGAAGGACGTCGTGCTCCTGGACGTGACCCCGCTCTCGCTGGGGATCGAAACTGAGGGGGGAGTCATGACCGTCCTCGTCGAACGGAATACCACGATTCCCACGGAGAAAAAGGAGTCGTTCAGCACCGCCGCCGACAATCAGACGGCCGTCACGGTCCGTGTCTTCCAGGGCGAACGGAAGATGGCCTCGGACAATCGTTTGCTGGGACAATTTAACCTGGACGGCCTACCGCCGGCTCCGCGGGGCGTCCCACAGATTCAGGTGACGTTCAGCATCGACGTCAACGGCATCCTCAACGTGTCTGCCAAGGATCTGGGAACCGGCAAGGAACAGACCGTCAAAATCGAACAATCCAGCGGCCTGACCGATGCGGAAATCGAGCGGATGCAAAAGGACGCTGAAGCGCATGCCGAGGAGGACCAGCGCAAACGCAAGCTCGCCGAAGCCCGCAACAAGGCGCATACGCTGATTTACGATACGGAGAAGCTCCTCAAGGAACATGCGGACAAGCTGGACGCCGGTTCCAAGTCGGCGATCGAGGCGGCGGTGTCCAAGGTCAAGTCCCGGGCCGAGACCGAAGACTCCGATGGGATCGAACAGGCGGTCGACGAATTGCAGCAGGCGACGCACGCCTTCTCGCAGCACATGTACGCTCGTGGAGCCGCGGGGGGAGCCGGCGGGCCGCAGTCCGCGGGCGAAACCTCCGGCGGCGCCGCCCCCCCCAAAGACGACGTCATCGACGCAGAGTTCGAAAAGAAGGAATAGCCGCCTGAATCCTCTTCCGGATGATCCTCATCCGGAATTGCTCCCCGGACGGTCGCCAATCACACCATTGCCTGCCACATTCCCTGGGCCGGTGCCTGGGCCGCGCTGCGCCTTGTGGACCATTAACATCTGACCTCCACTACGACATCCTACGCGAGGAGTTCACAGCATGGCCTTTCGACTCGACAAATTCACCGTCAAAGCCCAGGAAGCGGTTCAGGGGGCGGTCGCCCTGGCTCAGGACCACGGCAACCAGCAAGTCCAGCCGCTGCACCTCCTGTCGGCGCTGCTCAAGGAAGATCAGGGGGTCGTCCGCCCGTTGCTCCAAAAGATCGGCGCCAATGTGCGCCAGATCGAGGAGATCGTCGGCAGCGAATTGGGGCGGCTTCCCAAAGTCAGTGGCGCGGGGACCGACGTTTCCCTCAGCGCCAATGCCGCCAAGGTGCTCGACGCTGCGCAGAGCGCGGCGCAGAACATGAAGGACCAGTTCGTTTCAACCGAACACCTGTTTCTGGGACTGGTCCAAGTGGACGACGCCGCGCGGCGCATCCTGGCGATGCATGGCGTGGAAGAGCCCGACCTCTTGAGCGCCCTCAAGGCGGTCCGCGGGGGGCAACAGGTCACGGACCAGAATCCTGAAGAAAAATACCAGGCCCTGCAGAAGTACGGCCGCGACCTCGTGGAACTGGCCCGTCAGGGAAAGATCGACCCGGTTGTCGGTCGCGACACCGAAATCCGTCGCGTGATTCAGATCCTCTCGCGCCGCCGCAAGAACAACCCCGTGCTGATCGGCGAAGCGGGGGTCGGCAAGACGGCGATCGTCGAAGGGCTGGCGCACCGCATCGTCCTGGGAGACGTGCCGCAAAACCTGAAGGACAAAACGGTCGTGGCTCTCGACATGGGAGCCCTGATTGCCGGAACCAAGTTTCGCGGCGAATTCGAGGATCGATTGAAAGCGGTGCTCCGCGAGATCGGCGAAGCCAACGGGCAGGTGATCCTGTTCATTGATGAATTGCACACGGTGGTCGGCGCGGGCGCCGCCGAAGGCGCCATGGACGCCTCGAACCTGCTCAAGCCCGCCCTGGCCCGCGGGGAATTGCATTGCGTGGGGGCCACCACGCTCGACGAATACCGCAAACACATCGAGAAGGATCCGGCGCTGGAGCGGCGCTTTCAGCCGGTCGTCGTCCAGCAGCCCAGCGTCGAGGACACCATTTCCATCCTCCGCGGCTTGAAGGAACGCTATGAATCGCACCACGGGGTCCGCATCACCGACGATGCGCTGATTGCCGCGGCCAACCTGTCCGACCGCTACATCAGCGACCGATTTCTGCCCGATAAGGCGATCGATCTGGTGGACGAATCAGCCAGCCGACTGCGGATGGAGATCGATTCGATGCCGGTGGAAATCGACGAAGCGACGCGGCAACTGACGCGAATGCAGATTGAAGCCACGGCCCTGACACAGGAGTCAAGCCCCGACAGCCAGGAGCGTTTGCAAAAGCTCCGCCGGGAAATCGCCGACCGCCAGGAGCAGGTCAACCAGCTCAAGGCCCGCTGGGAAGCCGAAAAGGCCGCGCTCTCCGGAGTGCAGCCGCTGAAGGAGGAGATTGAGAACCTGCGGATGCAGTACGAGCAGGCGTTCAAGAACGCCCAGCGCACCAACGCCAATGAAGACTACATCACCGCCTATCAGTCCGAGGAAAAACTCCGCGCTGCGGAAAAGAAGCTGCGCGAAGCGGAGCAGCGCGTCAGCGAAGCCAGCCTGGAGGGAGAACGGATGCTCCGGGAGGAGGTCACGGCGGAAGACATCGCCAAAGTGGTCAGTTCCTGGACCAACATCCCCGTCGCCCGCATGTTGCAGGGAGAACGCGAGAAACTGCTGACGATGGAATCGGCGATCCATCGACGAATGATCAACCAGGAAGAAGCGGTCAAGGCGGTTTCCAACGCCGTCCGCCGCGCGCGGTCCGGAATGCAGGATCGCAATCGCCCCATCGGGTCGTTCATCTTCCTGGGACCGACAGGAGTCGGCAAAACCGAACTGTGCAAGGCCTTGGCTGAGTTCCTGTTTGACGACGAACGGGCCATGGTCCGAATCGACATGAGCGAGTTCATGGAACGGCACTCGGTGTCGCGACTGGTCGGAGCGCCGCCAGGTTATGTCGGGTACGAGGAGGGGGGACGGCTCACCGAAGCGGTCCGGCGGCAGCCGTATTGCGTCTTGCTGCTGGACGAGATCGAGAAAGCGCATCGCGACGTGTTCAATATTCTGCTGCAACTCCTGGACGACGGACGACTGACCGACAGCCAGGGGCGGACGGTCAACTTCACGAACACCATCGTGGTCATGACCTCCAACATCGGCAGCCAGGCGATCATGGATCTGGGGGGCCAGGGACGCCAGAAGGAGGTCCACCTCCGCGTGACCGAGGCGCTGCGGCAACACTTTCTTCCGGAGTTTCTCAATCGCGTCGACGAGGTGATCGTGTTCCATTCGCTGGGGCGCCAGGAACTGCATCAGATCGTCGATCTGCAGTTGGCGCGCCTCAAGAAGCAACTCGAAGAGCACAAGTTCCATTTGACGGTCTCGGACGCCGCCAAGGATCTGCTCACGAGCGAAGGGTACGACCCGGCCTACGGGGCGCGGCCGCTGAAACGGGTGATCCAGCAGCGGCTGCAAAATACGCTGGCCAACGAGCTGTTGTCGGGAACCTATCCCGAGGGATCCACGATCGCGATCGACGCGCGGGACGGAGAATTCACGTTCGCGGCGGGTTAGGCCGGACAACTGGTCAGCAAACCTTTGGCAGCACCGTTCTGGACCATCCTCTGGCAAATCGGCTCAGCACGGGTCAGGCCGTCTTGAGCGACTGAAGCCATTCGGTGATTCGGGCGGCAATCGCGTCGCGCACCGACCGAAATGCCGCCAGAGCCTCTTCCGGGCGGTCGGTGTGCGCCGCGGGGTCTGGAAACGGCCAGAAGTGACGCTCCGCCACTCCCGGCCAGATCGCGGGGCACTCCTGATCGGCGCTCTGGCATACGACAATCAGGTGCTTGACCAGGAGTTTTCCCAAATACTCAGTCAGCGCCTTGGAACGGAGGCCAGAGGTATCGACCCCCGTCTCTTGCAGTACGGCGAGTGTCAGCGGATGCACGCCCTTGGGCGTGGTCCCCGCGCTCAACACCTCAAATTGATCGCCGGCTTGATGCCTGAGCAAGGCCTCCGCCATTTGGCTGCGGGCGGAGTTCCCCGTACACAAGAACAAAACGTTGGGCTTACTCATCGGTTCGCGTCAAGGATCATTGCCGAAGTCGACCGCCTGGGGAGAAGCATTGACTGCTCCCGAACCAGTGGGGGAATTCAGTTGCAACTTGGCGCCGATGGGCTTGGCGATCGTTCCCTTCTTGCCGGCCTTCTCCGACTCTTTACCCGCACTTGCTGTCTCTGAGGAGGGGGGTTGGCTCTGCCACCACCAGAACGTGCCTCCCACCAGAATGGCAGCGGCCAGCGCCGCCAGGGGCTTAGTCAGCCCCTTCATGTCGGTCGTTCCGTTTTTGGCACGCGCTTTAGAATAGCCCGCCGTCACTTTGGGGGACGCTGGCGCGCCAGGAACACGACGCTCGGCGATCTCCAAAAGGGAACTGCCTTTCGGATGCCCCAACTGAATCAGCGCGGATGCTACGGCGCGCCGCACTCGAACTTCGGGATTGATCATCAATCGCTCCAGCGGGGTCATCGCCTGTGGGTCGCCCATCTTGCCCAAGGCCACCACTACCTGACACAAGGCGTCAACGTCCTCCGTCCCCAAAGCCGCGATGAGTGGCAGGCAGGCATCGCTGGATAGAGCGGCAGGCGCCTCGGGAGCCGATTGCGGGAGAACCCGTTCAAAATCGGGAACCGTCGCGCGATTCCGAGTCGCAGTGGCCGGAGTCTCTGATTCGTACAACGCATCGGTCCCCGGCTCCGGCTCCTGGGAAATGGCATTCGGACGCTCACGTCCAGCTCGAAGTTTGCCGGGTGGCGGGAGCGGACTTCGGGTTGCGGCCGATGGAGCCCCTTCACGGCCCCGCGAACGTCCACCACCCGACTGGCGATTCCGTGCAGCAGGCTCGTTCGTTTCTCGCGCTGTCCGTCCACCGGAGTTCAGCAACTCATCCAGCATCGCCGAGGCACAGGCGGGACAATCGTCGATGTCCGGATCCAACGGCTTGCCGCATCGCTCACATTGCGGGACTTGGACCACCGCAGCCGCAACTTCATCGGCCAATTCAAAGTCCTCGCCGATGACTCCGCCACAATCTCGGCAACGGATCATCCCGCGGCGTACATCGACTCCGCAATTCGGACAGGCAATCAATTCAGAATCAGAAGTGGAACCATTCATGCTTTGTCCTCTTCACAATCATTCAAATCGTACTTGTGCGGCGGCAATCCATTTGCCACACGCAGGCGGCCAGCCGACCGATTCCGAAGCAAACTCCGAATCGCAAAGGCCGCGTCGCTCGCCTCACAGGCTAATATCCAATTTTGTTCCTTCGGCGATGTCCACCTGCCGCTCCATCGAGCCCGCGGTGTAGTCCTCGGGAATCGTAATATCCCCCGATGCACCTCCCTTGGCCAGATAGTACGTGTATTTTCCTGGGGTCACGGTCGTTTCGAACTTGCCATCGGTTACATTGACCATCGCCTGCTGGCCACCTTGAACGGTAGGCTGCAAGTGCAGCACGACCGAAATCGGCTGTCCCCCCTGGGTCACCTGACCGGAAATCTTCACCGGTGCCGAAGTCGGAGTCACACGCGTTCCGCATCCGGCAATCATGACAGCCAACACCAACAGAATCTTGCGCATTGCTTAACCTTTCAACAAACGCTGACCGAGGCCCAGCGAACTGGGCCGCGGTCAGCAAATATCCAACAAAACAGCCTCAACCGTTGACGATTCCCACCGACTAATCCAAATTGTAGACGACACCGTCCTGTGCGCCGGAGAGGGCCTTGAGAATCAGTGCGTCGGTGCTTTCGCCGAGAAATCGCACCGAACCATCTCCCATCACGGCATTGCAGCCTCCGGTATGGAAGCTGAACGGTTCGTCATTCGGACCACAGTTGTTGACAGCCCACAGGCACGCCGACGGTCCGCCGGTCGGGGTCTTATAGTTATTGATTGACGCCACCCGTGTGGCGGGAGCGATCGCATTGCTCGGCCCTGAGAGACCATTCGTCCCTGCATCGGGATCAGCCCAAGCGTACATGCGGCGACCGTTGGCAGCGCCGCCCGACCAGGCCGGACCTTCGGCGATTGGCGAAGGACGGCTGGACAAGCTGCCCCAGATTCCAGCGCTGGGGTGCGCGCGTCCGGCATCCTCGATGCAGAGCATCGTCGTTGACAGACCGTCGCGGACGCTTCCCACTCCCCAGCCACGCTCGCAGGACAACATGCCATGCTGAGTCATCTGCTGCCGCCGTGCGCCCGAAGGGGGACGCGTCCCGACCGGTGTCAGGGCGCCGGCGGAACCGTCTTCAATGTCGCTCACGGCGATGAACATATAGTCCCAGACACCATAACCGTCCGGACTGCGCTGACCAAACGCAATTGGAGTGGAAGGACAGACGTAAGTCGGAACCTGAACCGCAGCAGCAAGTTGATTGTTCGGGTAGTTCGGATCGTTGTAGATGGCCCCTTGGGACAAGGGGTGCAGCACAGCCGTATTGTAGCCGGCAGTGGCCATGTCAACGGCCTTCAGCGATGAATCGAACAGATTGTAAGCTGCCGTCTGATCAATGTAGGGCAGCAGCAGCATCGGAGTGGACTGCGTCATATACGTGGTCGTTACGCCGCCGGTGCTATCGCACTGACCGGGATGGGGCAGTTTTTTGTACGTGCTTTCAAAGTTGGCGACGGCCAGGCCAATTTGCTTCAGATTGTTCGTGCATTGCGACCGCCGGGCCGCTTCGCGGGCCTGCTGGACTGCTGGCAGCAGCAACGACACCAGGATGGCGATGATCGCAATCACCACCAACAGCTCGATCAATGTGAATCCGGCACGGGCTGCGTGAGTTCGATTTTTTCTACGGACGAAGGACTTCATGCGTTCATAACTCCTAATGATGATCTGATAAATTCCCAGGGCTTCGGAGATTCCTGCCCACGGCCAGACAGACGCTGCGCCGTGGCGGTCCACACCCCACAAAGTCTTAACTGTTCCCTTTACAGGCCCGCAAAGGGCTAGCCACACGTTCCAGGGGATGACTACATGACGATCCTCCCTCTTTGATCGAACCGAAACGCCCTCCGTGGGTTGCGGTACGCATCCCACCAGCCGGCCAGAAAAAGACGCGAGCAACCTCCCGACGCAGCCGGGCCGCCAAAGCCTCTGCGCCGACTCCCGTTCTTCATACTTGCCTCAGTCTGGCCATTACCCATTCGCAATCCTGTGGATCGCGCTCCAGTGCCGCGATGCAGACCGGGTGGCGGCTCCCTGCCTCCCTCCTGGTCAGAGTCGAAATCTACGAAGCAACCGGGTGCCGACATCGTGTGGGAGCACCCTGGCGTCGCCGCTTCACGACGAGGCGGAATCCGCTTTCGATGGACATCCTGACAGGGACGGCACTCAAACGGTTTCCGGCATGACTGTGTGGAATTACGCTGTAGATCGTAGACAGCGATTGTGTGTACATCGCAAAGCAATTGTGAAGATTTGAAGAAGCCGCGAAGACCAACCTGGTATTCGTGGCCCCCCGAAACACCGATTTTGCACGCCCGAATGGTAGAAGCCGATTGCGTAGGGCTGATGAAGACTCCAAGTATTTCCGCCAAATTCCAGGCGCGAGGACCATTTCGCCCCCTCCCATGTCTGGGGCCATGTCTGGGGCCATGTCTGGGGCAATCTGACCCTGGGAGGCTGCGCGGGCCGGTATCCCAAGCCAGCGGCCGCGGGCCAAATTGCAGCACGCCGAATCGGGACGCACCGGCGTACAGACATAGACAATCTCGCGGCTCTTCTTGCGGTTTCGGCTCCCTACCACCAGTGCGGCCTGTGACGGCATAGAGCGCATCGTCCCCCGGAGGCCTGCGCGTGTCAAACGCAGCCGACTGGTGTCATCCGCGTTGAATGTTCAATCATGCCGAAGCAGGATTTCCAAAACCCGGCGAGCCAGTGCTCGAGGCGCCTACAGGACTTACAACGAAGACGTCGACGCCCAGCCAAAATTGTACTCGGAATTCTGTGGATCAAAATCGGCGTCCGTCACTCCGAAGGCCGTGTTCACGTCGGAGTAGAGATACCGTTCGACAAGCGGCGGGGCTTCTTCCGGTTGTGTCGGCCAGTCATACTGTTCAAGCAGCAGTGGGAACCCGGTCTCGATATCGAAGGCGACGCGGGTGATATGAAATCTCAGTCCCGAGAGCGGCTCCTGGTGGGTGATTCGGAGTTCTTCGCAGGCGTTGGAACCGATTTTCTGCCCCGAACTGAGCCGCACGTCAACGTTCTCCGGTGCAATGTCCTTCTCCCGCTCCCAGATGGCCAAGGCGGTGTCGAGCATTTTCGCCATGCCGATTTCGGTGATCGGATAGCGGTTTTCCGTCAGAACCCGCGGGTTGTCCGGTTTCAAATTCAGCGTCAGGAACGCCTTGATGCCCGCGTCGTGAACGATCATCCGGTCGTCGTTCCTGCCCTCGACGAAGATCACCTCTCGCGCCGGCTGCCGCTTGGAATGCACGCGCAGATAGACGCTGAAGGGCGCCTGGCGGAATTTGAGATCCATCGTTTGACTGATCAGGCGACGGTCCACGAGTTCAGTTTTCGAAAAGACAGCCGTGTAATTCGCCACCTGACTGAGCCTTGCACGACGGCTGCGGGCGAAGGCAATCGCTTCGTCGAGCGAGTCGATCGCCTGTCCGCCGGCACTGTCCGAGAGGCCGATCACGGGGGCGGCGGCGGCCGGCTCTGCGCCTTCGCGTGAGCTCACCTGGTTCGATTCCACGTAGGCGACGAACAGCCCCACTGCGACGAACAGGGGAGCCAGGAACCAGGCGCTCCGGAATGCTAGACGTTTGGAATTGGCGGGTTCGGTTTTGGCCTGAATGCTCATCGTCATTCCTTCAGAGTCCTGATTGGCTGGACAGCATGGGGTGGCGCGGCTTTTCAAACACAAACGCCATGTATTTTGAGAACCGGATCATGTGGGCGTGCGCGCGGACGGCGCAGTCGACCTGTTCCCAATCTAGCTTCGAAAACGATCGATAGAGCGGATTCTTCCATCGCAAGAATTGCCGTCCCCAGCGGCTGTTCCCCAGGTTCGACAGAAATTGAAACAGTCCCTGGATCGGACGAGTGACGCGGCGGCTCCAGTCGCGGCACGAAAACAGGTGAAATCCTGAATCGCCGGCGCTGCGTTCATAGTCGGAGACTGAGAAGAGGTCATTCCACTGCCAGACATCGCGAAGGATCCTGGTTTCCGGATCGTCGCGATGCACCCGGTCGGCATCGGTTGACCAGGTGAAGTCGACGACGATCAGGCGTCCACCTGGGCGAAGTACACGGTACGCCTCGCGCAAAAACTGTGACCGATCGGGGAAGTGGAAGGCCGCCTCCAGGCACATCACCCGGTCGAATGAGGCATCTGGAAAATCGAGGTCCATCGCATCGCCCGTACGGTACGCCAGGTTGCCGACCTGATCGAACAGCGTTCGGGCCACCTGCACGTTTTTGTCCAGTAAATCCAACCCAACGACCGACGCGTCCGGGTACAAGCAGGAGACGATGAACGCGCTCTTGCCTCGGCCGCAGGCGGCGCACCCGGAGTTCCCGCAGTATTCCAAAGTCGATGAAATCCCCTTCGATTTTTTGCGGCGAATGATGTCCGTCGTCGTCAAGACGCCTGACGGCATACACCGCCTGATCTGCAAGGGGGCTCCCGAAGAGGTTTACAAACACTGCGTCAGTTTCCATCTGGACGGCGAGCTGTTCCCGATGGACCACATGATTCCAGTCGACCTGAAAGAGGAATTCGACGAACTCAGCGCCGACGGATTTCGAGTGCTCGCGCTCGCCTATCGAGACCTGGCTCCCAAACCGGCCTATTCCAAGGAATCGGCGGACGTGATCCTGCTCGAGAAGGACCTGATGGTTTTGAAGGAAGGCGTGCTCGAGGGACGCAAGGTGTTTGCCAACATTCTCAAATACATCCGGATGGGGGCCAGTTCGAACTTCGGCAACATGTTCAGCGTGTTGGGAGCGAGCGTGTTCCTGCCCTTTGTTCCCATGATTCCCATCCAGATCCTGACCAACAACCTGCTCTACGATTTTTCGCAGGTTCCGATCCCCGCCGACGACGTCGATCCGGAACAGATCGCGCGCCCCCGCCCGTGGTCGATGAATGCCATCTCACGGTTCATTCTGCTGATCGGCCCATGCAGTTCGATTTTCGACTACACGACGTTTTTCGTAATGCTCTCTCTGTTTGACTGCTGGGATCCGGCCAAGGCGTCCCTCTTTCAGACCGGCTGGTTCGTCGAGTCGCTGTTGACGCAGACGCTGATCATTCACGTCATTCGCACGAATCGGATCCCATTTCTGCAGAGCCGGGCCAGTTGGCCGCTGATTGTGACGACCACGATCATCATGGGCGTGGGCGTCTGGCTGCCGTCGTCGCCCATCGCTGAGACGCTGGGCTTCACGCCGCTTCCGGCCTTGTATTGGCCCGTGCTCGCGGCGACGCTGACCGCTTACCTGCTGTTGACGCAGGCCGCCAAGACGTGGCTGTTTCGAAAGGGGTGGGTGACGGAATAGATTCGCCGGCAGCATCCCATTCACGGTCTGAAGTTGTCCACGTACTCGTGGGATAGGCTTCCAGCCTGTCATTTTGCGGAGAACTTCCAGCCTGTCATTTTGCGGAGAACTTCCAGCCTGTCATTTTGCGGAGAATTTGACAGGCTGGAAGCCTATCCCACGGCGCGCAGCCGGAAATGGCACGTTGGAAACGTGCCCACGAAGTGCGCCCAACGTGGAGCACATTTGCAACGTGCTCGAATCACCGGACAAGTCTCCAGTTCCCACAGGTCCGGTGCAGTTTGCACAGTTCGGCTGCCGGCCGGATTCACTTTCTGAAGTTGTCCACGTACAATGCGAGCGGCTTTCGCGTGCGACTGGTGCGTGGCGACGCTGGACAAGGGAAATTTTGGCTTCCGCGCAGCGGTCGGTTTGGGGGTCGGGAAGGAACTGAGAAGTGCATGAAAACGCAAGGTGAGATCGAATCGGCCGTCTGTGACGGCGTCAGTCGTTTCGAGCAGGACTACATGGGCCGGGGGCCCAAAGACATCCACGCGCACCTGATTGGCGACCTGTTGATCGTCCGCCTGCAAGGGGTGCTGACCGCAGCCGAAAAGCAACTCGTCAAAGCACTGGCGGCCGACAAAGGGCGCGACTTGCTCAAACAGGTGCGAACCCACCTCGTCGAAACAGCGCGGCCGATATTGGAAAAAATGGTCAAAGAGGTCACGGGGGTCAGCGTCCTCAGCCTGCATCACGACATCAGCACCGCCACGGGCGAAGAGGTCGTCCTGTTCACATTGGCTGAAACGCCCCAAGTTCGCGAATCGAAAAAGCGCTAGGGGTTTGTCACAGCTAAGAATTCGGATCGTAGCCACGCTCGCCAGAGCGTGGGGAACCATTGAAAACGGACTCGAAGCCCACGGTCTGGCCACCGTGGCTACCCGACAACCAAGCTGTGACAAACCCTAGGGGCCCGTTCCCTGTTCATTATTCGATGCAATTCTCGCCCGCCTTGACAATTCCAATGGTCAATCCCGAGTCAAGTTGATATAACTCATGGGGTTGGAAGACAAGGCGGAGCGCAGCCCGGCGATGCCGGGAGTCGCGTTGCAGTGTAAACCGACGGGGCCGAACACAGGCGTGTGTTCGGCTCCGTCGGTTTTTTGCTTTGTGGTTCCACAATTCTTAATGAGTTGTCGTGCGGGTCGTGGAGCCGTCCGGCCCGAGAGTCAGGGTTACGAGTCGCCAAAATTATGCCATCCTCATCCACACCACCGGTCTTCAGTGCCGACAGCATTGTCGAGACTGTGCGCGAGCCCCTCCTGGTCCTGAGTGCCGATTTGTGCGTCAGGAAGGCGAACCGATCTTTCTTTCGGACGTTTCGTGTCAGTCCGGACGAGACCGTGGGCCGGCTCATTTACGACCTGGGGAACCAGCAGTGGGACATTCCCGCGTTGCGAAAACTGTTGGAGGAAGTCCTGCTGAAGAACACGACCTTCGACGACTTCGAAGTGGAACACGTGTTCCCCACCATCGGCCGCAAGTCCATGATGCTCAACGCGCGGCGCATTCGCCGGGCCGACAACACGACCGAGTCGATCCTGCTGGCCATCGAAGACATTACGGCCCGCCGCGAAGCCGAGGAAGCCAGGCAGGCTATCGAGAACCGCTACACGTCGCTGGTCCAGAACATCCGGGACCACTCCATCTTCATGATGGATCCCAACGGCAACATCACCACGTGGAACGCCGAGGCGGAACGGATCATCGGCTACGGCGAGTCGGAGATTCTTGGACGGAATTTCTCCATCATCTTCACTCCCGAAGACCGACAGCACGGCCTGCCGCAGAATGAGCTGCGACTGGCACGAGAGCGCGGACGGGCCGAGGACGAGCGGTGGCACATGCGTAAGGACGGCAGCCTGTTTCGGGCCCTGGGGATCGTGACTCCGATGCACGACTCCCACGGTTCGATTACGGGATTCTCGAAGATTCTGCGGGACATGACCGATCGGAAACTGGCGGAAACCGCTCTGAAGGATTCCGAGATCCGCTATCGGCGATTGTTTGAGAGCGCCCAAGACGGCATCCTGATCCTCGATGCAAGAACGGCCAAGATCATCGACGCCAACCCGTTCATGACCGGTCTGTTGGGCTACACGCACGATGAGTTTGTCGGCAAGGAACTGTGGGAGATCGGCCTGTTCCGGGACATCCAGGAGAATCAGTCGGCATTCCTCGAACTGCAGGAAAAAGGCTATGTTCGCCACGAGCATTTGCCGCTCGAATCCAGAGACGGGAAGAAGGTCGAGGTCGAGTTCGTCAGCAACGTCTATGCCGAGGACCACCACCAGGTGATTCAATGCAACATCCGCGACATCACCGACCGCAGCCGCCTCGAGCGGGAGACGCAGGAGCAGGCCGCCACCCTGGCCGACTTGAGCCGCCGCAAAGACACATTCCTGGCGATGCTCAGCCATGAGCTGCGGAACCCGCTGGCCCCCATCCTGAGCGCCGTGCAACTCTTGCAGCTCAAGGGGGGGGACAACCCCATTCTGCAGAAAGCGCGAGCCATCATCGAGCGGCAGGTGCGGCAACTGACGCATCTGGTCGACGACCTGATGGAAGTCTCGAAAGCGATCACCGGCCGGATTGAGTTGCGCTGCGAAGAGGTGGCGCTGTGCGACATCGTGGAACGAGCGGTCGAGACCGCTCGTCCGCTCATCGATCAGCGCCGACAGGACATCACGGTGTCGCTTCCCGCGGCGTCGGTCTGGTTGTATGCCGATGCCTCCCGGCTCGAACAGGTGTTGATGAACCTGCTCACCAATGCCGCCAAATACACGCCGGAAGGGGGACACCTCTGGATTTCCGCCCAACAGGAGGGGGAGACCGCGGTGTTGCGCGTGCGGGATCTGGGGATGGGGATCGACCCCACCTTCCTGCCCCACGTCTTCGACCTGTTCGCGCAGGCGGATCGTTCATCCGACCGTGCCCAGGGGGGGCTGGGGATCGGTTTGGCCCTGGTGAAGCGGCTGGTCGAGATGCATGCGGGAACGATCGGAGTTTCCAGCACGTTGGGCCAAGGGAGCGAATTCGTCGTGACCCTTCCCGTGCATCGGCCCACAGCGCCGGCTCTCATGTCGCGGGTTGCCCCCGCTGAGATTCCAAACCGTGCCACCCCCATCCTGCGGATTCTGATCGTGGATGACAACGTGGATGCTGCGATGGCCCTGGAAATGCTGGTGCAGGAATCGGGGCATCAGGTGTGGGTGGCGGATACGGGACCGGCCGGGGTGGCCGCAGCCCTCAAACATCGACCCGACGTCATGCTGCTGGACATCGGGCTGCCGGGCTTTGACGGTTATGAAGTCGCAGAGCGGGTCCGACGTCATCCCCTGCTGCGCGAGACGGTGCTCGTCGCCATGACCGGATACGGGCAGGAGGCAGACCGCCGGCGTTCGCAGGCAGCCGGTTTCGATCACCACTTGACCAAGCCGGTCGACTTCGAAATCGTACGGCAGATTCTGACCACCGTCGTGGTAAGGGAGCCGAACGCCCCCAGTGGGGATTTGATGGAAGACGAAAGGAATGCAACTCATGCCGACGATGATTCTGCGGGTGCTGGTAGTTGATGACAATCGCGATGGCGCCGACGCACTGGGGCTGCTGGCCGAGGAACTGGGGCATCAGGTCCATGTGACTTATGGCGGGGTCTCGGCTCTGGAAGTCGCACAGGCCTTTCAACCTGATCTGATGTTGATCGATCTGGCCATGCCCGACATGGACGGGTGCAGTCTCTGCCAGCGAATTCGCCATCTTCCGATCTTCGCTCAAACGCCACTTGTCGCGATCACCGGACATGCCGACCAGGGACACAAGACCATGGCCCTCAAGGCCGGGTTCGATCGGGTTCTCTTCAAGCCCGTGTCGCTGACGGACTTCAAGGCGGCCCTGGCCAGCGACGTCCCCGTGCGGGACCGAACGGAGCCATCCCACAAACTGCCTAAACGACCCGCAAAGCCGGCCGCCGTGCGACTCTTGCCGATCGACGAAGCGCGGCGGATCCGCAACGACCGCCGATCGAAATCCCTGACGGAATCCGAAAGTCAGGCGGCCATCTGCGACGGCTTCATTCGTTTCCAGGCCGACTATCTGGGCTGGCGTCCGGAGCGGATTCAAGCCCACTTCATCAAGGATTTGCTGGTCATCCGCATCCAGGGAAGCTTGACTCGTGCCGAATGCCAATTGGCCAAAGCGGCGGCGCCGGAGCAGGGCCGGATTCTGATCAAGCAGGTCCGAAAGCAACTGCTCGAGGTGGCCCGCCCGATGCTGGAATCGATGATCCACGAAGTCGCCGGCGTCAAGGCCCAGAGCATGCACCACGACATCAGCACCGTGACCGGCGAAGAGGTGGTGCTGTTCGGTTTAGCCGCAGCGCCACGCTTTGAATTCGAACCGAATTCCTAGGGAATATGCGGGCGCGGCGGCAATCTTCCCTGGCATCGACAACGAAACACCGCTGGGGTCCGTTCTCAAGGGACGAACGGAATGACGCGCAAGCCTGGCACTCGCGAAAACTCCTGAACGTTATCGGTCAAGACTGGCAGATCATGACAACGAGCCTTGTGTCAACCATCAATCCCATGTATCGGTCTCCGCCGGGAACTCGGCGCGGATGGCGCGAACGTCTTGGGCAAATCCGTCCGCATCATCGCCCAGCGACGGAAGATTGCGCAAGAACGCATTCAACCCGCCGACCGTGAGGGGCGATCCCGGCACAACCGGCGTAAGACGCGCGATCACCTTGTCGTCGCGCTCCAGATCGACGCTGACCCCTTCGACGTAGACCAGGTTCACCAACGTGGCAAAGTTCTTCTCCGCATCCGCGACATTCATGATGCTCCTCGTTTCCGGTCGGCGATTGTGGTCCCGCATAAATAGAGCATACCAAACTGCACGGCATTGCCAAAACCCAAGTCATCGGCGCGGCGAATCCCCTGCACGGGTGGTTCGCCACGTCGGCTTTTTCTTTTCGACGGCGGCGAAAACCATGAAGCTTCGACGAGGCGAATTAATCACGGCGTGTCTCCTGGCGGGGATGTTGCTGGCGAACGGACTCGCTGCCGGCGCCGAGCCCGAAGCCGAAAGCGTCAAGGACAAGGATGCCCCCAAAGCTCCCGCTCCAAAGATCCGACGGGAAGGGGACGGGTTCGACATCATCCCCGGTTCGGGCTGGAAGAAGGCTTGTTCCCCATCGACGGCTCCTGTGTACCGCTCACTCCGCACGGCGCAGTTACATTTCAAACGTTCATGCTCGAAATCGTCCGTGAGGCGCTGGGAGTCTGTGGCCTGTCTGCGGCAAGTCGAACGGCGCCATCGAAAATCGCGCGTGAATTGCATGCGCGCATCGCCGCCGTGCTGGAACGGCGCACGCCGCGCACGTCGGAACTGGTTTACAGAATCGCCCGGCACGCATACGCGGCCGGAACGGCCTACGCTTCTGGGAGCGTGGAACACTGCCTCGCCGCCGCGCGGACGGCGCGCAAGAAGCACGCCTGTGGCGCTGCTCGCCGCTACATCGAAATGGCCGAACAGTCGGCGAGTGCCGTTCACAAGGCGGTTGATGTTTCGCAGGAACGTCTGCTGGTCGATGCGGATGAGGCCCGGCTTGCGGGTTCGTCCGGCGACGACAGTCCGGCCCATCCCTGATTGACAGCACAACGTTCAGTGTGTGGGTTGTAGCGTGGGAGGGCCGGTCTCCGAACCTTCACGGACCGGGGCCAGGTCGGTGTTCGCCGGGCCGCTGATCACTCCTCCCAGCTTGTCGAACCGTGAACCGTGACAGGGGCAGTCCCAGGTGCTTTCATTGCCGTTCCACTCCACGATGCAGCCGAGGTGGGGGCAAATTGCCGAACACTCGTGCAGCTCCCCCTGTTCGTCGCGAAACGCTGCCACCTTCAGCAGTCCGCGGCGGACGATGGCTCCCTGGCCCGGAAGAATCGCCTGGGTCGAAACGACGTCGCCACTCGTCAGCCAGGCGCCGTATTGCAGGGCGATATTGAGGCTCTCCTTTACGAACGTCCCGGCCGCCAGCAGTGTTTTTCGGGCAGGGTCGTAGAGCTTGGCCCAGGGGTTCCTGCGACCGACGATCAGGTCGGTGAGCAGGATCCCGGCGATGGTGCCGTGCGTCATTCCCATACCGGAATCGCCCGTGACGACGAACACGTTTGCCGCATCAATGGGATTCCTGCCGATGAAGGCCAACCCGTCGATGGTCTCCAACACCTGTCCCGACCACCGGCTGCGGACGGTCCCCTGCACCGGGAATCGTTCGCGCGTCCAGGCTTCCAGCCGGGCGTAGCGGTCCTCCGCGTCGTCGGCCTGACCGGTCTTGTGGTCCTCGCCTCCGACAATCAGCAGTTCTTCCGTCTGGGGATCGCCCAGTTGTTCTCCGTCAGCGTCGCCAGTATGCAGGGCCTGCAGCCGTACATAGTGATACGGGTCCAACGTATCCCAGTAGAGCGCTTTCGCGACCGCGCCTCGCGGCACGCCGAAGGCGACGACATAGCTCGTGTACGAGGCTTGCTTGGTGTGGATCGCGACCAGGTCGTTGAACGGCGAGTTCGTCGCCACGACGACCGCTCCCGCCGTGACGGCAGGGCCTTGCCGCGTTGGAATCTGAGCCGGAAAGCCGCGCTGGATTTCCAGAGCATGTGTTTGCGTAAAAATCCGTCCGCCACGGGCAAGAATGGCCTTCGCCAGTCCGCCGAGGTATTTCAACGGATGAAACTGCGCCTGGCGGGGAAAGCGGAGACAAGGACCAGTGTCGAAGGCTGTCCACGGAGCGCGGGGGACCAGTTCGACCTGCGCGAGTCCCGCCCGCCGCGCGGCCTGCAATTCGTCTTCGAGCAACTCTTTCGACTCCCCTGGCGGAGAAAAGAGGAAGCCGTCGAGCCGCTCGAAATCGCAGTCGATTCGCTCATTCGCGACGATCGCCTCGATGCGGTCAATCGCGGCACTGTGACTCTCGGCAGCCAGCCGCGCCCCGGCCGGACCGTGCCAACGCTCGATTTGCAGGTAGCGATCGTCGAGCGCGTTGGACAGGTGGGCGGTCGTGCGTTGCGTTTGTCCACCGCCGATCGGGCCGTCGTCCAGGACCACGACCGACTTCCCCTCCAGCACGAGCAGGTAGGCGGTCGTGAGGCCTGCAATCCCCGCACCAATGACGCAGACGTCCGCCCGGGCGTCCGCAACCAGTGCGGCGCCGCTGGGGATTTCTTCGGTCTGCATCCAGACCGACCTGGTCTCCTTTGAGTTCGCTTTCATGATTTATCCTGTTACTCCCGTGCGTGATTCTCTCGGCCTCCACGCTGGCTCCAATCCGGGCAAGTTTCTGAAAAACTCCCGTCTCGGATCGCCGATCGACGCCTGCATCGCGCCTTGCCGACGTTACCAGGGCTTCAATTTCCACCCCAGAACGAATCCCAGTCCCAGACAGGCCAGGGCCAGGGTTTGTGGACGCTCCTTGGCGTATCTACGAAAATACGCGACAAGATCGTCCGCGATCTTCATTTCGTCCGACGGACGCTCGCCTTCGTGGAGTTCATTGCCGTCTCGATTGGCGACATTGGATTGCGAATTCATAATTGCAGCGCTCCTTTTATGATTGTTATTAAACGCGACCATTGACCGGTTCTCGGGAGCCACTTCCAGACGAATGCGCTCGCCGCAAAGTTTCCTTCAACCAACTCCAATTCAACCGCCATTCGTCCCGCGATCGCGGGATTCCGGCGGCATTTGTCTTCAGCAGACGCCAACCCGTAGCGACCAGCGCGCCCGCCATCAAAGCGGCGATCAACGCTGTCAGGGCGAACGCTCTTCCCAGCGAAAGGTCCATTGTTTCCGCAAGGATGAACGCCAGGGATGCCAATCCGACAGGCAGCGAAGCCAGCAGCATTGCCCCCCCGATCAACATCAGGAGACAGGCACCTCTCGCCGCCCGAATTCCTGCCGCAAGTTCCGCAGCCAGCAGTCGCATCTGCAATTCGACGAGCAGCAGCAGATGATGCCATAGGTCGGCTGCGCCCCCGGCGACTCCCCGGACCGTCGGTTCGTCGCGTCCATTGGCACTCATCGGCGTTTGATAAGCCATCCGACCGCTCCTCCGACTACGAATGCTGCCGCAAGGCAGGAAATGGGATGCCGCGCAGTCCATTGCACAAGCCCCTCGACGGCGGCTTCAGGATCGATGGTCGGCCTGATCGCCGGGATGGATTTCTTGGCTGCCGCCGTTTTGGTTGGCGGCAGTTCCTTGATCCGATTGTTCATAAGCGCTCCCGTCCCTTTCGGCTGTTGTTGGCTGTCCCGGGTGGACCGTCTGGCCATGAAATGCACTGGCCAGGCGTTGTGCCAACATCTGTTTGCCCTGCTGAATCAATACACCCAGCGCCAATCCGGCCAAATGCGAGACGATGGGACGGCTGCGCGGAGCCGTCCTGTTTCCTTCCGTGGCTTTCGCCAGCGCCGCGAGCAGTTGGGGGTCGGCTTTCACGTCACGTCGCGACGGCGCGAGAACATACCCCAGAACCGCGGCAGCCCCGCACCACAGTGACGGATGACGCCGCCAGTAGCGGCGCCAATCCGTCATCGCCTGTGCGTTCACGATGAGATCATGGACCTCAACCCCCGCGCTCTCGCGGACTGCGTGCATTTGTCGCTGAATGTCAGCCAACTCTGTCGCTGCGGAAGTCATGATTCACCGGACGCAAGAGGGGGATCAAGTCACGACAAATGCCGTGAAAGTCGCTGCGGCAGGTTGTTTTTCAAGAGCTCCCGGATTTGACCGGTGACTTTTTCGGTCAACGTGTCTTCGTGGAACAGTCTGTGACCGGTCGACTCGGCAATCGTGTGCCCCAGCAACATTCCGACTGCGATCCCTAACCCGAACAACACCGTCACGGAAGTCATGGGATGTTCTTCCACCCATTCCCTCGAGCACGAGCCAGCACTGTTCTGCTCCGACGCTGGAGATGGCCTTCGTTCAGCAACCATGTCTTTCCTCCTAAATAATGAGTGTTCAAAATCCGCGATCGAATCAGCGACGGTGAATCATCAGTGCCACCACGAGACCGGTCAGGATCCCCGCACCGAAGCACACGGCAGCCGATTCCGCCGGGCGTCGGCGAACCAGCTCTTCCGCCTCTTCGTATCCACCTTGGACAGACTCAGCCGCTTGTTTCACCCCCGCCTGGATCTTCGTCCCCGCCTCGTGGGCGTATTCGCGGACTGCATCCGCGGCCTGTGACACGGCTGAGGCCCCGTTCGCCGTCAAATCATTGAGGAACCGTTCAATGGATTCGCGACCTTCGCCAGTCTTCCGCTGGATCAGCCCCAGCAGTTGGTCGACGTTTCCGTCAAAACTTTTGACATCGTCGGTCGTCATTTGTCCCCATTTGCTGCGAATCTTCCCTTTGATTTCGTTCCAATTTCCCTGCAGAATCTGTTGATTGATCATGAATTGACTCCTGATTGAATTTCCAATGGAAAACGGGCATTAGCCTGCGGTGGCGGGGCTTGACAATCACCGGCGCTGGAGGCCGGCGAACCGCCGGCCACGTCACTTGCCGAGCAACTTCGCGATGACGAAGATGATCAGCGCTCCGACTAGACCCCCTCCCGCCAGCATGTACACCAGCGAGTATCCGGCAGCCGCCAGAAGGGGAACGGTTTGTACAAGATTTTCCATGCGTGCTCCAAAAAAAAGGTTTCGCCTCGGCCGCAGCCTGGGCTATGAGCAACCGGACCGCGATGGCGATCCGGCTGCGAAAACATCACCACAACTCAGTCGCTGCCGACGGGGGCGACCGCTTCGACGTTGATGACGGTCTCTGCCAGTTCGGTCAACTTTTTGTCGGCAGCCCCTTCTTCGTCCAGAGTCGCCTGCAGCAAGTCCGCCGCTTTCTCGTAGCCGAGCAAACGTGCGAATGTCCGCACGCACCCGTAACCGGCCATCTCGTAATGTTCAACCCGTTGCGCCGCGGCGATCAGGGCGGCGTCCATGACTGTCGGATCGGCGTCCTCTGCCATGACTTCCTTGCCTTCTTCCAGCAACCCCTGCATGGCTTTGCAAGCCTTCCCCTTGGGGCTCACCTCGAGCTTTTCGAAGATCTTTTCGAGGCGTTCGACCTGCTCTTCCGTTTCAGCCAGGTGGGAGGTGAACGCTTTGGCCAGGTTGGGATCGGAAGCGGCTTTCGCCATTTTGGGCAGCGCTTTGAGGAGCTGATGTTCGGCGCTGTACAGGTCTTTGAGTTCCTCCACATACAGGTCGTGCAGCGTTTCCAGTTTCATGTCAGTTTCCTTTGATGGTGAGCGTTCGGAATGGATGGATCCGAACGACTCCAGCAGCGACAAGAGAGGATCACCCGCACGCGCAACACGATGAGAGGCGACGCAGAATCAGCCGCTCGCTGGGGTCGTTCTGTGGCATACTTCAAGACGGCCCGGCGCGTCTTGCGACGCGCCGGCTGTTCAGTTTCAGACACGGCCACCGGCCGGTACAGCAACTTCTCCGGCCGTGCAGATGTCTCGCGCACCGGCCCTCTCGAAAATCTCCTTGGCACGCCCCGTCTCATCACTGTTTTCGGAATGGACAGAGATCAGCGAGTTTCCTGATTTCACCTTTCCCTCGTACTGTTTCGCTTCAAATTCCGGGATACCCATGCCGACCAGCGTCCCCGTGAGGCCGCCAACCGTACCGCCGAGGGCTGCTCCGCCAAGAGCAGCCATAATTGGACCCGCGGCAATAAAGGGACCGAGGCCGGGGATCGCTAACGCACCAATGCCTACCAGCCAGCCCAAAGCGCCCCCCACTGCGGCGCCGGTCCCGGCCCCGGCAGCGGCCCCTTCCGGGGCCTTGGTGCTGTGTTTCACGGCGAAGTCCCGCGTCCCTCCCTTGTCCGCCATCAAGACCGAAATATCATTTCCCGAAAAACCAGCCCCCTGCAGATTTCGAATGATAGTGTCGGTTTGAGAAACCGACGCCGTGCAAAATACAGATTTCGACATGATTTCGATCCTTTGTCGGTGGTTATGAATTAAACACTCTACGATCGCCCGCTCGCAACGACGACTTGCCAAGTCTACTCGTTCCTGATTTCCAATTGGTTGTCGACCTGGCCGGCGCCGGCTACGGCTACGGCGATCTCCTCAATTTGCCTTTTCTCATCCTCCGAATTGACTGGTCCGCGCAGTGTCACCTTGCCGTCTTGGGTGATGATCTTCACGTTGTGGGCATGGATCGACAGCTTGGTATCGACGACCCGCTTGCGGATGTTGGAGGTCGTCGCAAGATCCGCCTTGTTTTCGTTCTGATCGAGCGGCGTCTTCGCCGCGCCGTCGCGGTCGCGAATATTGATCCCTGTATTTGTGCGATCAATTGCCCCGGTTTCCGTGACGGAACGGTCCGTTGTTGTGGGGCGGTTCGCCGTGACCGTGGTGGGCTGGCTCGCCGTGGATTTTCCACCTGTAGTCGGTGGATTGCTTTCGGTGCATCCCGCCGCCAGTCCGCAGAGCATTCCGAATACGAGACGTTTCATCTGTTGTACCTCCTTGGATAGTGAATGCGTGTGTCACGCGCAAAAAAAAACCGGCGTGGAAAAACACTCGAAAGTGCTCTTCCACGCCGGTATACTCTCAAGCGAGCCCCAGCCCCGTGGTGACGGTTTCCGGTGCTCTCTTAGTAGTCAACCGACGAATTCGAATCGTCGACATTAAATGAATGGCTGTCAGGCACAGCAACTCACTACAACTGATACTAGCGTGCGAGCTGAGGAAGTCAAGCATCAATTCTGCGAATCCCTCAGATCGGCTTCGTTGGGGTTACTTTCTCGGCATGTGCTTGACCATGGCCTGGCACGCCTTCTCGCATTTACGGCATTCCACGGCGCACGCCTGCATGTGTTTGTCGTCGGGGAATTTCTCGCATGCCGCGCCGCACTGTTCACAGGCTTTCGCACAACATTCGCAGATCAGGACTGAATGCGGCCCGCCCCGCGCCACAATTTGCGCGGCGGCGGCGCACACCGTGGCACAGTCCTGGCAGGACATCAGGGTCGTCAGGTGTTCCTTTTTGCCTTCGGCCGACAGGTGGGCACAGTGGGTGGAACAGGAATCACAGGCCCTTTGGCAGTCCGAGCAGGCTTTGGCACACGTCTGCAGCATCGCGTCGTGTTCCGTGTGAGCCCCCTTCTTTTCCTGAGTCTGCCCCGGCTGGCCGAACGCGACCAGGCTCCCGATGGCCAGGACTAGAGCCGCGACACCCATACCACCAAATTTCTGTGTCTTCATGGAGAATTCCTTTTTCAAAAAACAGTCAACTCGACGCCAGCGACAGACATTGTCGTCTCGACGCAAGTGACAGCGGCAGCCAAAAGTACCGGCGTGCTCATTTGCGCATTCCGGGCTTCCGCTTGACGGGAAGCTTGTCGATCTTCGCAGCCAGGATGAAATCGTTATCCGACAACCCACCGATCGCATGCGTCGAGAGTTCGATCCACACCTTGCGGAAGCCTTCCAGGTGCAGGTCGGGGTGATGCCCTTCATCCTCGGCGAGACGGCCCACCCGATCGAAGAACTCCAAACCGGCCGTAAAATCCTTCACCACCCAGTCTTTGCGAATCCGCTGACTGCCATGCGTCAAAGTCCAGCCCGGCAGTTGTTTGAGCTGTGCTTGGGCCGCGGATTTCTTGATCGTTACCAAGTCTCCCTCGCAAGACGTGCACTGCTTATGCAAGAGCTCTTTCGCAGTCTGAACCGTCATCATGTGATTCTTTCGTGTTCGGAGAAATCGGGCGGCACTCGATGACGAATCGATCTTACTCCGGCACGATCGCCGACTCGGCCAAAATGGAGTCTGCCTCCGCCAGTTTCGACTCGGCCTGCGGACCTGGATCTTCCGCCACGACCAGGATTCTTCCGCTCCGCAGTTCCCGGCCGTAGAATGTGACGGCTGCGTTGTCCCCCTCACCCTTCAGGATGGCTTCGAGAAAGCCGCCGATAGTGCTCCCCCCGACAACTCCCGCGACCCCCGCGACGATGAGGGGGACCGCACCGCTGGCCGCCCCGACGGCGATGGCTGCCAGGCCACCCACCGTCGCCCCGACGGATGCGCCACCCGCCCCTCCGCCGGTCGCCGCCGAATCTTCTGGACGTTGGTAACCGAGCTGACGAAAGTGGCTCTCCTGGACTTCATCGTTACAGAGAACTTTGATCTGCTCCGTTTGAAATCCCGCTGCCAGCAACCGTTCCACAGCCCGGTCGGCCGACTCCAGATTGGAAAACGTTCCCGCTCGAAACGATTGCTGCAACACGGTCGGCGCGTTCAAGGTGCCACTCCTTTGAAGCGTAGCGAAACGAAAAAAGCCGGCGTGTTGAAATGCCTCGAGGGCATCTCAGCACGCCGGCATACTCATCGACGAGCCCCCCGCACACAGGCGGGTTGCCCTCAGGTTAGTCATCCGACGACATCGACAATCTTACCAAGCATAGCCGCAGAAGCAAGGGATGCCTTGACCCTGGTCATTTTTTGGCAGTGTGCAACTGGCTGGCACGCGGCGAGTGATTGGAACGATACAATACGAATCCCAGGAAGGCGACGATTCCGGCATTCACCAACAATGCCATGCCATTCAGCCACGTCGCGCCGCGGCTGAGTTCGTAAACTTCCACGGGAATATAAATGCTGCCTGTGATGACGCCGAACCACTCCGCCCAGATCCGCCCGTGCCAGAGTCCGTAAGCCTGAACAGAGCGGACGACGCAGTAGACCAATGCCATTGTCGCCAGCATCCAGATCCGAGGTTCGCTCAAGCTTTTGGCCGCATCCACAAAGATCCGGGGATATCCGTTCGCCGGATTGAGATGCATGTGTTCCATCAAGCGTGTGGCGAGTTTATCCAGGTCGCGATGCATGATCGACAGTATTCCAAAGCCGGCCAATAAAACCACGCCAGCCTTTCCCGCCTCGAACAAGGCGAGTGCGCGAATGCCGCCTGCGAATGGTGAACGCTGTGACATACAGCCCTCCGGGCGCGACTCACCGTCACGGTTCCCGGCCCTTTCGGCCGCAGCTCTATTTTGCGTTGAAGCTGTATTTGTCATTTTTCGAATCGAAGTCGCCGTCGGCAAGACCGACATTCAGTTCGATGTTCGTGTACGTGTATTCTTCCAAAAGGAGCGGCTTCGCACCGGCCGTGTCCGGCCAGCCATATTGCTCGGCTCGTACGGGCAGTTTCGATTGCTTGTCGAAAAACACGCGCCCCAATTGGTATTTCGCGCCCGCCGATTGCTTCAAGTGCGTCACTTGAACCAGGTCGTATTCTGTCCCCTCAAGTTGGGCGTGATTGTCGATGACCACCGCGACGCTTCCGGGCGCAGTCTTCTTGTCGGCCTCCCAGATGGCCAGCGCTTTTTCCAGGAGTTTGGCCATGCCGATGTCGGTGACGGGGTAGCGACTTTCATAAAGCACCTTGGGATCGTCGGGCGGCATGCTGTAGGTTCCGGCACGCCCCTTTTCTCCCCCCTCGCGCACCAGCAGGCGATCGTCGTTCTCTCCGGCAGAGTAGAGTGCCTGACGACCCTTCTCTTTGGGCGATTGATAGAGCAGGTAGACGCCAAACGGCTTCGTCCGAAATTTCATGTCCAGTTCCTGCTCGACGACTCTTTTGTCGATCCATTCGGTCTTTTTCAAGGTGGCCGTGTAGTCCTTGAGGTCGTTCACAGCCGCCAGCCGCGCTTTTCCAAACGCGATGGCATCATCGATCGTCGGCTTTGATCCGGAGGGTGCGCTGCGGTCCCTGCCGGCCTGATCCGCCGCTTGATTGATGGCAGTGCCGGCCCAGATCCCGACCACCGCGACGATGATCACCGCTCCTCGGGGCCGAGGGCGAGTGGTTGTGTCTCGTTCGAACAATGTTCCAGGTCTGTGCATGGTCTCGTCTCGTCAAGGGTTGGGATGGTAAGGGGGTTGAGCAGGCCGCGTGGCTCAGGACGCACACCGAATCGATCACATGGAACGCTTCACCTTCGCTGCGGGCCGGCAGCCGCTTCTTGGACATTGGCTTCAGCGATCAGCCGGTCGACGGCCACGATCCGTTCGGCACGATTGGCAGTCGTCGGATCGATGGCCCAAAACGGATACCGAAGTTTGCATTCGCCAGCGACCGTAACGAATTCGGTTGTACTCAATTCAGACGGTCCAAAAAGGCTTTGATTCTACGGGCGTTCGTGCCGACGTCACTTTTTCCGACCCGTGAAACAGATCTCACATCGATGCGACTTCCCACCACTGAGCGAGACAACCGGACCACGACGTCGTCCCGGAATCCAAACCAGGGGGTGGTGTCGGTCGCCTCAATTCTCAATGACTGCGAGTCCGAGGCCACGATTTGCCACCCCATATCTCGGGCCGCCTGCAACGCCCGTGGAAAGGTTTCGGCGGGAGAACCGCTCACCAAACTGGATTTGAGATCGGGATAGCCCTCATGCTGTTGCCACGCGACCTGCGGTCCGCCGTATTCGGCAGGGTTTTCAGCACCCGCGCGCAGCGGCAACAAGGCGACGAATTGCGGTGGGTTTTCGGTGTCGGTCGTAATGTCGTGAATGCACGGCACGCTCGCCAACGCGTGTTTCCATTTGAGCGTCAATCCCAGAACGAACCCACCGATGACGAGGCCGATCAATGCGGATGTCGGTCCTTGCGCTACGACTTCCCAATGCCAGAGCGCCAAACCACCCAGGCACACCACGACTGCCGCCAGACTGATGATGCCGGAGTACTTCAACAGACAGATTCCGGTTTTGAAGCCCCACACGCCGAGACGATAGCCCGGTCCCGAGGCACCTAGCCCAAACAGCCCGATCAGGGACAGTGCCAACCCCAAGCCACTAATGTAGTTCATCGCCTACTCCCTGCTCGCCATCTTAGAGAACTCGCAGAAACGCCACGAGGTCGGCCTTTTCGTCCGCAGTCAACTTGATCTCCAGGATCAAATTGAAGAACTCCACGGTATCCTCCAGTGTCAACAGCCGACCGTCATGGAGGTAGGGGGGGGAATCCTTGATGCCGCGCAAGGAGAACGTCTTGATGGGGCCGTCTGCAGTTGCATGGCGGCCGTTGATAACCCGCGGCGTAAAAAAGCGCTCGACCTTTAAATTGTGCATCAGGTTGTCGGTGTAGTAGGGGGCGGGGTGGCAGATGGCGCACTGCGCTTTTCCGTGGAATAGCGTCTGCCCCCGCAATTCCGACTTACTCGCCCCTTTCGGATCCAGCTTGCCGAACACATTCAGTTTGGGGGCCGGCGGAAAATCCAGGAGTTCCTGGAACTCAGCCATGAAGTGAACCTGACTGCCGCGCTCCAGAATGTTCACTCCCTTCAGGGTGGCTTTGACCGGGTCGCCGTCGAAGTACGCGGCCCGCTGCTCGAACTCCGTGAAATCCTCGACGCTCTTCAGGGCCCGTTGTGATCCGAACAGTCGTTGGATGTTGACGCCGCGCAGCGTCGGAGTGTCCAACCGATGACGGAATTCCTGCGGCCGAACATCGCCGGCCAGGTGTGTGGCGGCGTTGGTGTGACCATTGGCGTGACAGTCAAAGCACGTCACGCCACGGCTGGGTCGAAGCGAACGACGGTCGTCGGTCTGGTTGAACTGCTGCTGCATGACCGGCTCTACCAGCAGTCGCAATCCCTCCAGTTGCTTGGGATTCAGAATGCCCCCCAAAAGTTCCTGGAAGTTGTCCATCGTCACCAGCTGCCCCTGCGACACGTCGCCGAGATCAGGGCGAGTCGTGAGAAATATCGGGGGGGGGAACTCAGGCAGGAAATGGTCGGGCAGGTCGTAGTCCAGGTCGAAACGAGTCAGATCGCGAGCCTCCTGCTTCTTGATCTCGGCGATGTGAAACTTTGGAAACAGCATCCCCCCTTCCGGATGATTGGGATGAGGCAACGGGAGGAAACCGGCCGGGAACAGTTCTTGTTCACGCAGCGCATCGGAATCCAACGCAGCCAGCTTGTCCCACGTCATTCCATCGGGCAGGCGCACGCGGACGTGCTCCTGAATGGGCTTGTTGCGAGCCATCGTCACGCCTGGCGCCTGGCGATCGCTCAAGTCGTAGCGCTGTTTCAGCAAGTCCAGGTGCCGCTCTTCGATCGCTGGCCTGGCAGCCTGCATCCGCGTCATGACTGCCTGAAAGTTCTCCGGCGCGTCGACTGGTCCGTCATCGGCACCAAAACAAACCGCCGCGACCGACAGGGCGGCTCCGGAAAGAATCAAAGTTGTACGCATGTTGTCTCGCTTTCTGGAACCGCCCTGGGCGGTCTAGCACAAACCGTTTCACTTGACCGGTTTACCTGAAGTTCATTCGCTTGAGTCGCCGACTCGAGCTCAGGTGCCGCGTGTGGCTGACGAGGATCTTGGGCGATGCATTTGGCCCGGTGGCTACGCTTCACCCCCGACGTCGTGTTGTTCGGCCAGCGTCTTCTGAGCGACTTCGTGAGTCCGTTTGGTCTCTGTTTCGAGTTGCCTGGTCAATTCCAGTTGCTGTGCGGCCAATTCGCCGGCTTTACCCTGCAATTGCAGCAAGGCTTCGATCAAAACGATGATCGCGGCCGGTTTCATCGGCGGAGCGACGGCGTCCGGAGTGGCTTCGATGAGGTCGTTCGGCATGTTGTATTCCTTGAGGACGAAACGGTCACAGTGGCAGCGACCGGTGTCTCGGGGTTACTCCGGGCGCTCCGAAACGAGCTTCTGCAAGCGGACCAGGATGCGATCCAGGAAGAGCACATTGGGTATCTGGAGCTGTTCGCGCTGGGCGCCCGACGTGGCGACCGTCAGATCGCCCGAGCCCATCCCTAACAGCCAATGCCGGAAAGGGTCGTCCCGGAGCTTTTCGAAAAGCATTCCGGAGGTGTCATACGATTTCTGGCCCCCTCCGAACAAAGATTCGTAGGTCAATTGTCCTGGCCGAAACTTCCAGTAATGCATTCTGTCGCAGCCGAACACGACGGTCGCCCACAGCAAAAACAAGAGGCTGGAGAAGACCATGTAGAAACCCATGTTCATGTGAATGCTGATCCGCCCGAACGAGACGAGGATTTCAGCCCACATCCCCAACCAGGCCAACGTCACGGTCACCACCAGCACCACCAAAACTGCGATTCCCGACCACAGACCGCGCAGCGGGGTGTTCGTGATGAACACCACGAGCAACAAGACGACCGTGAATACCACCCCCAGGTTCTTGCTTTGGGCCGAGCGGTCGCCGATTTCCGAATCATCGATATCGGGATGTTCCCACCCGGCGGGCAGGACGATGGCCCGTCGCGTTTCATCAAAGACCGAGCCCTGGGGGACGATCACCGCCCGCGACCCCTCGGCAAACGTGATCGCCGCCAGGACAAACCCGACCAGCCACACAGGCCACCAGTAAAAGATGGTGCTGTGACTGTAGAGCCTGACTTCAGAGACGCGCGCGACCCGGACCGGATGAGGATCGTTTTTGACCGGCAATTCGGTTTCAACAATGGACATGGCGGCAGACCGACGAGTGAGTGACTTTGGAGTGAGTGATTTTGACGGCGTGCATGTGACCAAAGGGCTTCACCGCATCGGCGTTGCAGGGGCTTCGCCCGTCGCGGCCAATGACGCGTCAGTGACTCCCTGACGCGGATGCGGTTGCCGGTCGTCCCGGTCGCTCCGCCCGAGGCCGCAGGCCGTTGAGATGTCCAGCGCTTGATACGCGCTGCAATGACCGGTCAGCCCCCGATAAAGCAGCCCACCCCCGGCGACAGCCGCGACAATCGTTGAAAGCGACAATTTCGACAGGCCATACAGCAGCACCATTCCTCCAGCGACAGTGGAAACGACCCGTTCCGCGCCTCCGACGTTTGTCGTGCGCGGCACGTTCCTGTCAGATCGCAAACCACACACTCTTGAACTTTCCATGATCTTACTCCAATCAATGTATTAGACTTGTTCTGTCACTCGTGGCCCACTCTCCACAGGGGCAGCGTGGGGAACATTGGCCAGCACTTGCTCGCTTCCGTACCCAGCCATTTCGTATTGAATGTCTTCCTCTGAGAATCCTGAGGCTCGCAAGTTGCAAATCATGATCTCAGCTTGCGACTCGCCTTCGTTACAGTGAGTTGTCGGGGACATGACTCGTTCTCCTGTGCCAGTGATGGGGATGATAACACTTCGATCATTGGAGCGCTCCCACAGCTCTCCAGAAGCCAGCGCTCTTGAAACACCCGTCGGCCGTCGGCCAGCGCTTTGCGAACAAACGCCAGATTTGCCGCTCCGCCGATGACGGAACCGACGCCGGGGATCGACTCCAGGACGGCAATATTGAGCAACTGCTTTATGACGTTTTCGATGGCCGCCGATTCAATGGCCCTTGACAGTACCCAGCTTCGAACGTCCCTCAGGTGGGCCAGAGCGTCTCGCCGTTCCGGCAAACTCCGCGCGCCTGCCAACATCAGAATCGCCAGCAGAAACGGTCGATCCTCGGGCCGATCCAAGGCGTAACCGTAACACTGACCGGTCCGCTGAATTCCATTCAGAGTGATGACGACCAGTGCGCTGATGTCGAGCGCCACGAGCGGCAAGCCCCCCAGGCCGGTCACGAGACCTTGGAGCGCTGCCGCGAACTGGGCTTCACGGCTGATCCGACCGGCCATTTTGTCGCTCAACTCCAAAGACTTGAATCGCAAATCGGACAGCCGTTCGACGCCCGCCG
>JBJXGA010000124.1:0-5436 GCA_046152955.1 Planctomycetales bacterium | reverse complement strand
GCGGCAATAATACGTCAGCCCCGGTCGGTAGTAATGAAAATGGGCGATCTTCGGGCGATTCGCGCCGGCGTGGGCGCGGATGCTGTCCGCCAGGAATTCACTGTTCTGGTGCCGATCCACTTCGGGGGCCGCGAACGCGAACAACAACAGGAGAAACGCAACGGTCGAACCCGACAGCCAGGCGAGCGCCGGGCCGACGCGATCCCGCTCGGTGAAGTAGGCGCCGACCGCCGCCGCCACGAGCAACGGGAGCCCGGCCAATCCGGCATAGCCGATCTCATGCAGGTAATGGCGTTGCAGCAACGGCACCACCACCAGGATTCCGATCCCGACGATCCCAATCGTGACCCACGCACCGCGACCGGCCAGTCGGCCGTAGATGGCACCGGAACTCATCCAGCGATCGAGAAATGCGGCCGTCACCAGCGACAGGGCAGGATAGGCGGGAACGATGTAATGGGGAAACTTCGTGCTGGCCAGGGAAAAGAACCCGAACCAGACGACAAACCACACGCCGCACAGCAGGTCGGCCTGGGACCAGGGATCCCCACTGCGCAACCGGCGATACCACTGGACGAACGTTGGCGTGAAAAAGATGGCCCACGGGAAGAAACCGACGCAGACTGCGGCCAGGTAAAACCAGATCGGACCGGCATGATTGTCCATCGGCTTGAGGAATCGCCCAAAGTGATGGACCCCGAAAAAACCTTGCAGGAACTCCCCGTCGGTTTTCAAACTCACCGCGACAAACCAGGGTCCAGCGACCACCAGGACCGCGGCCAAAGCCGTGATCGGTCGCAAACTCCAGATCGTCTGGAGAATTTGTCGGGGAACCAGCCGTCGCCAGAGTTCCCTGACGATTCCGCGCCGTCCATTGCCGACGATTTCCGGTTGAGCGCTGCTCCGCGCGGAAAGCGCGCCGCTCCCGGTCCTCTGCAGCAACCAGTACAGCCCCAGCACGGTCGTGGGGAGCAGCACGCCGATCGGCCCTTTGACCAGTACGGCCATTCCCATCGAGGCGTACAGGAGCGCAAACGTTCCCCAGTTCGGTCGCTGGGCATTTCCCTGCTCCTGGGATTTGGAGGAGGGGATCGCCGACGCACTGTGTGGACCGGCGGCGGTGTTCGATACTTCGGTGAACGACTCGTCTTGAGAGGACCGTAGCGGAGCGAATCCCCGCGCGAACAGGTACAAGGGGAGCGTGCAGAAAAACACCAGTTCCGCGTCGCAGGTTGCGGCGCGGGCGATGACGGCGAAATTCAGCGACGTGGCCAGAACCAATCCTCCCCAGAATCCGACGCGGGGAGAGTACAGCAGCCGCCCCAGCCGCCAGATCAAGAGGACGTTGGCGATTCCGAACAGCGCCGAGGGAAGCCGCGCGGCAAATTCCGAGACCCCAAACAGCCGAAACGCCCCGATCATCATCCAGAACATGAACGGGGGCTTGTGCGAAAACAGTCGATCGTTGAACCACGGGACGATCCAATCCCCCCGCGCGGCCATCTCCTGCGCCACGCCGGCAAAATAGGTCTCGTCGTCGTCCCACAGATGGGTCGATCCCAGCCCGATGAAAAAGGCCAGGGCGGCAATTCCAGTGAGCAACACTCCCTGACGCAACTGCGATGGCATCCGTGCCTCGATTTCTCGGAAAAATGCAGGTTCCCGTGGGGGAGGAAGTTTAGAGAAAACGCCAGGGTCGGACAACGGCAATCTCCTCTTGCGGCAATTTGTCGTGACGGACTATATTCCCGACCCTTTCACTCTCTCTCACCATCGCCTATCGCCCCCTCCAGGAGGACTGCCATGCCGTCCCGGCATTGCATTCTGCGCCGTTTTCTCGTTGGTCTCATGGCGCCGGTCGCCCTCGCCGGCTGTATGAACAGTCCCTTCGCGATGCCCCAGGGAAGACAGGCGCTGCGGCAACCCAGTTCGCCGATGACCTCGCAGTACCGCGAGATGAAAACGCGCACCGGCAGCCTCGACGCTCAGAATCAGCAACTGCACGCCGCCCTGGCGCAACAGCAGCAGCAAACGCTGCAAGCGCAGGCCGCCTTGCAGCGTTCGCAACAGGAACTGGCCGACGCGCGACGACAACTCGATGACACGGGAGGGGGGAGCATCGCTCGCAAAGGAGTCTCGGCCCGGAATGCGTCGCTGGGAAGCGCGCTCCCGGTCGTGCGGATTCCCGGAGCCGAGGTCGTCCCCGATGGAGACCTGGTCCGCATTCGAGTGGAAAGTTCGCAGCTTTTTGCCGCCGGGCGAGCCGAATTGAAGCCCGAGGTCGCCGGAACGCTCGACCGGATCGCCAGCGTACTCAAATCCGAATACGCCGGGCGACTGGTTGGGATCGAAGGGCACACCGACAGCGACCCGATCACCAAGAGCAAATGGAAGAACAACCATGAATTGGCGGTAGCCCGGTCGGTGGCGCTGTTCAGCGCGCTCAAGAGCCGCGGCGTCTCGGAAAGCCAGCTCTTTGTGGCCGGTTATGGCCCCAATCGCCCGCTGACCGGCGGCGATTCCAAACAGTCCAAATCGCAGAATCGGCGGGTGGAGATTGTAGTGTATCCGGAAATGGTGCGATAGAGAGTGGATGGTAGAGAGTAGAAGGAGGGGCGAACCTGGCGCTCCCTTTGGGTGTCTTCGGACGATACAATTCGATCATGATCAGTATCGTCGATTACGGAATGGGGAATCTGCGGAGCGTCCAGAAGGCGTGCGAAAAGCTGGGGGTTGCGGCGCGGATCTGCACGCGTCCGGAGGAGTTGACTGGCGCTGGCCGGATGATTCTGCCGGGGGTAGGGGCCTTTCGCGATGCGATCGCCGAACTGCGCCGCCAACACTTCGTGGAGCCGATCCTCGAACACATCGCCGCCGACCGCCCCTTCCTGGGAATCTGTCTGGGATTGCAGCTTCTGTTTGACGTCAGCTACGAAGAGGGCACTTGGGAAGGGCTGGGGGTCTTGAAGGGGGAAGTGGTTCGGTTTCCCGAACGTCCGGAACTGAAGGTGCCGCACATGGGCTGGAATGCGGTTGAGCCGCGGGCCGATTGTCCACTGTTTGCAGGGATTCCGCACGACGCGCACTTCTATTTCGTCCACAGCTATTATGTGGTTCCGGCGGCGGAGGCTGTGATCGCGGCGCAGACCGACTACGGCGGACGGTTCACCGCCGCCGTGCAGCGGGGCCGGATGTTCGCCACGCAGTTTCACCCTGAAAAGAGCCAGCAGTTTGGCTTGCAACTCCTGAAGAACTTCGCCGACCTATGAGCCTGTTTGAGATCCTCCCCGCCATCGACCTGCGCGGGGGGCAATGCGTGCGGCTGCGGCAGGGGGACTATTCCCAGGAGACGGTCTTCAGTGACGACCCGGCGGAAATGGCCCGGCGCTGGGAACAGGCCGGCGCCCGGCGACTGCATCTGGTGGACCTGGATGGAGCCAAAGCGGGTCGACCAATCAACGTCGCGGCGATCAGCGCCATCGTCCGCGCGATTGGCATTCCCTGCCAGTTGGGAGGAGGAATTCGCGACGAGGAGTCGATCCGTCGGATGCTGGAGGAGACGGGAGTGGGCCGCGTCATCATTGGAACACAGGCGCTGAAACAACCGGCGTGGTTTCGTGAGATGTCGGGGAAGTTTCCCGGACGGCTGGCTCTGGGGATTGACGCCCGAAACTCGATGGTTGCGACCGAGGGGTGGCTGGATGTGTCGCAGACTTCGGTCTTCGACCTGGCCCGGCAATACGCCGACCTCCCCCTGGCTGCTTTGATCTACACGAACATCGCCAACGACGGGATGCTCGCCGGGGTCGATCCGGGGACGCTCGACGATCTGGCGCGTCTGGCGGAATTGGGACTGCCGATCATTGCTTCGGGGGGAGTCACCACGCTGGAAGACGTCGATCGATTGCTGGCGATCCACCGGAAAAATCCGAATCTGGTGGGGGCGATCGTCGGCCGCGCCCTCTACGAAGGGACGCTCGACCTGGAGGCTTCCCTGCGTCTGGTTGCGGCTGGGTAATTTTCCTGGGGGGCAATCCTGATACCGGTCAGCGCGCCTCTTCCGGGGAGATCACTCCGTCACGATTGGCGTCCAGCCGGTCGAAGGCGTCGCGCGATCCGAGGAACTCGCGGCGCGTGACGTCCCCGTCGTGATTCTTATCCATCTTTTGAAACCAGGCTGGCCCGGTGAGCGGCCCTGGGGGACCGAACCCGCGCGGGGGAGCACTCAGAAAAGACATCATCGGCAGACCGGGAATTTCCGGTTGCCCCGGACCAAACGAAATCTGAAAGTGATTGGGAATCTCCTCTTCCGATAGGCTTCCATCCCGGTCGGCGTCCCACGCCTGATACCGCGCCGGAGCGGTCAGCAATTCCCGGCGACTGAGCCGGCCGTCGCGGTTGGCATCCAAGACCTCGAACAGATTGCGGCCGGTGTCGGAGACATTCATCAGCGTCCGGGCTTGCGCGGCAGCCTCTCGCCGGGCCACATAAGCCAGCACCTCGTCTTCAAACAGCTTGCCGTCGTCGTCGGCATCCATGGCGTCGAACGTCTGATTGAATAGGAAGTACCGTTGCGACTCCTTTTTATCCAGGTACTTGTTGTTGTCCCCATCGGCCGCCTGGAACTGTTGCTGGAAGAACATCCGCACCTGCGGCACGCCGGCGAAAGGCTGCGCGATGATCTCCAATTGACTCCCGGCGACGAAGACGGTCGCCACGCCATGCGGGGTCAGATGCAATTCGCCGTGGAGCGAGGTGTCGCGCAGGGCGACCTCCACGGGAGATTGCCCCGGCACGGGAGGGCCGATGCGGAGCACGCACTCCAGGCCGACGGCTCCCGCATCGCGAGCCAGTTCCTGCAATTCGACGAAATCGAGTTCGCCGTCTCCATCCGCGTCGAGTCGCGTGAACAGTTCGGGAGCGACGCGGAACTCATCGCGACTGAGGCGGTCGTTGCCGGAACCCGAAACGGCGCGATCCCCGGACGCGGAATGGGGCGCGTGGTCATACACATCGAGCACCTTGCGGGCCAGCGCTTCGGACGCTCCAGGGGCCAATTCGACGAACTGCGCGGGACGCGAAACCTGTCTGGGCATCGCCGGATTGACAAATCCGAAACTGACCGCCCGCGGGAGCAACTCCGAGGGACTGATCGCGTCGTCGTCGTCAAAATCGACCCCCCCCAGGGACGACGGGCCGGCGCGAAACTCTTCCGCAGACAAGCGGCCGTTTCCGTCGACGTCGAGTCGCTTCATCAAGGGGGCGCTCGCGGCGCTCCCTGCACCCAACTGCCCGATTCCATTGTTCCCGGTCCCAACCGATTGCAGCGACAGGGGAGCGCTGCCGCGGTCGAGGGCGTAGGCGGCGAATTCCTCGAATGTGATCAAACCATCCACGGGGCTGACATCGATCGAGGTCGCGACTGACAGGCCTCCC
>JBJXGA010000122.1:0-16532 GCA_046152955.1 Planctomycetales bacterium | reverse complement strand
ATGGAGATGTCAGAGGTCATCCCCCACATCGGCGGGGTCGCGGACGATTTGTGCCTGGTCCGCTCGATGCACACCGAACACAACAACCACACCGAAGCGCTGATCATGATCAACACCGGCAAGATCTTTCAGGGGAAGCCCTCCCTGGGAGCCTGGATCAGCTACGCGCTGGGGACCGAGAATCAAAACCTCCCCGCATACCTCGTCCTTCGCGATTCGGCAGGCTACAACACCAGTGGCTCGCTCACCTGGAGCTCAGGATGGCTGCCGGCCCTTTATCGGGGAACCGAATTCAGCGCCCAGGGAGCGCCGATCCTCAATCTCAAATCGTCCCGCCCGGCCCATCCCGACGCGCAGGGGGATGACCTGGCGTTTCTCGCGCGGCTCAACCGCCTGCACCAACAGCGGCATCCCGCCGACGGCGAATTGGAGACCCGCATTCAGAACTACGAACTGGCGGCCCGCATGCAGCTTGCCGCCGGCGATCTGGTGGATCTCTCCCGAGAAACCGAAGCGACGCAAAAACTGTACGGCCTCGACAAGCCGGAGACCCAGGGGTACGGCCTGCGCTGCCTGATGGCGCGCAAACTGGTCGAAGCGGGAGTGCGGTTTGTTCAGGTCTTTCCGCGCCCCTTCCAGCCGTGGGACACGCACAGTAAAACGAAGGAAGAGCTCGGTTCCATCTGCGCCGCCTGCGATCAGCCGAGCGCCGCCCTGGTGACCGACCTCAAGCAGCGCGGCCTGCTGGATCACACGATCGTTCTCTGGTCCGGAGAATTCGGCCGTCTGCCCGTCTCACAAAACGGCAGCGGGCGGGATCACAATCGCAATGCGTTTTCGCTGTTTCTGGCAGGCGGGGGCTTCAAAGCGGGGCATGTGCATGGGGCCACCGACGAAGTGGGCTACAAGGCGGCCGAAAACCGCGTCAGCGTCGCCGACCTGCACGCCACCGTCCTCAACCAACTCGGCCTCGATCATCAGGCGCTGACCTACGAGCATTCCGGACGGGACGAATCACTCACCGACGCGTCATTGACCGGTGCGCGGGTCGTGCGAGAATTGTGCCAGTGAGGAATGGTACTGCACGCTGCACGCTTGAACCTGCAACGACGAGCCGGGGGCTCAGGAACATCAAACAGGCTGAGATGGCCTTCTGTGGGGCAGACCGACGCGGGTGATCGGTACCCACGTGTGGGGGATCTTCAGGACGAAAGACGCTACCAGCGGCGGAGAAACGCGTAGACGCTTCAGAACAGTTCTGCTGAATCGGATCCCGCACTCCCGCCTTCGAACCAGAGACTTTTTGGCCGCCGCACAGTTCGCCGTAAGTCCTTGCGGCGACATGGACTGGGTTTGGGTGACCCGCGGAGTTGGCTGGGGTTTGCTGGCTCCGTAGCAAAGGGGGAACGACGATTTAGATACGCGCCATTCTCACGCCGTGGTAGAATCGCCGATGATCTTCTGTCGGCCGACTTCAATTCTTCAGCGCATGCGAAAGTGAAACAATCATGCAACGATTCGGCATTCGGGTAGTTTCATGTGTCGCGGTCTGCCTGATGATCGAGACCGTCGCGATGGCGCAAAGCCGTCCCGGGATTTCGACCTCGATGTTGACTCAGAGCGAACTGATTCAGAAGGAACTGAAACTCACTCCCGAGCAGGTGGAGAAACTCACCGCGCTGGACGATGCGTTTCGTGAGGGAACCAGCGAACGCAATCGCCGCAGGCGCCGTATTTCGTCCAAAGCAGACCTCGATGCGATGCGTGACGTCGAACGCGTTTATCTGGACGACTACAACAGGGAGGCCGAAGCAGTCCTCGACGCCGGGCAACGCAAGCGCATCCATGAGATTGCTGTGCAGGTTAACACCATCAGCGTCAATCTTCAGAATCCGGAAATTGTCAAGGCGCTGAACATCTCAGACGAGCAGATCGAGCAATTCAAACTGTTGAACGAAGTAAGCACCAAACAAATCAACGAACGACTTCAACGCGGCGGCGATTCAGTCGAGATTCACAAGGACGTGCAGGAACTGAGCAAAATTGCCGATTCAAAGGTCGCCGCCCTATTGTCCAACGAGCAGAAGGCCCAGCTCGAACGGTTGAAAGGGACTAAGTTCGATTTTGATCCGGCGACGCTATCTCCAAGAACTGGTCGCGTCGACGCCAGTGCCGGCCGCGGCCCTGTCGCCAATAGCGTCGAATTGGCTGGCCGTGTGGTCTATCAGTCCGGCCGGCAGCACGGCGTGCCGCAGGCCATCGTGTCGGGACGTTCGCTGACGGATGACCGTGAACAGAGGTTCGGGACGAACGGAAAGTTCGTCAGTGATGCCGATGGACGATTCAAGACGAGGCGCAGTCCCGTGAGAATGCTGGTTCAGGCCTACACCCCGGATGGATTTCTCGCTGGGTTCGCGCCGGTCGGCGCTGACGACGCCGAAGTCGTGATTTCTGTCGGACTCGCGGCGACAGCTCGAGGACGACTGATCGACAGGGAATCGGGCCGACCGATTCCCGATCAAACAATGTTCGCCCAACTGGAGGTTGCGGCTGCGCGGGGGCGAGCTCCAATTCGACTTTATGGAAATAAGGCTGTCACCAATGTCCTGGGTGAGTTCACGCTGGCCGGTCTGATTCCCGGGCAAACATATTCCATCGCCCTGGGAGCCTCTTTCGGGCCCGATGGCCGCCCGCGCGGCAATTCAACACCGGCGGATGTCCTCGCCGAAACGGCCGGTATTGTTGACGTTGGCGACATCCAGGGGTCGCTGAAAGTCGACGAATCCCTCACACTCGAAGACCTTATCGAGGGCGCCATGCTCTCGCGTGACCCGCTTGACAAGGTTTTCATGACACGGCTCAACGAGGCCCGCCGGGGGAGGCAGCAGGTGTTGTTGTTTGCCGTCGAACGCAAAGCGGATCTGTGCAGCGCGTTTTTCGAAGACTACTTCAGCTTCAGCAAGGGGACCGAACAAAACATGCTGCGGCGCACGCTCACGAATTTTGCGCTGCTGCCGATCGACATCACCGAGGGGAAACCGGCCGATGCCGCAACGCCCCTGTTCGAGCGACTCAAGCTGACGGCACCGGCCGCCAATGACGCGTTATTCGCTATTCTTGATCAGGACGGGGGGGTTCTCGCGTCGGCGAGAGCCCATGATCTGTCCAGTGCGGGACGCCTCGACGACGGGGGGCTCACGAAATTCCTCGAAGCGCAGCGACCGCCAATTCCCGACGCGCGGGAGCGCTTCGCAGCCGCCCTTGTCGAAGCAAAGCGTGATTCCAGGCGAGTCGTGGCGATCCACGTCGCACAGTTCAGTGCGCCAAGCGAACTTTTGTCCCGTTATGTCGAGCGGTGGGCCGCGCTGTTGAAGAAAGATTTTGCCGTCGTGAAGATCGACTCGACGTTCATCGGCAGCAACAAGCTGATCGAGAGCCTCGGCGGTAAGGCAGGAGACGTTGAAGAACGACCGTGGATGGTGATCGTCGACTCCGACGGCAAACCCCTGATCACCAGCGCCGGACCGAGCGGAAACATCGGATTTCCGATGAATCCCGGCGAGATCGCCCATTTCGAGAAAATGATTCGGACGACCGCACAACGATTGACGGATGCGGAAATCGACATGCTGCTGAAGGGACTGCTGGAGCTCGATTAGCGGCCCCGATCGTTGACCGGCAAGCCGTGGCGCCAAGAGCGGTTTCCACAGGAAACCAAGCTGGACGTTTTTTGACTGTCTTGTCGATACGACCGACCTTCTCAGACCGCGTAAAACGTTCCTGGCACGAATGGCTCTGCACGTTGTGGCGCTCCGACGCGGGTTATGCCAAGGCTTTCCTTTACGTCTTGTTGACGTGCAGCAAACAGCGGCCTACAACACTTTGGCAGCCGGCCCCGGCGCGGGCCACCCGTCGGCACAACTCGTTGTGCCCCACACGGCAGTGACATTCGTGCCAGTGCGCGATCTGTCCTATCTTCCTGGGCTCAGAAGCGGGGCGATCCATTGCGACACGAACTGCCGATTCACCGGGCCAAAATGCCCCCCCAGGTTGAACGAGCGGGCCATTTCCAGTCGGTATCCTTCCTGGTGGAGTCGCTCGGCATAGAGCGCTCGTTCCGCTTCGCTGAGGTCCGACGGCATCCGGAACCCCACCGCTCCAGCCGACAGGGAGTGTCGCCGATCCACGGTTCCCAGCGCCAGCGTCCCGGCCATCAAATACAGAGCGTCCCCTCCCGAATAGAAGTTGGTGATCCCGCGCTCGGTATGACGCAGGGCGCTGGTCAGATCGTATTGGGGGGAAAGAGCTCCTGCCAACAGAATCGCCTGCGACACCTGCCGCTCCGGAGGGAGCGCTTCCAGGACGAGCACCGCCATCGCCGCCCCTCCCGAGTGGCCAATCAGCGTGACCGGTCGGTCAGGATAGGCGTCCTGATAGGCGACGATTTTTCGGGCGATTTCCCGCGCCGCGGCTCGATTTCGTTCCAGTGCCATCAGGTGATAGACGAACATCGGCCAATAGCCGGTCGTCCAGTCATGAATTTCAATCGCCGCGTCATGCCCGCCATCCACCAGCCCGCGGGCAACGCTGATATTGAACCAGCTCGTCCCCTCGACGCCGGGAAAGACCAGCGTGTACCCCCGCTCGACCCGCTCGGGCGCCAGCCACTCTTCGAATTCGCCACACCACCACCCTTGCTGCGGAAACGTGCGTCGAGGATTCGAAATGAAAGCGATCTGCTGATCCATCGATTCCTCCCAGGACGCGGGGATCACCGGCGTGGTGGTAGCGCCCGACTGAGAAGCGCCGGACTGAGAATCTCCAGACTGAGATACGCCAGACTGGCGCACGGCAGAATCCCCGACGGGGGAATTCTTGAACCGAGGCAAACCGACACATCCAACGCAACAAGAGAACATCGCCACCAGGCTGGCTTTCATCAGGAGGCTCCTCTTGATCGGAAACGGCCACATGGTCTCCACCCTGGAAAAAGCGGTGGTCATGGAGGAACCAGGGTCGCGGTTCCTGCTCGCGGCTCGAGGTTGCCGACTAATGCGCGGTTCGAAGAATCGGCCTCTGACGGGTTGCCGCCTGGAAATTCGCTGTTCTGACTCGATCGCCGTCAATCAGCCGCGGCGCGCGGACCATACCCCAGGCTTCCCACCGGGTCAAGCCGAATCGGGTCCGGTGTAGAAATCGCCGATGGGCGTACCGTGCCACATCCCGCGACGCTTTCCCGCGGGGAGTACTTTTGTGCATAATTCTCTACTCGTCGAACGTGTGATCTGGGTGAACTGGTCCGACCTGCCAAAGGATGGCGGAAATGCCCGAATGGAATTGGCTGGAAGCAATCTATCGTCAGCATCGGCGGGGGCTGTTCCTGACCTGCGGACTTGGCTCGCCGGGGCGCGACACGGTAGCATACTCGCATGGAACCAACCTCCAAATTTTCTGCTCGAGACACAAAACCCATGTCCGATTCCGTATCTCGCCGCACGTTTTTGCAACAGGCCGCTGCCTCTCTCGCCGCCACGGGAGGAGCCGCAGCGCTCATGTCACTTGGAGGGGCGGATGCGGTGGACGCCTCGGACAAGGCCGCCGCACTCCAGGCATCTTCGCGCCGGGCGCGACGACGGCGGCGGCAACAAACAAACTCCACATCCTCCGGGACCAACGTCGTGAATGCACCGTCCTCCTTTCCAATCGTCGACACGCACCAGCACCTGTGGGATCTCGACAAGTTTCGTCTCCCCTGGACCAAGGGGAACGAAACGCTGGGAAAGAGTTTCGTCATGGCGGACTACCTGGCGGCCACCCAGGGACTGAACGTCACCAAAACGGTCTATATGGAAGTCGACGTCGATCCCTCGCAGCAGGTTCAGGAAGCCGAGTACGTCATCGACCTGTGCCAGCGAAAGGACAATCCGATGGCCGGGGCGGTCATCTCCGGCCGCCCGGCCAGCGACGGCTTCGCCGCCTATATCGGCAAGTACAAAGGCAGCCCGTACATCAAGGGAGTGCGGCAGGTGCTGCACGGCGATCAGACTCCCGCTGGGTTTTGTCTCGACAAACAGTTCGTCAAGAGCGTGCAACTGTTGGGGGATCTGGGAATGAGCTACGACCTGTGCATGCGGTCGGGAGAGCTCATGGACGGAGACAAACTGGTCGCGCAATGTCCGCGGACCCGATTTGTCGTCGATCATTGCGGGAACATGGACGTCCAGGAAAAAGATGAAAAGCAGCGCGGCGTGTGGATGGACGGCATGAAAGCCCTGGCGCAGCGCGACAATGTGGTTTGCAAGATCTCCGGAATCATCGTCACGGCACCGGAGGACTGGGAGGCGGAAGATCTGGCCCCCAACATGCGGTTCGCCATGGAAACGTTTGGCCCGGATCGGACGATGTTCGCCGGCGACTGGCCGGTCTGCACGCTCCGCGCCTCATTCGCCGAGTGGGTAGCCGCCCTGAAGGAAATCGTGCAGGGAATGAACATGAGCGCTGCCAATCAGAAGAAGCTCTTTCATGACAACGCGGTCAAGTTCTACGGGTTAAAAGAGAAGAGTTAGCGCCGCAAATGGCCATCAAAACCGCGCCTGTCGCGAGGCGAGATATTCGACCAGCGCCTTGTCAAACGGCATGCTTGTGTTGAGTGCGACGTAGTCGATACCCGCCGACAGACATTCGCGGCGGAATGTGTCGCACAATTCTCGCACGGCGTCGAGATAGTCGCTCTTCATCCCGTCGGCGTCGATCATCAGCGACTCCCCCGTCTCCGGCTCTTTAAAGTCGATCAGCCCTCGAAAGGGAAAATTGACTTCGGCTTCGTCGAGGACGTGAAACACCACCACGTCATGGCCGCGATGACGCAGTTGCCGCAGCGTGTCGATGATCGGCTCCGGCTCCGCCAGCAGATCGGAGAAGAGCATGATCAGACTGCGATGCCGGATCATGGCGGCGATCGACCGCAGATTGTGGGCAATCTCCGTCCGCCCGGTCGGCTTCAATTTGGAGAGAACCGCCAGGATGTTGCCCAGTTGCGTCCGCTTGCTCCGCGGGGGAAGGCTGTGGCGAATCTTCTCATCAAAGGTGATCAGCCCCACCGGATCCTGCTGGTGGATCATCAGGTATGCCAGCGCCGCGGCCAGGCAGACACCGTAGTCGAATTTCGTCAGTTCCTGACGAAACGTGTAGGCCATACTCTCCGAAAGGTCCATCAGCAGGTAGCCGGTGATGTTCGTTTCCGCCTGGTACTTTTTGACGTAGTACCGGTCGGTCTTGGCGAACACCAGCCAGTCGATGTCCTTCAGATCGTCTCCCTGGGCGTAGCGGCGATGTTCACTGAACTCGACGGAAAACCCGTGAAATGGGCTGGCGTGCAAGCCGCTCAAAAACCCTTCCACGATGAACCGCGCGCGGAGATCGAGCCGCGCGACGGTGCGGATCACTTCGGGTTTCAGGTATTGTTCAGCGGTGGGCATGGCCCCTTCCGGCAGGAGATTCGGGTGCGAAACGCCGCGCTCGTCAGCTTTCCAGGATGTCTTCGATCACCTCTCCGTAGACGTCGGTGAGGCGGATATCCCGTCCGGAGAAACGGAACGTCAGCCGCTGGTGATCGATTCCCAGCAGGTGGAGCACGGTGGCATGCAGGTCGTGCATCTGCAACTTGTTTTCGACGGCATAGTAGCCGTATTCGTCGGTGGCGCCGAAAACGGTGCCACCTTTCACTCCGCCCCCCGCCAGCCACATCGTAAATCCAAACGGATTGTGGTCGCGGCCGTTGGCCCCCTGCGCCATCGGCGTGCGGCCGAACTCTCCCCCCCAGATGACCAGCGTCTCGTCGAGCAGGCCGCGAACCCGCAGGTCCTGCAAGAGTCCCGCGATCGGTCGGTCGACCGCGCGGGCGTTGGCTTCGTGCCCGACTTGCAGATTGGAATGCTGGTCCCAGCGGTCATGCCCCAGGTTCTGGCACAGGACTTCCACAAACCGCACGCCGCGCTCGATCAGGCGCCGGGCCAGCAGGCACTGCCGCCCAAACAACTCCGTTTCTTTCTGAAACAGCCCGTAGGCTTCCTGCGTCGCTCGCGATTCTGCGCGCAGATCGACCAGGTCGGGGACCGCCGTTTGCATCCGAAACGCCAGTTCATAATTGTTGATCGCCGATTCCAGCGCATCGACCCTTCCCAGCCGCTCCAGGATCGCTCCATCCAGCTTCTTCAGCAGTCCCAGTTTGTTCCGCTGGAGCTGGTCGGTCGGCTCGGCGCGGCGGATGTCGGCGACCGGCGCTTCCCCCCCGCCAAATAGCGACCCCTGGTACGACGCCGGCAGAAATCCGCTGCCAAAGCAGTCTAACCCCCCAGGGGGAATCATCCCGCTGTTGAGCACGACAAAGCCGGGAAGTTCGCGGCACTCGCTCCCCAGTCCATACGTGACCCAGGCTCCGACGCTGGGTCGGCCCTGGATGCCGCTGCCCGAATGGATGAAGTAGTTGGCGTTGGTGTGTTCGGAAAACTCCGAAGTCATCGAGCGGATGATGGCCAATTCGTCAACGTGCTGCGCGACGTGTGGAAACAGATCGCTGACCGGAATCCCGCTCTGACCGTATTGGCGGAACTTCCAGGGAGACTGCAGGACATTCCCCACGTCGTCGAACTGCGTGGGAGGAACCTTCATTTTGATTTTTTGCCCGTGCTCTCGTTCGAGGCGGGGCTTGGGATCGAACGTATCGACCTGCGACGGTCCGCCATCCATGAACAGAAAGATCACGTTGCGGGCAGTGGCGGGGCGATGCGCGACGCGGGGCCAGAGGGGATCGACCGCCGCGGGGGGCTGCGCCTGGTCACCAAGCGTCCGGTCCCCCAAGAGCGCGGCAAGCGCCAAGGCGCCAAAGCCATTGGCGCAGCGCTCCAGCATGTCGCGGCGCGACAGGTGACGGGGATGAAAGCGGTGGCAATGCATGGCCTTGAGTCTATCGGATTGCCGTCCCGTGGGCGAGCGGGGGACCGCTGCGGGGGTACAGCAGTTCGGTTGTCTGACAGCGGAAAGCCTTCCAAATCCTCCCCAGAAAATTCCGGAAAAATCGCTGGCGCGTCTGGCGACTCAGAGTGGACGGTTCATTCCGCGGATTGATCCGATCGTGCCCAAGAGCATGCGGCATCGGCAGTAACGGCGATTTTTGCCGTTGCAGCGCCTCTTGCCTCAAATCGTCGATTTGGATAGGATGCCAAAAGATCGACTGCGACGCAGGCGCTCGACATCAAAGCGTCTGGCACACCTGTCTCCCCACCCATCAATTCGCGAGCATTTATGATCTTTCGCACTCCGACACGGGCGGCCTGCACGCTGAGCATTGCCATGATCACCCTGGTGGCGACGACGCTGCTGGCGGAGCAGCTTGGGTCGCTGACGGGCCCGCAGTCCTCCACGGTGGCCAAGCAGGTCTGCGATATGCTGGAAGCCGGACACATCAGCCAAAAGCCGGTCGATGATTCGGTGTCCGCGAAGCTGGTCGATGAGTACCTCAAGATGCTCGACTCGCAGAAGCTGTATTTTCTGCAGGAAGACATTGACCGCTTCAATAAGTTTCGCCTGGAATTGGACGACCTGATCAAGGCCGGAAACCTGGACTTTGCCCACACGGTCTTCGACACCTACCGGCAGCGACTCAAGGAGCGAATGGACGTCGCCCACAAGTGGATCGATACCGAGCACGATTTCACCCTCAAGGAATCGATGGAGATCGACGCCAAGGAACTTCCGTGGGCGAAGAACGCTTCGGAACTGAACGAGCGCTGGCGAAAACGCATTAAGTACGATCTGCTGCTGCTCAAACTGGAGCAAACCGCGCTGGCGGAAGCGGCCGGTGGAGAGGAAAAGCCCAAGACCGAAGTCCCAGGAAAAAAGCCGGTCGAACTCGATCCGCTCAAGCGGCTCCACAAGCGCTACAAGACCATTTACGACAATCTGAGCAAGACCGAGCCGGATGAAGTGGTGGAGATGTATCTCACCGCTTTGTGCATGACCTTCGACCCCCATTCCAGCTACATGTCGCCGCGCTCCATGCGCGAATTTCAGATCATGATGGGGCTCAAACTGGAAGGGATCGGCGCGGCACTGCAGGTGGATGATGGCTATACGACGGTCAAGACGATCGTTCCCGGCGGAGCGGCCTCCACCGACGGGCGGCTGAAGGTCAACGACAAGATCATCGCCGTCGGCAATGGCAACAGCGAATTTGTCGACGTCGTCGAGATGAAGCTCTCCAAAGTGGTCGACATGATTCGGGGGAAAGCGGGGACGAAAGTCCGGCTGAAAGTGCTGTCTGCCGCCAGCGGCGAAGTGAAGGTGTACGAACTGATCCGCAAACAGGTGGAGCTCAAATCGGCCGAGGTCAAAGGGACGATCATCAACTCCGGAGAGCGGATTCCGGGAACGGCGACGCGGATCGGTGTCATTCAGATCCCCTCCTTCTACCGGGATTTTCAGGGATTTGAAAACGGGGAAGAAGACGCCAAGAGCACCGCTTCCGACGTGAAGAAAGTGCTCCTCGATTTTCAGGCTCAAGGGGGAGTGGACGCGGTCGTAGTCGACCTGCGCTACAACGGCGGAGGCGCCTTGACCGAGGCCATCGAGGTCTCCGGATTGTTCATCAACGAGGGGCCCGTCGTTCAGGTCAAAGACCTCAAGGGAAAAATTAAGTCCCTCAATGATGACGAAGCGGGCGTCGATTGCAATAAACCACTGGTCGTCGTCACCAACCGCCTGTCGGCCTCTGCTTCGGAGATTTTTGCGGGGGTCATTAAGGACTATGGTCGCGGACTGATCATCGGCGACCGCACCACGCATGGTAAAGGGACGGTGCAAAATGTCACTAATGTCGGCAAACAGCTCACGCAACTCTTCAGTCGTCAGGAATTGGGAGCGCTCAAGCTGACGATTCAGCAGTTCTACCGGGTGAATGTCCACAGCACGCAAAATCTGGGAGTGCCCTCCGACGTGGCATTGCCGTCGCTGATGGACAATATGGACTTGGGGGAACAATTCCTCGACAACGCGATGCCTTTCGATCAGATCGCGGAGGTCCGACACCGGAGGCTCCCATTGGTTTCCGCGGACATGCTCCCTCCCCTCCGCGACCAGAGCCGCAAGCGGGTGGCCAGCAATCCTGATTTCCAAAAAACCGATCGGGACATCGAGAAATACCTGGCGCGCAAGCAGCGCAAGTCTGTTTCGCTCAACGAAGAAGAGTTACGCAAGGAGCGTGTCGAAGAGGAGCAAAAGGCGCGCGACAAGGCCGATAACTCCGACGACATGACCGAGGGTCCGGTGTTTCCGGACAACAGCTACAACAACGAGTTGTTGTCGATCACGCTCGATTATCTGGGACTGCTCAAAGACGCTCCGTTGTCGAAAAAGTGAGACCCGGACCGGCGGCAAGCGCCGGCTCACACGTCAGGGGACGGGCCAACTCTGGCGCGCCGAGCGGCAGTGATCGACCCTGCTTAACCGATCATGAATAAGGCCTTTGTCAGGGAAAACGACGCCCCCGACAGTCGCTGCCCACGCTGCGGTTCGCCGGGGCAGGGGGTCTATCGCGAGACGCTCGAGGCCCACGTCCTGCCAGCGGCGCGCGAGCATCTCAACGATTTGGCATTTTTCTGTCCGTTTGCCCGCTGTCCGGTGGTGTACTTCGACCTGTTCGACCGGGTCGTTGAAACGCGCGATGTCCTGCATCCCGTCTATCCCAAGCATCCGGCCGCTCCCCTGTGCGCCTGTTTCGGACTGACTTGCGAAGACGTCGAACAGGACTTGCGCGAAGGGTCGGTGGCGCGGACGCGCGCCTGCATCGAACGGGCCAAGTCCCCCGAGGCCCGCTGCGCCGTGGCGTCCCCCAGCGGCCAGTCATGTATCGCCGAAGTCCAGCGTTACTATATGCAACGCCGCGCTGACCCGTGAGGAGGCCGCTCATTGGTCGGCGCAAAAGGCACTGGCGATGCGCCAGACTCCCTCCCGATCGCATGCCGCGTAGTACATTCGGCGGCCGCCAGCGCCCAGATCCACGAGCGACATGTCTTCGGCGTGGACCGCGTCCAGGCCGTCGGCCCCATACCCCGTCCCTTCGATCACGCAACCGGCGGTGTTCCAGGTCAATCCGTCAGGGGAGCGCGCCTCAAAGATCCGCGAGCGGTAGCCCGACATATCCGAGGCAATCGATTGGGCGGCGAAGTCGTCGCTGCGGCCATTGGCCACCGCCGCCGAATCGTGACTCGGGTGGACCGGAACCGCCATCCCGGAAGGGCATTCCTGCCAGGCGGAATAGTACATCCGCCAGAGATCTTCGAGTCCATCAGGAGGAAGCACCTCCGCGGCAGTGATCCCTGCTGAATCAAAGTCTCTCTGTCGATCCGCCAGACGGACCCCCGTTTCGATCTCGAATCGCAATCCGTCCGTGGTGATGGCGCTGATGACGTGGGACGAGAGGCGCTTTCCCGAGGCGACTCCCGCTGGACCGTAATCCGATCGAATGCAATACAGACGCCCGCGGCCATCCGGCAGCGTCAGAAACCGCGGCCCGCCCACCCCACCTGGAGTTTGCACGCGGACTCCGGCTTCAAATTCCCAGTGCAGCATGTCGGTGGAGATCGCGCTGGCGATGACGGTGGGCTCCGCAGCGGTTCCCCGCGTTTCGACGTACATCCGCCAGCGGCCATCCGGGCAGCGGGCGATCGAAGGGGCCAGGACGCGCAAGGCGCGCGTCGCAACGCTGGGATTGGGGGCCAGGCGAATTCCCGGGTCCGCTCGAAAATTCAATCCATCGTCGGAGACTGCGCTCAGAATGTAACCCTGGCACGCGGGAAACGGCTTGCCCGGCCCAACCGCGGTGTAGAACATCCGAAACCCGCCGCCGGGAAGTGGAACCACGCAGGGGGCCTGCACCTTGAATCGATCCAGGTCGCGATTCCCAGCCAGGCGGGCTCCGGGTTCTTTGGTCCAGTGTTCGCAATTCGACATGTTTTGAGGTTTGAGTTCCGCCGAAGCGCAAGTTGCAGACGCTCCTCCGGAGCCATCCGCCGGTAGTGTTCCAGTGTCTCGCGATGCAGCATGGCTGTCTCGCATAACCGTGTACGGCGGCAACCCGATTGGACAGTGTTCCACGGTATGATAACAAAATGAGCCTGCTGTTTTTAGGAAAACAGCAGGCTCACTCGTCCAATGAACGACTTGCCAAGGACGGTGGCCGGGGAAATCCAGACCTTCCCGGCGACGTCCCTTCTGTGCGTTAGGCTAGGCCGAAAAGCTGCTGCCGCAGCCGCACGACTTGACCGCGTTGGGGTTATTGAACGTGAAACCCCGCTTTTCCAGACCGTCGTGGAATCCCAATTCGGTTCCATCCAGGAACAATTCACTCTTGCGATCGACGGCAATTTTGATGTCATGCTGCACCATGACGGTGTCCTTGAGTTCGTCGCAGGCGTTGTCGAACCCGAGGCTGTACTGAAAACCGCTGCAACCGCCGCCGACCACACCGATCCGTAAGACGGTGTCGGCGGGCATCTTTTGCTCGGAAATCACCCGCTTGATCTCATTGGCGGCCTGGGGCGTGAGTGTGACTGACATGTAGGGTCTCCTTTTCTACTGCGTGCTGGTGTCGTAAAGGACTGGCCCGTCGGACGTGTGGGGGAACAGTGAACAGCCACCATCCAACCCCGACTATTCACAATTATGGCTGTCGAAATTATATCATTCGCCGAGAATTATCAACGCCAGTCCCTGCGGATTCTTCCCGCCAAGCAAGGGGGTAATCGACGTAACCCTTTTTGAATCCATTTGTTGCATCGTTGCGACGGCCAGGACGCTGACTTACTCCGCCGGGCATTCGCCGAGGGGCGATCTCCCCATCGTCGCCAACAACCCGTTGGATTTGCCATCGGCGTCGCAGTACAATTCAACCTCCCAGGAAGGATTTGCACGATGAAATTCACCAAAATGCACGGCTTGGGCAACGACTACGTGTATGTCAATGCCTTCGCCGAAGAGCTGCCGCACGATCTCCCAGGACTGGCCCGCGCTGTCAGTGACCGACACACCGGAATCGGGGGAGACGGGTTGATTCTGATTTGCCCTTCGGAGCGCGCCGACGCCCGGATGCGGATGTTCAATGCCGATGGGAGCGAATCGGAAATGTGCGGGAACGGAGTGCGGTGCGTCGCCAAATACGTGTACGACCACGGCATCGCCCAACAGCCCGAATTGCGAATCGAAACCGGCCGGGGAGTTCTGACATTGCACCTCCAGGTCCGGGCCGGCCGCGTCGAGAGCGTGCGGGTGGACATGGGGGAACCGATTCTTGATGCCGAACTGATCCCCACGACGCTTCCTGGGCCGACTGTGGTCAATCGCCGCGTGCCGCAACTTGAAGGAGATCCGGTTCCAGGGTGGTTTCACGATTGCGGGCTCGACCCGCACATGACCTGCGTTTCGATGGGAAATCCCCATCTGGTGCTCTATTGTCAAAACGTCTCCCTGGCGCCGCTGGAGTCGGTGGGACCGGTGCTGGAGCATGCGCCCCAGTTTCCCCGCCGGATCAACGTCCATTTCGTGGAGGTCCGAGGCCGAGGTGAAGTGACGATGCGAACCTGGGAACGGGGGAGTGGAATCACCCTTGCCTGCGGGACCGGTGCCTGCGCCGTCTGCGTGGCCGGTGTGTTGACGGGACGCACTGACCGCACGCTGGTCGCCCACCTGCCGGGGGGAGACCTGCACCTGGAATGGTCCGAGAAAGATAACCACGTGTACATGACCGGCCCGGCCGTGGAGGTTTTCTCCGGCGATTACTCCCTTCCGATAGCAACTCGGGCGAGTTGAGCTCCATGCACTCACGATCCGGGCTCCCGCGATTCGCTCGGCTGATCCCGATTCTGTACGGGCTCTCCGCCACTTGTAGCTGGGGACAGAGTGCCGTGCCGCCGCCTCGTTCCGGCGCATCGGCAGTCTGGGATCAGACCATCCTCGCGCAACCGTTCGACCGCCAGCCATTCCGCCAGGTCAAGATTCCCGATTGGGTTCAGAACACAATCGGTTGCGGATACACGTTGTCGGTGATGGACGGGCCGGGCCGCGCGGCGGCTGCCGCGCACGGTGTGACGATCAGCGAGATGGGCTTCGTGGATCCGTTCTATGCCTATTACGACAGCCGCCTGTTGAAGAAACGAAGCCCGCACGTTCCCCTGGCGCGGATCGATCAGGAAATCGCCGAGTACAAGCGGCTGGGGGTGCGGATCCTGGCGGTCTATCCCCCTTGCCTGCAGGGGGAAGTGTACGAGACGCATCCCGAGTGGCGGCGGATCGACACCAACACCACGACGATTCCGCAGATCGACATGGAGAAGTTTCCGCACGGGGGGATGCTCTGCCTGCTGGAAAAACGGAAAAACGTCTTCGACTTCCTGCAGGCTGCCGATTCGTTCCTCAATCAGGGGAAGATGACAACCTATGTGGGAGACGAACCGGTCACCTTCAAGGGACCGGCGGTGCGCGTTGCTCCCCGGCCCGGCACGAAGGTCGTTGGGACGTTTCGACCAAGATCGGCCCCCGCCGGGGATGCGCTCCCGGCGGTTGTGACGCAAACCTATGGCAAAGGACGGGTGGTCTATTTTGCCGCCGGCCTCGACGCGGCTTATTACCTGTACGCCTATCCCTACCAGCGGTTGGCGCTCAAGCACGCCCTGCTGTGGGCCGCTGCCAGCCCTCCACCGGTGACGATCGAAGCCCCCATGTGCGTGCATGCCACGCTGATGCGTCAGACCTCTCCTTCACAGGATGGAAACGAGCGGTTGATCGTCCACCTGTTCAATGATCTCAACTCCACCGCACATCACGCGCTCCCCCAGGATGATGTCCCATTGCGGGAAGAGGTGATCCCGATTCACGACATCCAGGTGACGTTTGCCCCGCACTATCGCTTCCGGCGGGTCCATTGGGAGCCGCAGGGGATCGACCTGAACGCCGATGCCGTTGATTCCGGCACACGCGTGCGCGTTCCCAGACTGGACGTGCATTCCATAATCGTTGCTGAATTGGAACCCGACGCGCAGAATCAGCCGGGCGGGCGCTAATTCCCGGCCGGTCGCATTACAGAGGCTTTGCGGGATTTGTCCGGACAGTTCGTGACCAGCTACATACTGTTCGCCATCACTCCTCCCTGTCCGCGTGCAGTCCGGCGATCACGGTTTCCAGATACTCGCGCGCGCGGCGGGCGAGAACATCGACCTTCGCCGGGTCGGTCGGCCGAGGGAGGAGCGGCGCCGCAATGTTTTCGCAGCACAAGGGGAGCTGCCGCCCGGTGAACGCCACCTGATCAAGCAGGCGGTAAGGGTCGATCTCACCCAATCCCGGACCGCAATCCTCATCGCGCGGCCAGTTGCGGTGGTCCTTGATGCAAAAACTGTGAACGACATCGGCGCATTTCGCCAGGTCCGGGAGGGGATCGACATCCAGGTAATCCATCACGTTGCCGGCGTCATAGTTGACCCGGA
>JBJXGA010000106.1:0-7173 GCA_046152955.1 Planctomycetales bacterium | reverse complement strand
TGAGACCTAGGTGATAAGACACTCAGGGCAAAGAGGCTGGCGCAAATGCCGTGCCATTGTCGGACAACCTGTCCGATCCGGAAAGTTTTCTTGTGTATAAGGATGAGAGCGGAGCTTGGGAACGAGGTAGCCGTAGGAGTACTTGCGGCTGGATCACCTCGTTTCTAAGGATTGATCGAGACGCCATGTCGAGCGATGGCCCCGTCTGACACAGACGGGGCCATCGCTGGCAACCCTGTCGGCGAACTGGCGGAGACGCGCCACGCTCGCGGCGCAAAAGACGTTTCGCTTTTTGAAACCGCTCTGACCCCGGCACCCGCCTCGCGCTGTACAGCGTCGGTTCCGTAAGTACGAAAAGCGGGAGAAATCTCCCGCACTCCAAAGCCCTACAGCAAACCTTTGAGCCAGGCGTATAGCACGTCGCCGATCTGGTCGTAGCCTGCGGGGGCCGGGTGAACACCGTTGTTCTGCCGCAGGACTTTGATCTCGGAGGCCGCATTGATTGGCGCTGACTCGGCCGGGTAGTTGTGCTGGCAATCGAGGTTGACGTGCGTCGGAACGATCAGGATGCCTTCCGTCTCGCGGCCCCCATACCGTTCGAGCATCCGCTCTACCAGCCGATGCTGATTCCGTTTGTATTGCCAGCGCGTCTGTCCATTGGCATAGTTCGCGCCGAACGCATCCTGGCTCGCGGCAGGCGGAACCGGCAGCATCACACCGATGCGCGCTTTCGGCGCCGCTGTCTGGACCATTTGTACCAGAGAGTCGTAATGCCCCAGCATCGTGTCGATGACGCTCTCGATCGACGCATCCGTGGCTGAAAAGATGTCGTTGGGACCGAGAAAGATCGTCACGATATCGGGGAGACGCCCCTCGGAAACGTCGCGGCAGTAGGCGGTCAGGTCGAGTGTTGGCTTGCCGTCGGATCCAGGATACAGAAACGGGCTGGCCCGTTTGGCGTAGTCCCCTTGCCGCGGGACACCGACTGCATGCGTGGCGAACCGCTGCGCCGTCCACCCGCCATACCCTTCGTGCCGGATGGTCCCCGGAACCCCTCCCGGCCCGTGCGACCCGATGAGCGTCATTTTTGGTCCGGCCGGCGTATCGCACAACGTCTGCCAGCGCTTCGGGTAGACAGACGCGTGCGTCAGGCTGTCGCCGATCATCAGCGCGGCCACTTCCCGCCCCTGTCCTGCGCTGGCCGCCGTCACCCGCACCGAGCTGTGGCCGCGGGCGACAATTTCATTGCGATCGTTGCGCACTTCCAGTTCGAACGGATGGTCTCCGATGTCAGTCTCACCCGGTGAAAACGTCCAGCGCCCCTGCTGCTGCCTCCCCTTGGGGCATTGCACGTCGAATGCAAAATTGGCCGCGTTGAGGACGAGGACCACATTGTCAAAGTACACATTCGCTTCGACGCCGGGAACGGCGTAGATCACGGGGGGCAATGCGAGCCGGACTGCTCCGGCGAAATCACCCGCCGGTGTTTTTGTCGTTGCGACCTCGCTCGCCGGGGAATTGCCCGGCGACAATGACTGAACCTGGATGATGGCCAGGCACACCAGGCTGAATCGGATCGCAGATCGACAGTTCATGAGGAAGTTGTCCTGTGTGTTGTTCAGTGGAATTCCAAATTGCCGAATCCTATGTGACCATGCTGGCGAAATCCGGGCGAGGCCTGTCGATCCTCATCGCTTGCTGGATCCGCTCCGTCCTTTGTCGAACTCATCCCCCGGATTCCAGGCGGGCAACACGTCGGCGTTGGCCACTTCGCGGGCCAGGTCCAGTGCAAACTGTCCCAACACGGCAAACCCGGAGAAGTCCCAATCTGGTTTCAGTTCATCCTGAGGTGTGTGGTACGTCGTGTCGTTGAACTCCTTCAGCGCCTGGATGCCAGATTCCGGGGGCTGTCCCGCGATCTTGGCGCTGGCCGCCACGGAGAACGCCGGGACGCCGGCGCGGGCCAGGGAAAAATGGTCCGACCGAAAGAACGCCCCCAGGTGCGCCCGCGGGTCGGGCTCAATCCGGAGGTGATTCTTCGCGGCCGCCGCCATCACCTGCGGCCAGATCGTCGTGCGATCCGCGCCAGTCACCACGATCCCCTCGGGAACCCCCAGCGGCAGAATCATGTCGAAATTGAGATTGAGCGCCGTCTTTTCCAGGGGAATCAGGGGATTCTGGGAATAGTATTTCGAGCCGAGCAGTCCTTTTTCTTCCGCCGTCACCGCCAGGAAAATCGCCGAGCGTTTGGGTGGGGGGGACTGCGCCGACCAGGCGCGGGCCAGTTCGAGCAGCAATCCACAGCCGGTGGCATTGTCCGCCGCGCCATTGTAAATCGTATCCCCCAGAACGGCCCGCCCGACTCCCAGATGATCCCAATGTGCCGTGAAGAGGACTGCCTCGGACGCCAGCCGCGGATCGCTTCCTTCGACTTGCGCGGCGACGTTGTGGCTGACGAACTTCTCAATCGTCGTCGGAAAACGCCCCTTCAGTCGAACTCCCAACGACCAGCCGTGAAACCCCTTGGTGTCAGCGGCCTTCAATGCGCTTTCCACCGTGTGGCCAGCCAGCCCCAGCAAGTTGTCTCCCGCCTGCGAGGAGAGCCAGCCGGCGAAGGCCAGCACAGGCTTATCCGCCTCGCGCGGGAGCTGCGCCCCTTCCAGTCGCCGCACGACGGAATAGGGATAACCCGCCGTCTCGCTGGTGTGGATGATGAAACAGGCGACCGCTCCACGGCGCGCCGCCTCTTCGAATTTGAACGTCGAGCGCCCGTAATAGGTGAGTGCCCTACCGCCGAAAAACTGGGGGTCGTCCGAAGGGGGTTCGTTCGTAAACAGAACGACGACTTTTCCCTTGACGTCGATCCCCTGATAGTCATCCCAACCAAACTCCGGCGCTGTGATTCCATGTCCGACAAAGACCGCCTCGGCGTCGAACTCTTCGAGCTCCTGCTGCGTCTGGCTCATCCCGGCGAAGCCCTCTTCGCACGGGATGTCGAGCGTGCTCCCCTCCTTCACGGCCTGCAGCGTTGCCTGGCTGCTCGTCACGACCCGGACGAGCGGCACCCGTTGAAACAAGGAGTCGCGACCGGCAACCGGCTTGAGTCCCGCTTTCTCGAATTCGTCAGCCAGATACTCCGTGGCCAGAATCTCGCCGTTGGTTCCCGGCCCGCGCCCTTCGAACTGGTCGCTCGCCAGCCGCGCCACCGCGGCCCTGATCCGATCGGGTGAAACCTCCGGCGGCTCCGCCTGGGCGAAAGGAGCGAGTGTGAACAGGAGAACGAGCGGGAGAATTCTGCCGATCACAGGAAATTCCTTTGCGAGGTTTTTGAGAAGGCCGCCAGCATCAGTCGTCGCGTCGAGACTTCAATGCGAAAAATGGACCACGGGACTGCCCAGTACAAGTTCCGCCACTGTGATCATTTTCCGATTCTATCGGTCCGACGCGCTCCTGGCGACCTAACACGACAACGCATGTTGGCGAAAAGCGTGGACGATGATGTAAGTCTGAAACTGGAGAACACAGCGCGGCCAAGGGCCGCAATCAAAAGGGGACAATTGAACAGGAGGGCGCAGAGGACGCAGAGAAATCCAACCGTTATTGACCAAACGAACCCGACTGGATCGCTGGAGAGGGGCGTCAATCGGAATCCATGCGGCCCAAGGCCGCGCCCATCTCTGCAATCTCTGCGCCCTCCTGTTCCATTTCCTTTTGCTTTGAAAGGAGTTCCCGCATCTCGAAAATCTTCTCGCCGTATCAAGACTCTGCTGGATTGCGGTGCAGAGAACGCAGAGCAATGTTTGGCAGGGAATTGACGACACACACGGGCTCTCTGCGATCTCCTGTTCAACTGCTTTCGGATAGGGGATTGATTCGCAAATTGCGCTGTAGTGCTAACGCCAGCCCAACCGAGGACATTCTGTTACAATGGATCGCGTTCCCGGTCCGATGACATTGAGAGCGCCACATGCCCGATCAGCCAGTCGTGAAGAAACCACGCAGCGCCCTCAGACGCTGGATTCGTCGGGCGTTTATTCTCTGGGCGACAGGCTCGACGCTGTGGCTCGCCAACACCATGCGAACCCAGGGAGTTGATCCCGCTCTCCTGGTGAGCGATCAGGAGGTCGTGGTTGACGATCGGAAGGCAACGCTTGAGTTCAGCCCGGTGTCTTCTCCCAAGGGGGGGCTGGTCTTCGTGTGTGGTGCCGGGGTTGCCGCCGAGGCCTATGCGCCGTTGCTTCGTCCGCTGGCCGAAGCGGGGTATGCGGTCTATGTCGTTCGTTTGCCGTATCGCTTCGCGCCGTTGCCATCCCACAAAGACCTGACCCTGGAGCGCGCCCGTCGCGTGGTGGCAGATCATCCCGAGATTCCGCGGTGGGTCATTGCCGGGCATTCCCTGGGGGGCGCGCTGGCTGGCCGCGTGGCCCAGACGAGTCCCAAGGCGTTCTCAGCGCTGGTGCTGATTGGCACAACGCATCCCAAGCAGGACGATTTGTCGAATCTGCCGATGGCGGTCACCAAGGTGCTTGGCACGCAGGATGGCGTCGCGCCGCGCGAAAAGATCGAAGCCAACCGTCGGCTATTGCCCGCAGGCACGAAGTGGATCGAAATCGAAGGAGGGAATCACTCGCAATTCGGACACTATGGCCACCAGCTCTTCGACGGCCAGCCGACGATCACTCGCGACGCGCAGCAAGCACTAACGCGGTCTGCACTGCTCGCCGCACTGAACTCCGATCATCGGTAATGACTTGCCGAAAGTTGGCCTCCACTGGCCAGGTCACATCACTGTCGGCATTCGCCCGAGGCTGTCGAGGATGGCGTCATTCGTCGAGCGGCCTCCCTGGCGGAGGGGGAGGAGGTTGCTTCCAGTCCAGTCGCGGTGCGGCGTATTGGATGTTCAGGAACGGCGTCTGTAGCGGCTGGCCTCCCTGCATTCTGGAGTTGAGCAGCGCGTCGAGCGTGCCGCTGGTCAGCAGCGTGCGTTCGAGCGGCCAGGGAGCGCGCTGATCGTGGATCAGTTTCTCAATCCCCTGGACGAGGTACGTGAAGTGCATCAACGGGCGGTCTTCCTGAAGGCGGAAGAGCGTCGCTTGCCGCTGGCCATCGGGGGTGCGCCAGGCGCAGGCAAACTCCGTGACCGCGTAGTTCAGCGTCAAGACGCTGGCGCGCAGGCCGTCCGCATAACGCCACTGCATCAGCGTCGGTTTCGGAATCAATTCGCGGAGGCTCTTCCCGGCGGGGATGGGCTGTGACTTCAAGCGCGCCAGCGCGGCGGCAAGAAGCTGTTCATCGTATTCACCCGCCTGGCCCGCCTGCCAGACGGCGTCCCCCTCAAGACAGCGGACTTCCTGAATTCCGGTCTCCCCTCCCCGGCGACGTTCCGCCAGCGATTGCACCATTTCCAGCGCGTGAAAGCCGTACGAATCGAGCCGGTGATAGGAGACGGCAAGAATCTCCTCAAGAGGCTCGTCGCGGCGCGTGTCGAGCGGGGGCTCGCGCCACGTCAAAGGGAGCGATGACCCCGCCAGGACCGGAATCTTCAGCCGCTCGATCTGCTGATGAATCCACTGGGAGTCGGCCCAGTTGTCCGCCAGGTGCTTATCGTGAAACACCGGCACGACGCGCCCGCTCTTTTCGAATACCTTGAGCACCTGCTCCCAGAACCGGCGCTTGGGATACTGAAACTGTCCGGTCGGGGTTTCCGGATACCGACCATGCTCGGCGATCAATAGAATCCCATCCACCGCCAACCGCTCGCCTCCCAGGGTCAGCGCCCCTTCGATGCTGTCGAACAGCCGGAAGCCGTGCTTTTCCGCAAGCTTTCGGCTGAGGTCGTTGGCCGGAACCTGGTCGGTGAATGCCGAGACCAATTTCAACCGCGGAAAAGCCCCACGGCCATCGAGGGTGTCGCTCTCAACCAATCGCCCGGCGATGACATCGGCGTGGGAATTCTGCCGCCACTCGGTGGTAAGAACCGCCACGCACGGCACGGTCGGTTCCTGCGCGGCCAACGGGAGGCGCCACAACACCAGGACGACCGCGATCAGGAATCGCAAACCGATTCGTGCGCAGAGCTTTGATGATCGCGTGTTGCGAGGTTTCATTTCGACAAATCGGCTTGTGGAAATAGGGGAATAGCGCGGACACTCATGCCGTACCATTCGTGGAGACGCAATTTCCCCTGAGCGAACTTAGTCGCGTTCCGCGACGTGCTGTGAAAAGGAATTGTGTACCGGGAGGGCGAGGCTCCCGCCGAGCCGCCAATGTGCGATCGAGAAAGTCGAGACCCGCCGTTGGGAGTCAACAAGGCAAGTTCCCCGGAAGCCGCCAATGTGTTTTCGTCGAGAGTAATCGTGAAACGGACAGCCGAAAACTCTCGCCGAGAGCCTGCTTCATCCCAACGGGGCGGTTCAGTCGCGTACCACGCGCAGCGGCGGCTCACGGGCACGTTCGCCCTCCCGAACTCACTTCAGTTCGATGATCCGCACGCCCCCCGCCGGCACGGTCAATTGGATCTGGCCGGACTCGACCTTCAATGGATCGCTGGGGAGCAGTCGATCGCGGGCTGTCGTGATGGGGACGTGCGTTCGAATCGTTGTCGGCTTGTTGAGCCGATAGTTGGTCGCTGTGATCCCCTGCTGCGGTTTGTCCTGCCCGGCGGGATTGAGGAGCGTGACGAGCCATGTGCTCTTGCCGCGGCTCACAAGCCATTCGACTTCTCCGGAGACCTCGATCGGCATCAGGCCGCGCGAGAGGTGGGCGAACAGTCGTGCCACCAGGGGATGCGCCGTGCGGTCCACTCCCAGCCCGCGGGGAAGCGACAGGTACACCAGTCTTCCCGCACCCCGGTCGATCGCCGCGCAGAAGCACTTGCCGTCGGCCGTCGTTGCCAGTGGCCGGATCGGTTCGGATCCCTGTGTGATTTCGCGGTAGCGGAACAATTGCGAGGGGTGCAACTCGGGGCTTCCCAGCCAACGGTATCCGGCGTTCTCCTGAACGGCGCCCGTCGGCGGAAGAGCCAGCGCGGCGACCCCCGGACCGGTGAGGTGCGCGTCGCAGACCAGGAGCGTTCCGCCCGCGGCGATGTATTGGGCCAGACGCTGCCCTTCCGGAGCGGTCAGCTCAATGTCTCCCGCGACGATCACGACCGGATAGCTGTCGATCGTCCGC
>JBJXGA010000103.1:0-3071 GCA_046152955.1 Planctomycetales bacterium | reverse complement strand
GGCGCGGCAAACCAACCAGGCTCTGCTTGAGCAAGGCCGGGAAGCAAACGCCGCGCTGCTCGAACAGAGCCGCCAGTCCCACGCCGCCCTCCTGGCGCGCCTGGAGCAGCAACCTCCACAGGAATTGGCCCCACCCGAGAAGGAACATTCGCTGGAATGGAATCCGGTACAGGTCCGATTGAAATTGGAAACGACCGGGCGCCCTGCGGCAGGATTCCAAGTGAAACTTATTGGTTTCGTACTGGATTCGGCAAAAGAGGGGAACTTGATACGGACTTCTGATGCAAACGGCCTCGTTGATTTCGGCCGGATCCGGCCGGGGCAACATCGGTTAGTGGTTTCCACTCCCTGGGGTGAAGTCCGGAAGGGGTCAGTGGTAACGGTGTTGCCGGGGGAGGAGCGTGTGGAAGAGATCGTCTGCCCGGAGCGTGAATTGGAAGCGGTTGATGTGCCGATGCGGATCGTCTGGCCGGAGGACTTGAAGGAAAAGGGCTACTGGGCGTTGTGTCATTGGTTGCAGGAACCGCGGATTGTAGACGGAGCCGAATGGCGACCCAACGAACTCGTCCAGCAACATCGGATCACGATGCTCGGTGCCGACGGTACGGTGTTGTCCATCCTCGATCCGACGAAGTTTTTCGGCCCCTCGCTTGATCGTCCGAGCCTCAGGCATGTGTCGACGTTGATCCCAAACGGTTTGTCCTTTGAAAGTGAGGTTGAGTTGGTTCCAACTTCCGGCATCTACGGTCCGGACCCTCGTGTCCACCGGCAATTCTCAGGCAGTCCTCGCAGAGACGGACCGGAACAGGAAATCGAGTATCGAATTGATTTGGCACAGAAAACTGGATTTCCGGCGCCTTCAGAACGGGTGATCAACCGGATTCGGGAACTGGGCCCCGCGCCGGGATGGATGGTTCTCTGTGAGTTGGATCGTCCGGAATTCTCCATTCGTTTGTCCAATGCCCGATATCAATTGCTTGACCTGTTCGTTCTGGATGCGCCAAAGGAATTTGAAAATGGCCCTTTGTTCCACAGTTCGATTGTGGGAGCGATCGTTGCCAGCCGTGATGAAGCGACCATGATGAAACCGCGATCTGCGAAACCTGGGAACTCAGTTATCGCGGCAACATGGCCCTCAAACGAGGGGGGAAGCTCGCCGGATTCAGGCGGCACGGACAATCACAAAACTGACCCGAATGCCCAACCCCGAATGACTCTCCAGGCCGGTGCCGAGAACCGCTGGGAAATCCCACTCCCCCCTGTACTGGAGAAAATCATCCGGGATCGACTGCGGCAGCAAGCGAGCGAAGCGGAAACCGAACCCACGGAATAGCTTGGGCGATGAGTCCGTTCTGGCGACGGAGTTGTATTCTCGTTTTCTGAGCGTCGAAACAGGGGCTGGATCTGTACGAAAACCGTGGCATAAAAATCGGCGATTTCTGGTCTGCACCCGGCTCATCCAGCGGAAAGCGCGACGGCCGCCAATGTCCCCAGTGAGCTTGTCTCCGCAGTGCAATGCCTGCCCGCTGCCACGAGTTTCCTTCGCGGAAAGCGGCTCTCCATTCGAGTTTGCCACACCCGGGGGCAGGTCTCACGCGCCAGACACATGCGCCGGGAATTGCCCCTCCCTGCGGGGAGGTTCTTCAACGATCAGGGCACCAGAGGGCGGCGGCATGAAGGAGCAGTCTCTTACGACGCCCAAGGATCGCCGTAACCTGCATTCTGGCTGGGGGATGTGAAATTTCACGGCCCCCCCTTGGGGGATGAAGAACCAGATGAAGAACCAGATGAAGAACCAGATGAAGAACCAGATGAAGAACCAGATGACGGAGCAGGTGACGGACCAGATGACGAACCAGATGACGGACCGGGTGATGGAGCTCTTGGCGGACCGACGGTAGCGTTGGTCCGCGCGTTGCCGAGCCGGATTTCGGAGAAATTCGGTGACGGGGTGCCGAACGGTGTGGCGTGAGCCCACCGGTCTCGCGGCAGTCCGACCCCTTCGGCGCGTTGCCGCGTCGAGTGGTACCGCGAAGCGGTTTTAGACAATAGCCTGGGGTCGCGCAGCGCACCCCAGGTCACGTGACGATCAATTGGTTTACCGCGAAGCGGTTGCACACGCGAGATAGTGCGTTGGATGCGGGTGCGTCATCGCGTTGTCGCAATCGTTTTGCGGCGAGCGGCAGCCCGGGATGTACTGCCGCTGGGTGTGCAACCGCTTCGCGGTAGGGATTCTTGCTGTCGGCTGACCTGGGGTGCGCTGCGCGACCCCAGGCTATTGTGAGTAACCGCTTCGCGGTAGCCTGGAATGTCTGGAATTATCTTCGGGGAGGGCAGCGCCAGCTAGCGATGTCGCCGTGAATGCCCGCCGCCCATCCCACACCGTGCGCGCTTGCTGCCCGCCAACGCTGGTCTTGCCTGGCACGACTCAGAGGAAAATTCCGTTCCGATCCGATATAATCTTGCCCACGGTCACGCGAAGTCGATTCCAGACCGATGGACCGCCAGCACCATTCAGATTCGGGGAGAATCAAGGCTGGCCGTTGCAGGAGCGTGTTGATGATTCAGACGCCGCATGTCGGACATCCCGTCGTTTCTCGCCGGACCTCCCTCCAGGCCGGGGCGATTGGTCTATTGGGGCTGGGGATGAACCACCTCCACGGACTGCGGGCGGCGGAGTCGACGCCACGGCCTGGAGGGGGGACTGCCAAGTCGTGTATTTTCATCTTCCTTTCCGGAGGACTGGCGCAGCACGAGAGCTTCGACATGAAGCCCGAGGCGCCGGCGGAAATTCGAGGGGATTTTCGTCCGATTCCAACCAGCACGCCGGGAATTGAGATTTGCGAGCATCTGCCGAGACTGGCAGTCCGCAGCCAGCTTTGGAGCGTCGTCCGCTCGCTGACCCACTCCACCAACGATCACACGCTGGGGCATTACCTGATGCTCACCGGCAGGAGTGTGGCGTCTCCCGGATTTCGAGGGGAGCGAGCTGCCCGCCCCTCCGACTGGCCGTCGGTCGCTTCGACCGTGGGGGCGGTCCTCCCGCCGAGAACGCACAACCTCCCACCCGC
>JBJXGA010000088.1:0-2775 GCA_046152955.1 Planctomycetales bacterium | reverse complement strand
ACGTCAAGGGCGGCGAAGCAAGCGGCATGGCCACACCAACGGGGTGACAGGTGACAGGTGACAGGAAAAGCGGACGAAGGGACGACAAATGTTGGCGTAAGCAGCCTTATCGTTCGTCCCGTCGCCTATCACCTTACAACTTCCAAGTCATGATGTAACTTTTGTCCGTCTCCGATCCGTCTACTGTGTTAGTAGGATGACACACCGCATGATGCGGTACGGGGCGGAGACGGGCAATGGCCCACCACGGCTCGCCAGCGATCGAACTTGAGCTGAACTCTCGGTCGCGCGTCAGTGCACGGGAGTATGGGGCGGCGGCGGACCACGATCGCTTCCGCGCCATGTACGATCGCTACGTTCGCTCCATCTACCAATACTGCTTCCGCCGACTCCCCACAACCGAGGACGCCGAGGACGCCACCAGCCTGATCTTCGCCAAGGCGATGTCTTCGCTGTCCCAGCAGCGGGACGACGCAGCCCTGCGCGCCTGGCTTTTCTCGATCGCGCACAATGTCGTGGCAGACCACTATCGCTCGCGGCGGGTGACCGTTGACCTGGCCAGTGTCGAACCCCACCGCGGCCTGATCGAATCTCCCGAGTCTCAGGCATTGGCCGCCGACGAGCTACGCACCCTGCTGAATCAGCTTCCCGAAGAACAGGCACGTATCCTCGAATTACGGTTGGCCGGTCTCAACGGACCGGAAATTGCGCGCGTGCTGGGGAAAAGCCATTCCGCGGTGAAGGTTGCCCAGTTTCGGGCCTACTCCCGCCTGCGGCAGCTTCTGGAACCGTCCCAGAACGCGATCGGAGCGGCGCGATGAACCCCTCTGATCGGGACGCGATCCAGCGCCTTGACGCCTATCTCGATGCCGTCGCCTCCGGACCTCAGGCCGATGCGCCCTCTCTCGATGCCAGCATGCTGGCCGTTGACCGTACTCTGCGCTCCCTTGGCGCCGCTCCAGACCCATCACCCCTCTTTATCGCTCAGTTGCTGGAGAACCTCCTGATGACACCTCAAGGCGCGAATATCATTGTGCTGCCGTCAGCATCTCCCCTATCGTCATTTCCGATGATTCCAGCCATCCCGGAAACGGTTGCGCTCCCCAACCGCCGCGCCACCCGTGGCCGTTTCGGAGGGCTAGCAGCCACCGCGGCGCTGCTGCTGCTGACCATTGTGGCCGGGTTGTTCGCGGCGGGGCCTCTGCGGCCGACGTCGCCGGAGGACGAGCAGACGGTCTTTCTTCCTGCATCGGGCACGTCCACTCCGCTTGCTCCTCTCGAACTGCTCTGGGAAACGAGCGGTGGACCTGGTCTGCCGCTCGAGGATCCCTTCCGGCTGGCCATCGACCCTCAGGGCAATCTATGGATCACTGATGGCAAGAACAGCCGATTCCAGATCTTCACCCCGGACGGCACGTTCCTGGAGGCGTGGGGCACGGCAGGGAGCGGTGAAGGGGAGTTCGACTTTGTCGAACCTGGCTTGTTCGGCGGCTATGGCGCGGGCGCCGTCGCCTTCGATGCCAGCGGCAACATCTACGTCGCCGATATGGGGAACAAGCGCATTCAGAAGTTCGCGCCAGACCGCACCTTCCTGACCGAATGGGGCAGTCAGGGTTTTGAGGATGGTGAGTTCTACGGGATTGCCGATCTCGTCGTCGACGACAAGGGCCGCGTTTACGTCGCCGACTACATGCAAAGCAGAATTCAGGTCTTTGACAGCGATGGCCAGTTTCTCGATTCCTGGTCCAAGGCCGAGGGTGAGCCACCTCTCAACCCAGAGGGGCTAGCTATCGACGCGGATGGAAACATCTGGGTCGCCGAATTTAGTCAAAACCAGATCAGGAAGCTTGCCCCGGATGGCACGCGTCTGATCGGCTGGGGGGAATTCGGCCCCGATCCCGGCCAACTCAGCGGCGCCTACGACGTTGAAGTCGACGCTCATGGCAGGGTCTTCGTCGCCGAGGACTCAAACGATCGGATCCAGGTGTTCGACGGGCAAGGAAACCTGCTCGCCCGTTGGGGTGAGTCCGGAGATGGGCCGGGACAGTTGGATGGCCCGGTCAGCATCGTCCTGGATGACGCAGGCAGTATCTATGTTTCGGACAGCTTCAACCACCGGGTACTGAAGTATCGGCTCCTGCCTCTATTGACGGGTAGTCCCGGCGTGCTCGAAGGGGGGTGAGTGGAGAAGCGATCCCTCTCAATTGTCCGGAGGCGTCGTTCTGGCACGAGTCGAATCAGATCAAGAGGAGGACACCGTGACATTCAACTCTTTGCTTCGTGTCCTGGTGGTGACGCTCACGTTGATGGGCACGCTGACTTCGGCGGCAGCGCGGCAGGATGGCGTCACGATTGAGCCGTTGCTCGAAGTCGAGCTTCCGGCCGCGGCGATCCCGGATGGTCCCGTTTACGTGAACCTGGCGCACTGGACCTGGGAGCCCGACGCCAAGGCGTCGATTCCGGCTGGCGCCTGGCAACGAGGCATCGTCATCGACCACGTTCTCTCGGGCTCATACACGGCGACAAGCGGAGAGAATGTGCTGCTGGTCCGTGGCGCCGCGGCTGATTCCGCCGAGGAAATCGCGCCAGAGACTGAGTTCGTTGTCGAAGCCGGAGTTGGCGCGGCATACATGCAGAACGCGGCCACCTGGGAGTTTCGCAACAGTGGCGACGATGCGGGCGCCGGGATCGGTGGCGGCATCTTCTCGACCGCGCCACCGGAATCGGAGGAGCCCGCCGAAGAATCGGGCATTGGCTACGAGGAACTCGCGCGCG
>JBJXGA010000083.1:0-3640 GCA_046152955.1 Planctomycetales bacterium | reverse complement strand
CAGCGTGAGCAAATAGACGTCGGCGGCGAGCGGCACCGACAATGCCAGCGATGCGATTTGTGCCGTAGGATCCCAGGTGATTCCGCCAATATGCGACTTCAGGTCGACATCGTTGCCGTTGCCGAAGATCGCATCGCCACCACTGGCAACGAGCGTGTAGTTGGACGGATCGACGACCGTCGATTCGCTCATCGCGTCGCTGAACGCGACCTGAATCAAGGCCGGATCGATCTTCAAATCGACGGCGCTGGGGCGTGAGAGATCGACAGTTCCCTGGTTCGTAAACGTCAGGCCGGCGGTGTTGACCTGCCCGTAGCCGGCAATGAGTGCGCCATACTGGTTGGTGAGTGAGGCACCGGTAAACGTCATCGTGCTGCCGAGATTGGCGATGATGCCGCGGTTGACGTGGGACGCGCCGGCGACGCCAATTGACAGGTTCGCATTACTAGTGATCGTCCCTTCGTTGCGAACTTCTCCCGTGATGACTCGTCCGTCTCCCGTGCCTGCAAAGACATCGATGCGCCCGTCCGACGCATTCGTCAGTGTGCCGCTCGTCACGGTCAGGTACGAACTCTCGTCTGCGTTGGGATTGTTCGCCGTTGACTCCATTCGGATCACTCCATGGTTCACCGACGACTGGTCCACGTACAGCCGCGAGAATCCCCAACTGGTGTTTCCGTTGAGCCACAGCGTGGTGTCCGCCTGGTTGTCCGAGAGCAGGTGATTCCCATCTCCCACGATCCGAATGCTGGTCTGTGAGATTGCGGGACTTGTGACCTTCACGTTCGCGCCCGACACGTAGAACTGGTCGGTGTAGACACCCCCCGCCGCCTCAAGCGTCCCGCTGTCCAGAACCGTCGTCGTGAAAGCGTCGATCCGTCCGCGGTTCACGAGGATACCGTCGATCAGGCGGCTGTCCCCTGACCCGGCATACGATTCAATCCGGCCGGTGGGCGCGTTGACGAATTTCGCGCCGTTTCGCGTCGTCAGGTACGAATTCTCGTTGGCGTTGGGATTGTTCGCCGTCGATTCCAGACGGATGACGCCGTCATTCTCTGCATCCTGATCGACATACAGCCGGCTATAGCCCGTACCGGTATTCCCTTCCAGCCACACCGTCACCGTTGGCGACCGGTTCCCCAGGAAGACGTTGTTGTCCCCCACCGCCCGCACCGTCGAAGTGCTCGTGACCGTATCGGCCACGTTCACCTGCACGCCGCGCAGACGAACCATTCCAGTCGTCGCCCCGCCGGTGAACGTGAAGCTCCCGTCGGTCTGAAACACGTCTCCCGTGCCATCGGCAGCCATTGTGCCAGCGCTCTGAATCACGCTCGCTCCGGTGGCGACCAGCGTCAGCCTGATCCCTGTCGCGACCGAGATGGCACCCTCGTTCGTCAGGTTTCCCGTGATGAATCGCGAGTCTCCCGTCCCGGCAAAGACATCGATGCGCCCGTCCGACGCATTCGTCAGTGTGCCGTTCGTCATCGTCAGGTACGAACTCTCGTCTGCGTTGGGGTTGTTCGCCGTTGACTCCATTCGGATCACGCCGTGGTTCATAAAGGACTCCGTGACCGACAGTTTTGCCGCTCCGGTGTTGGTCCGCCCCTCAATGAACAGCGTCTCGTTATTGACCAGACTCTTGACCTGCGCGGGGGCACCCCGAACTGTGATCGTGTCATTCCCCGCAACGTCAATCGTCACGTCGTCAAACGCGCCGGGAACGACATTGCTCGACCAGTTTGCCGCCGACGTCCATAAACCATCTCCCGCGCCGCCGTCCCAGGTGATCGCTGCCAACAGTTCGCGGCGTTCCAGGACGTCGACCTGGCCGGGGACGATCAGTGACGGGGCAACCCGGCGTTGGCGCTGCCGATCACAGCCGCGGCGCGGACGGCGGGCCAATGCCCCTGGAAAAAGTCGCCGATAAACACTGTCCAGCCAACCGGGTAAGAACATGGCTCGCTTGCTCCTCTTGGCGTCGTTCGAGTGGTTGCAACAGAATCAGTCAGCGGCAGTCTGAGGCGATCATTTTGGGGCTTGGCCCCGGCCGCAGTGCTGCGGCCGGGGCCTTGCCTGGTGGCGCGGCCCGCGTGGTCGGTGCCGAGGTCGGCGTACCTCTACTACGGAGGTGTCTAACACGAAACGTACAGATTCGTTGGAGTCGGGGCTACTCATGGGGGGTGCCAATTGGACAAAACTGTTCGCGGGTGGATGAATTCGCGGTTTTTCAGCGTCGGCCGACCGGTCTCCAGAAATAGGCTCTCCCCCACCGCCAGAACTCAGTCGTGATTGTGGAACAGTGGGTTTGTCCCATTGATCGTCAGGGGCATCCCGGCTTCGGTGCGGAACGTCCCGAAATTTGTGACGTTGCCGGTGATTGTCCGCGATTCACCCGCCCCCTTGCGAATGTCAATGAGTCCGCTTGCGGCATTGACCAGCGTCCCGGTGCTGAACGTCAGGTATGACCCGCGGTCATTGAACTGATCGAATTGCGTCGATTCCAGCCGGATCGTGCCGTAGTTCGTCAAGTCGGCGACAACGCTGAGCCGGGCCGCTCCGGTGGTCTTGCCTTCGACGAAAAGTGTCTCATGGTTGCGAAGCGTATTCACGGCCGTCGGCGTGCCGCGCACTGTGATCGTGGCGTCGCCTTCCACATCAATCGTCAAATCGTCGCTCGACCCTGGCACGCCATCGCCCGACCAATTCGCGGCGCTGGTCCACAAGCCATCGCCGGCGCCGCCATCCCAGGTGACCGAAGCCAGGACGGTTCGCGTCTCCAGAACCTCGGCGGAAACAGCAGAGGCGGCGGGGGAGGGGTTGCGGTGGCCGCGTCTTTTTCGCAGTAGGCGAGCGGTCCGCGTGTAGGCCCAGGGGTTGATGCGGCGATGAAGTGCGTTTAGCCAGCGGGAGATGAGCATGTGCCGCCATTGATCGTTTTTGGTTGTCAGTTGTCATCCGCGTGCGTCTTGCCTGATGGGGGTGTGCCGGGGGGGCGTCGCGTGAGCACCTTCAACCAATTCGCGGTGCAATTTGCCCCTCAGACAGTCCGTTGCGTTGAAATCACTGCATTCACCGGGCAGAATTATCACATCGGTCCTTGCGACATCCTGTCCGCAACTGCCAGAATCTTCGAGAGCAGACGCGGCACCGCCGGCCAAGCCCGGCCCAATGGACCGGCAGGCGGTGCAACGCGTCTGGAACGTGATTACTAGACAGTCTCTTCAGGTATTACGCATGGACCTAACACGTGCCAAGGAGGACGGCGGGTGGAAACGGAGGGACGAGCCGAATCGCAGGCAAACTTCAAGTATTCAGGAATTTCTGTGGTGAGCTCGGCGGCAAAACCGCCGAGCAGCCGTGTTAGGTTTCTTCTATTCAGGCGTACTTATCATGTCGCAGGGTGCCGATTCGCCATCGACCGATCCTTCGCTGCTCCGCATGTTGGGCGATCCGCAGATTGCCACACAGGTTTGGGGGGAATTTCTCGCGCGATACCGGCCGAAAATCATGGGGTGGTGCCGTCAGCGGGGCGTGCAGGTCGCCGATGCCGAAGAAACGTGCTCACGGGTGATTGAGAAACTGCTGGAACGGTTCAAGACGTTTCGATACGACCCGGCCCGTTCGTTTCGCGGTTTTTTGC
>JBJXGA010000074.1:0-3803 GCA_046152955.1 Planctomycetales bacterium | reverse complement strand
CGCGCGGGCTTGAAAGACCTGGGACTCGATGAGGGGGTCACCCTTTTGTAGGTCGGTGGTTACCGCAATGCTCGTTTCGCGTTGTTGATCGGTCCTGCAGCGCTGCATAGCGTTGAGACGAAGGAGTTAGGGCATTCTGTTTTTTGTCCGCTCGGTTGCTGTGAGAATTGGTAGTCGATCGAGCCCCCTCCCCAACTCCATTTGACAATTTTCGCCGCTTTCTGCGAGAATTGACCGACGTCGGGGATTGTCCATCGCTGCCTGGGAGTGTTCGTTCATGCCGCTGTCTCCTGTCCGTTGCCGCGGGCCGCTTTCGCGGCGGAGTTTCCTGCAGGCCGGTGCGCTGGGTGTGGGGGGCTTTGGCCTGGCGGACCTGTTTCGATTGCAGGCGCGGGGAGCGGCGTCGGTCGATTCCCATCGCCGGGATGCGTCGGTCATCTTCATCTGGCTGCCGGGGGGGCCGCCGCACATGGAGACGTACGACATGAAGCCGGAGGCTCCCGCGGACTACCGCGGCGAGTTTCGACCGATCCCGACTGTCGTCCCTGGGATGGAGCTGTGCGAGCACCTGCCGCGGCATGCCCGGATCGCTGACAAATTCACGATCATCCGCTCGATCGCGCATGAATTCGCCGACCACGGGGGAGGACATAAAAAGTTCCTGACCGGGCGCGATCCACTCTCGCCGGTGGGCTTCGTCAACGATTATCCCATGGTCGGGTCGATGGTGGCCAAGGTCCGCGAACGGCACAACGTGGGACTTCCCAATTACGTTGCCGGGGTCGATGGCGGACGACAGGACATCGACGTCTTCAGTTTCGGCAGCGCCTATCTGGGACCGGAGTCGCATCCGTTCTTCGTGGTCGGCGATCCGAATGCCGCTGGCTTTCAGGTGCAAAACCTCTCGCTGGCGAAGGAACTCGAAGGACGACTGGACGATCGCGTGGCGCTCCTGACCGGCCTGGACACGCTCCGCCGCGATGCCGATCACAAGCGGACGATGCAGGCGATGGATGAATTCAATCAGCGGGCGTTTCACCTGCTGACCGGGTCACGGGCGCGCGAAGCCTTTGACCTGTCGCAGGAAACCGAGCCGCTTCGCGCTCGTTACGGTCGTCATCCCTGGGGACAGCGGGCGCTGATGGCGCGCCGCCTCGTGGAACGGGGGGTGAGCTTTGTCACGATGGTCATGGAGAACCCGATCCCGCCCGGCCAGGAGTCCCCCCGCGAGCTGGTTTACAACTGGGACTCGCACGCCGTCAACTGCCACATGTACAAGGACGCGCTCGTGCGGCTGCCAATCTATGACCAGGCGATCACGGCGCTCATTGAAGACCTGTACGCGCGGGGCCTGGATCAACAGGTGCTGCTGGTGGTGACCGGCGAATTCGGACGCACGCCCCGTGTCACGACGGCGGTCGGGTCGCAGACCGGGGTCATGCAACCGGGGCGCGATCACTGGCCGCAGGCGATGTCGCTGCTGGTGTCCGGCGGAGGCATGCGCACCGGCCAGGTGATCGGCTCCACCAACGCCAAAGGGGAACATCCTCAAGACCGCCCGCTGACTCCCGGCGACCTGTGGGCGAGCGTCTTTCGCCACCTGGGCATCGACTACAAGAACATCGCCTTTCCCGACCATCGCGGGCGTCCGATGCCGATGCTCGCGGATGGGGAAGCCATTCCGGAGTTGGCGTGAGCGCTCCGATGAAGATCGGCCCCGCTGGTTCATGGCGAATCACCGCCTTGGCGAGCGGAGGGTGCAGCGCTCTGGGATGGCTCCTGTTGGCGATCGTGCTGGCCGGGTGCCGAGACAAAGGATCTTCACCGGACGGCAAGGCCACCACCGTGGACGATCCCGTTCAGACCGAAAGCGGCCCCCTGGATTCCGCGATCCGCAAGCCGCCGCGTGAGCCGCCGGTCCCGGTCGAATTGGGGGGCATTCAACTCGCCGACGTCGCCCGCGAGCGCGGACTGCACTATGCGTGGCCCGAACAGCCGCGGCCGATTCCCATTCTGGAGACGTTTGGCTCCGGCTGTGCCGCGTTTGACGCGGACGACGACGGCTGGCTCGATCTGCTGCTGGTGGGGGATCCACAGCCCGCGCTGTTTCGTAATTTGGGTCAGGGAGAGTTTGCAGAGGTCACGGCCGCCAGCGGACTGGCGGCGGACGAAGGAAACTGGACCGGCTGTGCCATCGGCGACTATGACGGGGACGGACTGCTGGATCTGATCATCACCGGATACCATCGGCTGGCGCTGTATCGCAACGCCGGAAAGTTTCGATTCGAGCTGGCGACGCAGCCGACTGGCCTGGATCAAACCAATCATGGCCGCTGGGGTTCCAGCGCCGGATTCATGGACCTCGACGGGGATGGCTGGCTCGATCTGGTGCTTTTGAATTACGTGGTCTATGGACCGCAGGCGCAGAAATACTGCGAATTCAAGCCGGGGGTCATTTCCGGATGCACCCCCCGCGAATACGTGGCCGAGAAGGGGGAAATCTGGCGAAATGTGGAGGGGAAACGCTTCGAACTGGTCCCTGGTGACCAGGGGATGGATCAGACGAATGGCTCGGCCCTGGTGCTGGCGTTCACCGACCTGGATGGCGACGGTCGCATCGACTTCTACATTGGCCACGACGGCCTGGCCGCCGACGTACTGCACAACCTCGGGAAGATGCGGTTCGAGAACATCGGCCTGGTGTCGGGGCTGGCGGTCTCAGAGAACACCAGCACCATGTCGGCCATGGGAGCCGACTGGGGGGACTACAATCGGGACGGCCTGACCGACTTGACCGTGACCAACTTTCAGAAGCTGTCGTTTGCCCTGTTTCGCAACCTGGGAAACAACTGTTTTGTTGATGCGGCGAAGCAGACCGGCCTGTCGCGGGGGACGAGAAATCGGCTCGGTTTCGGCGCCAAGTGGCTGGACGTGGACAACGACGGCTGGATCGACGTCTGTTACGCCAACGGCCACGTGTATGACAATGCGCCGGAGGTGGAGGGGCCCGACTCCCAGTTTCGGCAACCACTGTCGTTGTTTCGCAATCTGGAGGGGAAGAAGTTCGTCGATCTTGTACCGGGCCTGGGGACGGACGTGCAGCGCCCACTGGTCGGACGCGGGCTAGCCACCGGCGATTTCAACAATGACGGCCTGATGGACCTGTGCGTCGTCGACTATGAAGGGCCGGTGCTGCTTCTGGAAAACCAGACGCGGACGTCCAACCACTGGCTGACCATGGATTTGCGGGGCGCCTCTCCCAACCTGTTTGCCTATGGGGCGCGATTGACCGGGAGAGGGGGAGGCCAGGTGTGGGTGGCCGACGTGGCGCCGGCGTCAAGCTATCTGTCGTCCAGCGATCCGCGCCCGCACTGGGGATTGGGAGCAGTCGAGCGACTCGATACGCTCACAATTCGCTGGCCCTCCGGAGGGACGCAGACGCTGCAAGACGTCGCCTGCGACCAGATTCTCCGCATTGTTGAGGGGGCTGAAGTGGCGGCCATCGGCGACGAGTCCCACTGAACTGTCGCATGATCGGGGGCATCACAACCAGCCCAACCGATTGTCGATTTGCGTCCTTCCATTGCAACTTCCGTCCCGATCAGGCATCCTAAGCATGTCGGATCATGGGTAGGGTTCCTTCCCTGGGGGGAAGTGGCCTGCCGATCGCTCCCCACGGTCCGGTGGAAGTGTCGTCGAAATCGAGGGACAGGCTGGGAAAGTCTTCGGGTCGGATCGCCGTTTCTGTTTCACCACAGTTTTTTGACAGGAAGAAGGAGACTCATCGTATGAAGAAGTTGCCT
>JBJXGA010000066.1:0-79168 GCA_046152955.1 Planctomycetales bacterium | reverse complement strand
ACCAACCAGGCGATCGCCTGGATGCGGTATCAGCAAGCCCTGACGCCGGACAAGCCGTTCTTCACCTACTTCGCCACTGGGGCGACCCACGCTCCGCACCACGCTCCCCAGGAGTGGATCGCCAAGTACAAAGGCGAATTCGACCAGGGCTGGGACAAGCTGCGCGAGGAAACCCTGGCGCGCCAGATCAAGCTGGGAGTCGTGCCGCCGGGCACGAAACTGGCTCCCAAGCCCAAGGACATCAAGGATTGGGATACGCTGTCAGCCGACGAGAAGAAGCTGTTCGCCCGGCAAATGGAGTGTTTCGCCGGGTTCGCCGCGCACACCGACCACGAAGTGGGGCGCCTGGTGGACGCGCTGACCCAGATGGGAGAACTGGAGAATACATTGTTCTTTTACATGGTCGGCGACAATGGATCGAGCGCCGAAGGGGGGCTGGCCGGGACGTTCAACGAGACGATCGTTCTGAACGGCCTGGACGACACCGTCCAGGACCAACTCCAGCATCTGGACGAGTTCGGCGGGCCGATGGCGTTCAACCACTTCCATGCGGGCTGGGCCGTCGCCGGCGACACACCTTTTCAATGGACCAAGCAGGTGGGATCGCACTTCGGCGGCACCCGCAACGGGATGGTCGTTCACTGGCCCCAGAGGATCAATGCCAAAGGGGAAATCCGCTCCCAATTCCATCACGTCATCGACATCGCCCCGACGGTGCTCGAGGCCTGCGGGCTGCCGGAACCGAAGTCGGTGAACGGCACCGTTCAAAAACCGCTCGAAGGTGTGGGAATGACCTACACGTTTGACGACGCCAACGCCAAGGGGCGCCACACGACACAGTATTTCGAGATGTTTGGCAACCGGGCGATCTATCACGACGATTGGGTGGCTTGCACCAAGCACCGCACCCCTTGGGGGAAGGCGCCCGATGGCCCGTTCGCGGCGGACAAGTGGGAGCTCTACAACGTGGCGGAGGACTTCAGCCAGGCGAACGACCTGGCGGCCAAGCATCCCGCCAAGCTGAAGGAACTCCAGGAGCTGTTCCTGAAAGAGGCGGTCAAGTACGACGTGTTGCCTCTGGACGACCGGACGTTTGAGCGGTTCAACGCCGCGCTCGCCGGACGGCCCGACCTGATGGGAGATCGAAAGTCGCTCACCGTATACGAGGGGATGACCGGAATGATGGAGAATGCCTTCATCAACGTGAAGGGGCAGTCACACACAATCGCCGCCGAGGTGGAGATTCCCAAGGAGGGGGGCAACGGCGTCATCCTCTGCCAGGGAGGGCGGTTCGCCGGCTGGAGCCTCTATATGAAAGAGGGCAAGGTGAACTACGTCCACAATTTCGTCGGCCTGGAGCGGTATACGATTGGCTGCAAGGATCCGCTCCCCCCTGGCAAGGCGTCGATCCGTTTCGAATTCCGATACGACGGCGGCGGGCCAGGCAAGGGGGGAACGGGGACGATCTCCATCGACGGCCGGAAAGTCGCCGAAGGGCGGATCGAAAGGACCGTTCCCTTCGTCTACTCTGCCGACGAAACGGCGGACGTGGGACAAGACGATGCCACGCCAGTCACCGAGGACTACAAGGAAGGGGCTCAATCAAACAAGTTCACCGGCAAAATCCAGAAGGTGCGGATCGATTTGCAGAATTGAACCACGCCCCCGTTTGAACCGACGATTCCGGAACGGCGGTGGGTATCGAAGGACAGCGCCCGGAGTCTCCGTTGACTCCCTCCCTCAAAATGCCGCCAACATGCCGACGAGCACATTCACTCTCGATGCCCGCGTGGCAATCTCCATGTTGGTCGAAGAGAACGACTCTCCCGCCGCCCCCAGTTATACTCGCCGATGGCCCCATGAGAGACGTGTGCCATACGAGGCATGATCACCCTGAGGCTACCCAACGCGGGTATCGCCGTCATTATGCGGACCCGCGGCATTTTTCCCCTCCCGGAATTTTGCTTTTCAAGAACCCGGCAAGTGCTTCTGGATCGTCAGTCCCGATCCGAATAGCCCCCTTGTCAAGTCGAATTACAACGCAATCACGGCCCCAAATATGAATGATGAATCCATCCCGCATGAGGCCTTGTGCCCCCCAGCTTTCAAACGCTGTTACCTTTCCGACATTAACTTCTCGAATGTCCTGATACAGAATCCACCACGGCCTTAGTACAGGCCACGGCACCGGGCCGTATCGAATACCAAGCCGATCATCGAGATGCCATACCGTCAAATGTTGATGGCATGTCGCCCAATAGATCAACCACGCCCCACAGAACAGGCCAGTAGTCCATACCATCGGACCGACATGCCACAACACGCAAGTCGCGACGAAGAACAGTCCGGCGATCGCATAAAGGATCAGGCAGAGTGGCCCCCGTTGCGTATGGTGGTACGTGGTGGGATTTGGGTGAGTCATACCACGGCGTAAACGGCCAAGGGAGGCAGAGACTGGCCCACCGCGACTGCTGCCCACCCATCGACCGGACGAGACGATCGGAAACCCGGCGTGCCGGTTGGTGTGGAACCGCTTCGCGGTGGCTCTTTCCTAATCAGCGAAACACAATTCTCCCAGGAGTCGCGCGCCGTGCGAGGCATGTTCGCCGTGAGTCTACACACCACAGATGCCGCAGACAGCATTTGGGACTGTACTGTTCTGCGGTCAGGTACACACTTCAGGGTCAAGCCTTCAACCGTCGAAATCGGATTCGGCCATGCGTGACAATCACAACGACTGACCCAACGAGCTCGGCGGAGTGCTGCTCCAAAAGTTCCGCCATGCCCTCGACCTGTCCCTCGACTGTCAACTCCATGAGGCGGACGATTGGCCCATGTGGCAGCCCTCGGACGAACACCAACTCGCCGAAATCCTTGTCCTCTGTCACCAGAATACGCTCGTGCGCCAGGGCCAATTCCATGAGGCGTTCGTCGCTGGACCTGGGATCCACGTCTAAGGCCGAAAGCACGTCATGTCCTTGACCGACAAGAAACGTCCGTAGCGCACGAGACGAGACGCAGACGTCGAGCAGGAACTTCACGACGCCGCAGCCCGCACGATTCGTTCTTGGATCCTTTCACCAGCAATCGATCGATGGGCATACGCCAAACAGGCCTGAATGTCATCTTTTTCCAGAATAGGAAATTCCTGAAGCAGCCGCTCTGTCGAATCCCCAGCCGCCAATTTGGCCAGCACATGTTCGACCGCGAACCGCATCCCGCGAATGAGTGGTTTCCCGCCGAATATCGCAGGATCAATCGTGATGCGCTCGAGCAGCTCATCTTCGGTCATCATTGTTTCCTCGATTTCGGCGACGCATCGCAAGGCGCGTCTGGCTTTCGAATTTCATGTATGGTTCGACTTTGGCGGACGGGGATTGTCGATCCAGGGCTTCCGGCCATTTCCTTCGCGATGGACTGTTGAATCTCCCCTAGACTTTGCCCACCCACTTGCACGATTTCCTAGGCGCCAAATGCAATGGACCATCCATGGCCATCCGGGGAAACAGAGCGCTTCGGCTGATCGCAGCGTCATGCCGACTTCTACCCGGCATCACACCCGACGTGCAAGACCTGCGGTTGGGACGTTCGTACACACTTCGCGGCACGAGTCGCGCTCAGGCTGGCGGCCCACGCCCCTCACCATGAAAAGCGTGGCTGCATGCAGCGGCCGACTCCGAGCGCGTCATCGCCTCAATCTTAATGATTGAACAAAAACTCTTTCGTGTTCACCAGCGCCCAGATGATGTCTTCCCAGCCGATCTTTTTGTTCATTTCGTGCTTGGCCAGGTGCGCGGTGGCGATCTTCAGCTCTTCGGCGTCCGGATTGCGGGAGTAGACCCAGCGGTACAGTTCCTGGACTTTTTCCGCGTCACTGCGGTCTTTGTCGTTGGTCAACAACGCGGCACGACCGGTTCCGGCGGAGATTTTTCCTTGCACCTCGCTGCTGTTCAAGAGGTGCAGGCTCTGCGCCAGGTTCGCTTCCTGCGAGCGTTCGCATTCGCAGGCGGTGTCGGCCTGCGGCTGGCCGAAGACCTTGAGAAAGTATGGTCCCACCGTCGGGTCGGGCAATTGCAGGGCGTTGGTTCCGGCGGGCAAACCGCTGTACGCCTGCGTCGTCGCCGTCACCAGGTGCAGGCCGTCATACAGCACCTCGGCCTTGAGCCGCTTGGGATAGTACCGGGAGAAATTCTGCTTGTCCTTGAGATTGTAATCGTTGGGGAGCGAACTGAGCTGATACGTGTTCGACTTGCAGATCGTTCGGACCAGCCCCTTCAGGTCGAAGCCGCTGGCAATGAAATGTTGCGCCAGGGCGCCCAGCAGTTCGGGGTTTGACGGAGGATTCGTCTCGCGCATGTCGTCTTCGGGTTCGACAATTCCGCGGTCGAAGAAGTGCTTCCAATAACGATTCACGAGGGCCGGAGCGAAGAACCGATTCTCCTTGTTCGCCATCCAATCGACCAGTTGGTGCCGCGGATCGCGCTCGGCGGGAATCTCCGTCGGAACGGCCCCCAGTCCGGCCGGTTTCAGGGCTTTGTTTGAACGGGGATTCGTGGCACTGGCCACGCCGTCGTTGTGGAACACGCGCTGTTCGCGGGCGTTTTCACCGTTCTTGCGAGAGACCCGGCTGAAGAAGGCCGAGAAGCCGTAATAGTCGTCCTGGCTCCATTTTTCAAAGGGATGGTGGTGACACCGGGCGCACTGAATCCGCAAACCCAGGAACAATTGCGCTGTGTCTTCCACCTGTTCGTTGGTTTGCGCCACTTCGCGATACCAAGTCACCGGCGGATGGCTGGAAACATCACCCGAGGCGGCCAGCACTTCGCGGACAAACTGATCGTAGGGCTTGTTCTCCTGCAACGCGTCGCGGATCCATTCGAAGAAGGCGTAAGTGCCGCGAGTGTCCAGTGGCTGGCGACGCTTGTTCCGCAACACCATGTTCCATTTGTTGGCGAACAGGTCGGCATAGGCGGGACTGTCAACGAGGGCATCGACCAGCCGATCCCGCTTTTGCGGATCGGAGCTGGCGAGGAAATCGCGGACTTCCTGCTCCGTCGGCAGGCGACCGGTGATGTCAACGGAGACGCGGCGAATGAACGTGGCGTCGTCGCAAATCGGCGACGGGGGGATCCCCAGCAGCTTCAATTTGTTGAGAACCGCCACGTCGATAAAGTTCTTGGGTTCCGCCAGGGGGCCCATGTCGGCCCCCAGCGGAATCGTCGCCCGAAACGTCGAGACCTGTCCCTGATAGCGGGCCATGATCGCCACTTCACCCGACAGATCGAGCGTCTTGACCAGGCCGGCGGTCGTCGCTTCGGCCATTTCGGTGTCGTTCGGTTCGTACAGCGCCATCTGCGTCACATCTTCGGTTGTGCCGTCGCTGTACAGCGCCAGCGTCGTGATCTGCTGGTCGGTGCCGCGGTCCATGATCCGCCCTTCAGGCAGGCACTTGATCCCCACGACGGTTGGATCCTTTTCAGAGCCGTAGGGCGTTCCCTGCTGGATCCAGCGGGCGATCATCCGGTACTCATAGCTCTCGACTTCCATGCGCTTTCCGCCGCCGTGAGGAGATCGTCCAATCGCCTTGTTGAGCAGCAGGCTCTGGCTGGGCGAGGAAGGAAACAACCGTCGCCCTCGCGCTTCCTTGACCAGGAATTCGTAATCTTCGTCGGGATAGAAACCCAACAGCGAGAGCTTGAAGCCGTTCTGCCCGCTCGATTTGCCGTGGCATCCCCCGCCGTTGCAACCCAGCTTGGTGAAGATCGGCACGACTTGATTCTGAAAATTGATGGGCGTGTCCCCGGCCATGCCGCTGATCGTGACGGTCAGCGTCGCGGCCATCCCGGTGGGATCCTTCGCGGTCACCGTCGCCACCCCGTCCGCTTGCGGCGTCGCCATCCCCTGGGCATCGACGTTGAGCAATCCCGCCGGTTCGGCAGTGTATTGAACCTTGCGGGTGTGATCGCGCATCTGTCCGCTGGCGTAGACCCCCGTCACGAACAGTTGTTGGCGGGAATCGCGTCCGCGAATCGCCACACCCTTGGAATCCAAATTCGGTTCCAAACGGAGCGACATCAGGGCGCCCGGGTCACCCAGTCCTTTGGGCTTGGCGCTTTCTGCGGCCAGCCGCAAAGGAGCAAGACCAGCCAGGAGGGCCACCGCAGGAACAGCCAGCATCCATCGCGAGGTGCGAATCATGTCTCGTTACTCCGGATCGGGTTGGGCGAAATTCCGTTTCGCACATGGTCGCGGACGGGTTGGTGATCCCAGGCAACGGACGTTTGGAAGCGTCCGTTCGCAACCATGTTTTTGGCATCTAGGCAAGGAACCCTGGGGGGCCGTGCCACAGCCACCTTGGGCGAATGTATCGTCCTTCAAGCATACCGGGCGGCAGAACCGAAAGCAATCACCTGCCGCTCGTGGATCCAATATATCAACATGTGCTTGTGCGTCAAGGAGGATTGGGGGTGATTGTCGGTGCAACCGGCGGGAGTGGGATTATGGCGCACTGGCCGGCCTCACCGGCCAGCACAACCGGCCAGCTTACGCTGGGCCGTTCGCCTTGGGGCGATTGCGTATCCAAGGTCCGACCAGTGCCGCTACAATAAGGGCAAGAGAGTCATTGCTCGGCTCCTGCCTCATGATGAACTGCGACGGGATTCGGCCAGCCCTGGTCCCAATGCAACCGCCGAATATTGGACTCTCCCGTCCGCATCCGCTCTCCCTGAGACCTCTGCCTCCCCAACGTTCCTTCCCCAATCGTTCCGATGACTCATCAATATAGCCCCATTGCCGAAGTCTTGAGCGCCCTGCGTGCGGGGCGTCCGGTGATCGTCGTGGACGCCGCCGAACGGGAGAATGAAGGGGACTTTGTCTGCGCGGCAGAGAACATCTCGCCGCAGACGGTGAATTTCATGCTGGAGTATGGCCGCGGCGTCCTGTGCGCTCCAGTGGCGCAGGAAGTCGCGGAGCGGTTGCAGCTTCCCGCGATGGTCCCCGCCGACCAGAACACCGCGCCGATGCAGACGCCGTTCCTCATTCCGGTCGACCATCGCAGCAGCGGCACCGGCGTGAGTGCTGAGGCCCGCGCTGCGACACTCCATGCGCTGGCCAACGGGCTGTCACAGCCGGCCGATTTTGTCCGTCCCGGACACATCGCACCGCTGCTCGCCAAGACAGGGGGGGTTCTGCGCCGCGCCGGGCACACCGAAGCCACGGTTGATCTGTTGCGGATGGCCGGGATGCAACCGGTCGGCGTCCTGATCGAGATTCTCAGTCGCCAGGGAACCGGCATGGCAGACCATGCCGAGTTCGAAGCGCTCTCGCGCGAATTCGGGCTGCCGATCATCTCTATCGAAGAACTGATCCGGCATCGGCGATTGAGCGAGCGGCTGGTGCGGCGCGAAGTCGCGGCGCGGCTCCCCACGCGCTACGGCGAGTTTCAGGTGATCGCTTATCACGTGGAACATGACGATCAGGTTCCCCTGGCGCTCGTTCTGGGAGACCTGACCGCGACAGCGGCCCCGTTGGTTCGCATGCACTCCTCCTGTTTCACGGGAGACCTGGTGGCATCGCTCCGCTGCGATTGCGGCGACCAGTTGCATATGGCGCTCTCGATGATTGCCGCCGAGGGGGCGGGGGCCCTAGTCTATCTTCCCCAGGAAGGACGGGGAATCGGGCTGGTTCCCAAACTGAAAGCGTACGTGCTGCAGGACCAGGGGTTGGACACCGTCGAGGCGAACCACAAACTGGGTTTCAAAGCGGACATGCGGGACTACATGGTCGGGCTGCAAATTCTCAAAGACCTGGGCCTGTCCCGCGTGCGGCTCCTGACGAACAACCCCAAAAAAACCGACGCCTTCGTCTACAGCGGCGTCGATCTGCAAGTGGTGGAGCAGATTCCGATCATCGCTCCTCCCGAAAAGCATCGCACCTCTTACCTGGCCGCCAAACGCGACAAAATGGGGCACCTGCTCCCCCCGGAGGTGACGGGGGAGTAATGCCATGGAGTGCGGGAGATTTCTCCCGCTTTCCGTTCTTTGGAAAACGACGCTTCGAACGCCAGAATACGCCCGTCGGACCACGCAACCATTGACCATCGGATGTCAAATTTTTGACAAACGAAAAGCGGGAGAAATCTCCCGCACCCCATAATTCCGGATTCAAAACTTTGCCCCGCCGGGAGCCACTCGATGTCACACCACGCTGCCAAGCTGACGCTTGTTTTGTCGCTGACCCTCACTGCGACTTGTCGGGCCGAGTCGCCTGAATCGCCTCGCCGGAAGGTGCGGCTCACTTATTCGGCGGTGGTCCAGGAAGTTCCGAAAGAGGCCCGCCAGGTGCGGCTGTGGCTTCCGTTTCCCTCCCAAAGTCCCTACCAGCGGGTTTCCAACATCACGATCAATTCGGACGTCCCCACGTCATTCCAGCGCGATGCCGAGTATGGGAATCCAATCCTGTTCGTCGAAACGACTGGCGACGCGCCGCGCCCCGCGCGGATTGAATTGTCGTGCGACATCGAACGGGTGGAGCACGTCAATGCCGCTGCGCGGACGGCCCAGGCGCCGCAGTCGCGTCGCGAGAAATCGCAGATTTCCAAACGCCTGCTGCAACCGGATCGCCTCGTCCCGCTGGATGACAAGATTCAGTCTCTGGCGCGGCAGGTGACCCGCGGCGCCACGACCGATCTCGAAAAGGTCAAGGCGATCTACGAGCATACGGTTGCCACGCTGACGTACGACAAATCCGGAACCGGCTGGGGGCGCGGCGACATCCACTATGCGTGCGACATCAAGAAAGGGAACTGCACCGATTTTCACGCCGTATTCATCGGTTTGTGCCGGGCCAGCGGCATTCCGGCCCGTTTCGAGATCGGGTTTCCCCTTCCGACCGATCGCCCCGCCGGGAAGATCGCCGGGTATCATTGCTGGGCGGAATGTTACGTGGAAGGGTACGGCTGGTTTCCCGTCGATGCCTCAGAAGCGCAGAAGCACCCGGAACAGCGCGACTACTTTTTCGGAGCCCACGATCAACACCGCGTGGCGTTCTCCCAGGGACGAGACGTGCGCCTGGCGCCTGCCCAGCAGGGAGAACCGCTGAACTTTTTTATCTATCCCTATGCCGAAGTCGACGGCAAGCCGTGGGAGAAGGTAGAGCGGGGAGTGGAGTATGCGGCGGCGGAGTGAGGATGGGGGAGTCGGGAATGAAAAATGAAAAATGAGAATTGCAAAGTGCAAAATTGGAGATCTGAGATTGGAAATCCCAGGTCTCAAGTCTCAAGTCTCCCCTCCTATCCCCTCGCGTACGGCCCCTGCTCGGCGCCTGCGGCGTCTCGGAAGCCGGCGGCGACGACTTCGGCCAGGATAGCGGCAGCGGTGAGCGCTTCTTGCCGAGTGACGTCCAAGTGCGTGCAGGCGCGCAGCCGGTGGGGGCCGGAGGCATTGATCCGCACTCCCCGCTCGCGCAATTTCGTCGAGAGCTGACTGGCGTTCCCCAGCGCTTTGTCGACGTGAAAGAACACCAGATTCGTTTCCACTTCCGGCGGATCGAGGGTGATCCCCTCCACGCGACGAATCGCCTCGGCAAAGGCCCGCGCGTTGTCGTGGTCTTCCTTCAGCCGCTCGACATGGTGCTCCATCGCGTACAACGCCGACGCGGCGACGATTCCCGCCTGACGGAGCGCTCCGCCGAACAGCTTCCGAATTCGACGCGCGCGGCGGATTTCCTCGTGCGACCCGACGAGAATCGATCCCATCGGGCAGCCCAGCCCTTTAGAAAAACAGATCGAAATGGTGTCGATGCCGCGGCAGATGTCCCGCACGCTCTTACCGCTTTCGACCGACGCATTGAACAGCCGTGCGCCATCCAAATGAACCTTGAGCCCGTGGTGGTGCGCCCAATCGCAAATGCGATCGATGTTTCCTTGCGGATACACCCGTCCCCCGGCGGAATTCGCCGTGTTCTCCAGGCAGACCAGACGGGTCACGCAGAAATGCTGATTGTCGGCGCGGATCATCCCTTCCAACAGCGGCGCGTCCAACAGTCCCTGCTGGCCGGGGATCAGGCGGCAGGTGACCCCGCTCAATGCCGCCGGCGCCCCCTGCTCGTAGTTGGCGATGTGCGCGGCGCTTTCGATCAGCAACTCGTCCCCCGGCTGGCAATGCGTCCGGACCCCCATCTGGTTGGACTGCGTACCGGAGCAGGCGTAAACCGCGGCTTCCTTCCCGAGCAGATTGGCCATCAATTCTTCCAGCCGATTGACGGTCGGATCTTCGGCGGTCATGTCATCGCCGACTTCTGCGTTGGCCATGGCCTGACGCATCCCCGGCGTCGGCCGGGTGACCGTGTCGCTGCGCATATCGATGATGGGAGTACCCATGACGTTCGCTTTCACATTGTGGGGGGAGAATAGGGGTGTCGATTCACTGTAGTGAGGCCATGCACCGACTGCAACGTCCAATCCTTTACCGCAAGGGTCAGGATGCCTACGATCAAGACTCCTCGATTTTTGCCAGCCACTTTGTCGTCACACAGACCGGACGCGGGAGCCACTATGTCAATCTCCGGAGCAGCCCCGCTCCAGATCGCCACCATCGACTGCACCACTCAAGACGCGGCGCCCCTGATCAGCGCCCTGCGGCGGAAGTTGAGTCCCCGTGGCGAGATCGTTTCGGACGCCGGACGACAACGGACGCTGGAGCTGTTTGGCGAAGCGCTGTCGCCGCAACAGGTCGTCGAACGCATCTGCCGCGACGTCGCCAGCCAGGGGCTGGCAGCGGTTCTGGACTACACCCGGCGACTCGACGGCAAAACGCTGACGGGTGAATCGCTTCGGGTTACACCGCAGGAATTGCAGGACGCGCTGGCAGCCGCCGATCCGAAATACCTGGCAACCCTCCGCCGGATCGCCGACAACATCACCACGTTCCAGCGGGCGCTTCTGCCGGCCGATGCGCTGGTTGAGAAAACGCTCCCCGGCGGGGGACGGATCGAATTGCGACAGCGGCACCGGCCGCTGGAACGGATTGGAATCTGCATTCCGGGGGGGGCGGCGGCCTATCCCTCGACGCTGCTCATGACGGCCGTTCCGGCACAGGTCGCGGGCGTTCCCGAAATCGCGGTCGTGGTCCCTCCCACACCGTATGGAGGATACAACACCGACCTGCTGGCGGCGTGCGCTCAATTGGGAATCCGTGAGGTGTACCGGGTGGGAGGCGCCCAGGGGGTGGCGGCGCTGGCCTATGGCGTGGAAGGGATCGCACCGGTCGACAAGATCGTGGGACCGGGGAATCTGTTCGTCGCGCTGGCCAAACGGTTCGTGTTTGGGGAGGTGGCGATCGACAGCATCGCCGGTCCCAGCGAGGTGGTGGTGCTGGCGGACGCCACCGCCAATCCGAGGTTCGTCGCCAGCGATCTGATTTCGCAGGCGGAACACAGCCCCGGTTCGGGAGTCTTGATCACTTGGCATCGTCCCTTGATCGACCAGGTGCGGCGGGCGATCGAGGAGCAACTGGCGCAGGTCGATCGGGGAAACCTGGCGCGCCAGAGTCTCGAGGAATACGGCGCCCTGGTACTGGTCGCGAACGCGACGGAAGCGGCCCGCCTCAGCGATCTGTTGGCGCCGGAGCATCTCCACATTTCGACCGACCGCCCCGAGGAACTGCTTGCCAAAGTCCGCCATGCCGGAGCGATCTTTCTGGGGCATTACACGCCGGTGGCGCTGGGAGACTATGTGGCCGGGCCGTCGCACGTGCTCCCCACCGGCGGAACCGCTCGCTTCGCCAATGGGCTGTGTGCCGCCGATTTCCTGAAACGCTCGTCAGTGATCGCTTATGACCAGGGGGCGTTGCGCGAAGCGGCCGACGACGTGCGACTGATGGCGGCCCGCGAGGGACTGACGGCGCACAGCGCGAGCGTGAACGTGCGGCTGGAGGGGTGATTGGCGTCCGTAATCCCCCCCCGTTATGCTCAGCGACCATTCATCCCGGCGATCCGCAATGGACGTCGGCTGGCCCATGTTTCCTGACAGCCGCCCCTGAGAGCATTGATGTCGAGTCCCGTCCTGTTGCTCGTGTTCGACGCGGCGCTGGCCGCAATTGCCTGGCTGCTGGCTGATCAGGGGCGGATGACTCCCGCCTGGTCGATCCTGGGGGCGCTGGCGGTCCTGGGGATCTGGCAACTGGTGTTGTTCAGTTCGACCCGACAGGCGACTGTGGCATTTCGGGTCGAGTCGTTCATTCGCAGCACCCACTACATTCAGGGAATTCTGCAAGGGACGATCTACGTCTATTTGTCGCTGTATTGGGGAGACATCGGCACCTATCTGCCGCTGCTGGTGGCGCAGGCGCTCGTCGGATACCTGGTGGACATGCAATTGTGCTGGTCGCGGGGACGGCCGGTCCGATTGGGGTTTGCGATCATTCCGGTGATTCTCAGCACCAACCTGTTTTTGTGGTTCAAGGAAGACTACTTCTATTACCAGTTGCTGATGGTGGCCTCGGCGTTTTTGGCCAAGGAGCTGGTCACCTGGAACTATGGGGGCCGCCGTCGGCACATTTTTAATCCCTCGGCGCTCCCCCTCTCGGTGGTGTCGCTGATCATTCTGGCGACCGGTCAAGTGGGGTTGACGCGGGGGGTGGATCTGGTGGGGGCCTTCGAACTTCCTCCCAATTTCTATGAGGTGATCTTCCTGCTGGGACTGGTGACGCAGGTGCTGTTTCTGACGACCCCCGTTTCGCTGGGGGCAGTGTTAGCGCTGTACCTTTGGTTTCTCGCGGGGGAAGCGCGGTATGGCGAGCCGCTGTCGGCGACTCCGGTGCAAATCCAGGTGTTCCTGGGACTGACGTTTCTGGTGACCGATCCGGCGACCTCTCCCAAATCGAGCCTGGGAAAGTTCCTGTTCGGACTCGCGTATGGAACGGGGGTGTTTGCCACGTATGTCCTGTTGCGCACGCAGCTCCTTCCGGCGTACTTCGACAAACTGCTGACGGTGCCGGTGGTCAATCTGATGGTCCCGCTATTCGACCGCGTGAGCACCTGGATCGAGAGTTATTTCACCGACCTCCTGAAGCGCATCCCGCTGGCCTGGACCCGGTATGGCTGGTGGCTGGCGTACATCGGGCTGTTTGCACTCGTCGTTCCGACGCTGAAAGTGGCCAAAACACGGGAGCTGATGGTTCTCCCTCCGCCGGTGACCCGTGTCTCGGGCGACCTGAGGCGGCTGGTCTCCAATCACATCTATTGCCGGAGTGTCTTTCCCGAGGCGTTCAAACCGTTCGGCCTGCGCTACGAGTTCAGCCACCTGAGCGCCATTCGCAAGGTTTACGAAGAAGGCCCCGCCGGCGCCCCTCCCCGGCCGGAGAGCGTGACGATCGGTCAGTGAGGATTCCGCACATCTTCAAATCGCCTTCCACGCGGACCGGCCAGAGAGGGAAAAGAACTCTGCGACCCGTGACGGCATCGGCGCCGAATCCATGACGTGGCATCTGGCCCGACGGAGCGCGCTCCGTTGGGTGGAGCAGGAATCGCCGGGGTGGTGCCGAATATGAATAAATCGAAACTCCACATGAATTTTATTGACATTCATAAAATTCATGTGTATATTGATTTTATTTAGTATCGAACACTGATCCCGGTGAGACGCCGACATGGCTGATGGTCGCCCCGTGGTTTCCGGTCTGTCCCCAAATGGGGCGACCGAGACGCTTCCTCCTTGGATGGTCGTGCTGTCCGAAGAGGACCGCCAGTTTTTGAGGCGGTTCCTGCTCGCTTCCGGTTCGCTCAAAGATGTGGCGGCGGAATATGGCATCTCCTATCCCACGGTCCGGAGCCGGCTCGATCGGTTGATCGAAAAGGTTCGGACTGCCGAGGACGCCCGGCTGACCGACCCGTTTCAACGCAAACTCAAGTTACTTGTGGCCGACGGCCAGTTGCCGCCGGGACTAGCCAAAGACCTGTTGGCCGCGCATCGTGCGGCGCTCAAACACCAAGGAGACTGATGATGGCAGAACCGTGGTTTGATCCGAATTTGTACAGTTGGATTCCGGCAACGGCCCTGGGGACTCTGGCGGGAGTCTGGGGGGCTCTGACCGGGTTTCTGGCTCCGCGTGGACGGGGAAAGCCGCTGATCTATGGCTTAGGAATGACACTGCTGGGAACCGCCGTTCTATTCCTGATCGCGGGATGCGTAGCGCTGGTCTCTGGCCAACCGTATGGCATTTGGTATGGACTGGGCTTGGCCGGATTCATCGGCGTCATCGTCTTGGGAGTCAATCTGCCGATGGTCCGCATCGCCTACCGCCGCGCTGAGGAACGGCGGATGGCGGCGAGTGACCTCTAACGTGGGGTAGGCTTCCCAGCCTGCCCGTGCTTTCAGAACAAGCCTGCAATCGACAAATGCCCCCAGCCTGAGGAAGGCCTCGGGGACAGAGACCGTGGCCGACGCGGCGTGCGTCGGCTGCGAATGCTGGCAGGAGCTGTCGCGGCTATGGATGCTGCTAAAATTGGACGCTGGCAGCATCCACTGCGGGGGGCTCACAAACTCTCGAATGTCGCTTGGACCGTCCAATCGACCGGCGGGGGCTGGATTCCGAATTCTCGCTGCAGCCTATCGACGCAGAGTGTGGTGTGCCGCGCCAGGTGGGAGGTCACGCGTCCCGATTCCTTCGCGGCGATCGGACGCACCTGTTCCGGGGGGACTTTCAATTGCGCGGCCAGACGGGTGGCGACGTCGGCATAGGTGACGTCCCGTTCTCCGGAGACTTGCCAAATACCTCCCAGTTGGCGATCGGCGATGAGCCGCAGGATCGACACCGTCGTCGACAGCGGGATCGGCGCCATCCACATGTCCACAAAGGGCGTGATCGTTCCACCGGAGACGAGTGCGTCGCGCCAGCCGCGGAATAAGGGGGTTCCCGGCTCAATGATTTTGCCAAAGCGGACGATTGCGGCGCGATCACCCAGTCCAAACAGCGCCTGTTCGACCCGTGTCTTTTGGCAGCCGTATTCGCTGCGTGGCGATTGCGGCGAGTCGGGCGGCACGCGTGGCGTCTGGCCGTCGAACACCTGGTTCGTCGATAGAAAGACCGTGAAGACGTCGCTGGCGACCAGTCGTTCGATCAGCGCCAGAGTTCCCAGGACATTCACTCGCGCGGTCCCCTGGGGGTCTTTTTCGCATAGATCCATCAGAGGAATCGCGGCACACACGATGGCCACGCTGATCCCCTCAGGAATCGGCCAGCCGCTGACATCTTCGGCCAGGTCCAGAGGGACGGCACTCTCCGTCGATGGGCGGCGCGATGTCACGATGGTCGGCTGCCCAGCCTGAGACAGGTGCAGGGCGAGCGCCCGGCCCACTTTGCCGTCTCCGCCGACGATCAGCGTCTTTCCCGATTCGTTGCCGCTTCGCACTGGATGGCCTGTCTTCACGATGACCCAATTCACCCGGGATCCAATCCGCCCGGCGAGGCCCCGTTGCCCCCCCGAACCGCCCTATCGTCGGCCTGCGCACAGCGCAAACAGATAGTGCGCCATCGGCGTGAACCCGGTATGGACCACTTCGTCGTTCATCGAAAAGATGAACACGTTCTCGAAGAAATCGTGCATCAACCGCTTGAGGCCGGCGGCATCTTTGCAGTTGACGTGCCCCGCCTTGCTCTGCGGCGAGGCATACGTTTGAGAATGAATCGAAGGCGATCCGACGATGGCGACGCCGTCCGGGGTCAGTGACTCGGCCAGATTCCGGACAAAGCGCAGCTCCTGATCGGGCTCGATGTGTTCGATCACGTCGCAGCAATAGGCGGCGTCGAAATTGCAGGGGGCCACCGGTCCTGCCAGCATGTCATGTTCGCGGACTTCGAATGCCCACTCCGGCGACATGCGCTGCTGCGCGTCGCGGACGAAGACCGGATCGAAGTCGACGGCCGTCACGTGGTCAACCTCCTGCAGAACGATGCGCGTGCCAAAGGCGTCGGCACACCCCACTTCCAGAACCCGTTTCTTCCCCGCCAGCATCTTGGCGACGAATTTGTACCGTGCCAGGACGAACACCAGCCGACGCGGGTCGTCATCCCACACCTGGTTGGTCATCAGCCCCAGTGAAGTGATCCCCTGTCGCTCCACTTTTTCTAGGCACATCTGGTACTGCGTTTCGCGCGTGGCTTCGACGAGCATGGTAGGTCTCCAGTGACTGGCTGTAGGTAAGTGGCGGTTGGTGATGAGTGAAATCGAGCGCGGGTGACATACGGCTTGATTGCCGTGCGGCGCAACGCCGGATGCAAAAGTCATTCAAAAACGATGTACGAGTAGTCCCCGGTGTAACCGGCCTGCTGAAAAATCCATTCCCACTCGGCCGGAGTGTGGAAGGCGCGGCAGGTGAGCTGCCAGTACATCAGGTTCACTTTTTCCCGTTCGTTGCGGTACGCTTCGATCACGATGTGCTTGCCCCCCCGCCCGACCCGCTCGATTTCCTTCACAGCCGCATGCAGGTCGGGAAGGTACAAATTGTGGAGCGTGTTGATCGTATAGACCAGATCGAACGACTGGTCGGGAAACGGCAATTGATTGGCGTTGGCCACCCGTACAGAGGAACGAATCTCGTCTTTGGCATGCTCGATGGCGTACTGTGAGATGTCGATGCCCACCACCTCGCAATCCGGAACGACCTGCGTGAATTCATACAGCAGGAAGCCTTTGCCGCATCCCACATCCAGAATCCGGGCTCCCGGCTTCAAGCCGTAATGCCGGGCCATGTCTTCGGCGACGACGCGCCAACGACCGTCGTATTTGTATCCCCCGTATCCGAGGTGCCTCTCGCCGTCCCAGTAATCGCGTCCGAACTGGCAGGCGATCTCGGCCACGGCGGCCTTGTCGTGGTCAGTGACGCGCTTGAGGTAATCGCGCCGCGTCGCCTTGTGCAGCTTATTGACAAAATCAACGTACGCCATGAATCATGCCATCCCACGTTGAAGAACAACCCGACAACTCATCCCAAACTCCGGCAATCCCCGTCTCTCATGCCTTGTGTTCATACCCCAGGGGGAGCGTCCGAATCTCGTCCCAGTTTTCTCCGACCCAGTCGATGACTTCGCTCAAACCTTCTTCCAAGCCGATCTGCGGCGCCCAACCCAGCTTGCTGCGCGCCTTGGAGGAGTCGATGACGTAGGCCGCGTCCTGCCCCGGTCGCTCCGCCACGATTTCGACCGCCTTCTCAAAGGGGACGTTCATTCTGCGGGCGATCGTCGCGACGACCTCCCGGACGGCAACCCCCTCATCGGGCGAAATGTTGTACATCCCTCCCAACTCGCCCCGTTCAAGGATCGCCAGTTCACCCCGCGAAACGTCCCGAATGTGAATGTACGACTTGACCGCCGTTCCCCCGCCATGCAGTTCGATTTTCTTCCCCATCCGGAGGTAAATCGCCGACCGGGGAATGATCTTGAACAACTGCTGCCGCGCGCCATACACGTTGGTCGCCCTGACCGTCAGCAAGGGGAACTGGTATTGCTTGTGATACACTGCCAGCAGCATATCGGCCGCCGCCTTGGAGGCCGCGTAGGGAGTGCTGGGATTGTCCGGAGTTCCCTCCAGGACGCGACCGACGCAGGTGCCATACGCCTCGGGGCTGGAGACGTGCAAATACCGTTGCAGGTAATTCTGCCGGCGGAGGTGGTTGACCAGTTTGCTCAGCGCGACCGTATTGGTCTCGAACCAATGCTCGGGATGTTCCCAGCTCGGCGCCACTTCGCTTTGAGCGGCAAAATTGACAATGTACTCCGGTCGCTCGGCATCCAGCAGCCCCAGGATTTCCGGCATATTGCGGTTCATGTCCAGCGGAAAGTACCGATACCGCGACAGGTCGCTCCGCTGCTTGTAGCGCAGAAACAGCCCCGACCGTTCCGCGGATCGGCTGATCCCCAGGACGTCGTACTGCGGCTGATCCAATAGCAGATCAACGAAATCCTGCCCGGAAAAGGAATTGGCGCCGAACACCACCACTTTGGATCGAGTCACACTCACAGAGGGTCTCACGCAAATCGAGGTTGGAAATTGGGACAGGGCCGGCGGACAACGGACTTCCGCGCGGCAAGCGGTTCAAGCAGCCGTGCGGCATTCGAGCGATTCTCCGACCACCGCCGCGGCCTTGCGGGCCTTGGCGAGCTGTCGCAACTTGCGCTCGTTCTCATCTCCCTCCCCGCGGGCGAACTGGCGTCGCTGATTGTCGGCGGGAAGGAAGTCGTTGAGCATGATGCAGCACCATTTGAGGCGGTACACCGGCAGCAGCAGGTTGATCCGTCGCCGGTGCGCAATGGAATCGGTCAAGGGACCGACGACGGCTACGGCCAGTTCCGTCAGGTCGTCGAGGGAGGCGGGAAGTTCCGGCTGGCAAAAGAAGTCGCAGACGGTTTTGACCGGGTCATCCCATCCGGCGTATTCGAAATCCAGAAAATTCAGCGTGCCGCTGGGGGTCAGCAGCGCATTGTGAAATCCAAAATCGGAGGGGGACAGACAGCGATCCGACCAGGAGAGTTCCGCATCCAGCGACAGGCCGTACGAGCGGGCCCGGGAACTCGTTACATCAAGCAATTCGCGGCACATCGGTTCCAATTCATACGTGACAAATTCCACCGCTTCCCGATCGACGGCTGAGACCGGCTCCATCGACAGCAGTCGCCGACTGCGGCGGGCCAGGCAGTCCAGATGGTCAGCCAGTCGGAAACAGGCTTCGGAACCGATCGGCAGTCGCCGCGCCCAGGGGTCGTGCGCCTCCCGATTGACTTGCCGAAAAAAGTCGGCAGCCTCCGTCACCCGTTCCGTGGTGACTTCGAAGGGAGTCAACTTGCGTCCGGGGATGAATGAAAACAGCGCCAGCCGATGCTCCGGATCGCAGGCCAATGGCTGCGGCAGGGTACGGACTCCGTGCGACCAGGCAAACGTCGAGAAGGCGTATTCCGCCCCGAGCCGGTCACGCCGATCCCCCGGATGTTGAAAGTAGGCTTTGAGCACCAGCGACTGATCCGCCAGATCGACGCGGTACACCTGGTTATTTCTGCCTCCCGCCAATGGCACCAAAGCAAAGGGACCGCGAAAACCGGAGTATCCCAGCAGGCGCGCGGCAGCAATCGACAATCCGTCGGGAATGGCATGCGGCATGATGCAGGTATCCTAGGTTGAGTCGCGGGGCTAGGGGCTAGAGGTTAGGCGCTAGGGGCTGGGGATTTGGGGCTAGGGGTTTTGGATTCGAGTTGCAGAATCTCAAATTTCAGATTTCAGATTTCATACTTCAAATCTCCTAATCCCTAGTCCCTAGCTCCCAGCCCCTCGTCACGCGGCCTTTAGTTCGTGTGTTGCCTCGGCCCAGGAGGGGACGCGGCGGTAAAGCGGTTTCTCAGCATGGGCGTTCGCCGGATCGAACAGTAACCGCGCCACCTGTCCAGGAAATCCCGGTTCCTCCAGCAACTCCGGCAGGTCGTCGATAAAGTGCGTGCAGCCGACGGAGCCGATTCGGGACAATTTGTCGGCCAGCGTCGATTCCAGATAGACTGCGTTGCGGCTCAATCCGATCCGCTCCCGATCGAAGAACCCCTGTTGTTCCAGCCAGCCCCAGGCCGCGGCATGCAGATCGTAGCGTGGTCCCTGATAAGGATATCGCGTTTTGTGACTGATGATGCAGATCGGAATTTGCGTGGAGACCATCCGCCGAAAGAACTCCAACACGCCGGGAAACGCCTGGGCGTCCTGCATCCGCTGGCCATACACGTATCCCTGCATGGCGGTCCAATCGTCTTCTTTGCCGCAACGGCGCAGGTGATCTCGAACCGCCCCTTTGCTGACAGGGATCTCGGCGGTGATCAAGCCGCGCTCCAGCGCCACGCGGTGAAACACCTCGTCGTACCGCACGATCGTATTGTCGAAATCGACGCCGATTCGCATCCGGCCCTCAAGTTCAGTTGCGTGACATGTCAATCAGAGGCCTCCCGACGACTCCCTGTTCCAGCGCGTCCAGGGCGTCGTTGATGTGCTGCAGTGCGAAGGCGTGCGCCGTGATGGGGGCCAGATTCAGCCGACCGCTTTCCACGAACCGGCAATACCTGGGAAAATCGCGATCGGGGACGCTGTCTCCTCCCCAGGTTCCGCGGAGTTGCTTCCCCTGGTTGAGTTCCTTGGGGTTAATCGAGAGGAGTTCCCCCTCGCGGGCGTTGCCGACAATAACTGCGATCCCCCCCTGGCTCCGGACGCAGGCCAGCGCCTGCTGCATCACCGCCGGTCGGCCCGACGCTTCGATGGCGATATCGACTCCGCCGGGGCAGATCTTGCGGATCGCCTCGACCGGGTCGCCATCCCGCGGATTGACCAGGTGCGTGGCCCCCATCTGACGCGCCAATTCCAGGCGATCGGGATTGACGTCGACCGCGATGATCGGCATGCATCCGGCAATCGCCGGACCGGCGACCGCCGACAGTCCCACTCCCCCGGTCCCAAACACCGCCACCGATTGTCCAGGCTGCGCCTGGGCCGTGTTGAGCGCTGCGCCGATGCCGGTGGCCACCGCGCACCCCAGCAGGGCGGCGTCCTTCATCCCCAGCGTGGAGGGGAGCAACGTCAGCCGGTTTTCGCTGATCACGGAGTAGCGGCTGAAGGTGGTGATGGCCCCCGAGTTCACCTTCTTCCCCTGCCAGTCGTAGGCCGTTCCCGCGACGTTCGCTCCGGTCCCTTTGATCCAGGAGAGAATCACCCGATCACCCGGCTTGACCTTGGCCACGCCGGGACCGACCTCCTGCACAATGCCGCTCCCCTCGTGACCCAGGCAGTGGGGCAGGAACGGATCGTGTCCGCGATGCCCCCGACACTCCAGCAACTGTGTGTGACAGACGCCGCTATACCCGATCTCGACCAGCGCCTGTCCCGGCGCCAGACGCGGAATCTCAATGTCGTCGATGATCAGGGGGCGTCCCGTTTCAACCAGGATGGCAGCGGTGGTTTTCATGGGAAGTCGATGCAGGGTCGGCGAACGGGGGGTGCGGAAAGGGAATCAGGCGGAGAGGCGAATGCGGCCGTAGAACCGCTGGTGAATCTGTTCGGCGATCTGGTCGGCGGAAATCCCCGTCCGCTCGCGCGCGTGTTCCTGCTCGCCCGATTCGTGCAGGAAGGCATCCGGCGTTCCGAAGCGGCACAGCGAGGCGTGCTGTCGCGGCTGATCGCTCAGCCATTCCGCGACCGCCGAGCCGAATCCTCCCAGGCGACTATGCTCCTCGATCGTGCAGACGATCGCATATCGGCGAAACGCATCCTGCAGATACGCCTCGTCGAGCGGCTTGACGGTATGGAAACTGGCCACGCGGGCCGAGATTCCCTCCTGAGCCAACTGGGCGGCGACATGCAGCGTTTCGGGAAGCATGTTCCCCGTGCTGAGCAGGCAGACGTCGCGCCCGTCCCGAATGGTGATCGCCTTGCCGATTTCGAACGACTCGGGGGGAGTCTGATGAATCACTTCCTCCCCCTTCTTTCCCAGGCGGATATAGCATCCGGTGGGGCGCTTCAGCGCCGAGCGCATCGCCAAGCGGACCTCCACCGCATCCGCCGGACAGACGACGGCCATATTGGGGAGCGCTCGCAGCAGGGCGATGTCTTCGCAGGAATGATGCGTGGGACCCAATGAGGCGTACGACAGTCCTCCCCCGACGCCGACGATCATCACCGGCGCTTCGTGGTAGCAGACATCCACCCGAATCTGCTCCAGGCAGCGCGTGGTGACGAACGGGGTGATGGTGTAGACGATGGGACGCAGACCCGAAAGGGCCATCCCCGCGGCCACCGTCATCATGTTGGCCTCGGCCACCCCGCAGTTATAAAACCGGTCGGGGCACTTGTCGCGAAACTTGTCGAACAACCGGTTCCCGATGTCCCCCGAGAGCATCACGACGCGGGGATCGGCAAGCGCCATTTCAGTGACTTCGGCGGCAAAAGCGTTTCTCATGGGGTTTCAAGCTCCCGGGCGGCCTGCTGAACTTCTTCGGCGGTTGGAATTCGGTAATGCCAGTTGTTGTCGTCCTCCATGAACGACACTCCGCGGCCTTTGACCGTGTGGGCGATGAGGGCCACGGGCTTGCCGGAGCCGTTGGGGACGTGGTTCATTTTCTCCAGGAGCGCGGCCATGTCGTGGCCGTCCACCTCGCAGGCGTCCCAGCCAAAGGCCTCCCACTTCTCGCGGAGCGGGGCCAGCGACAGCGTCTCGTTGCTGCGAGCGGTCGCTTGCCATTTGTTGTAGTCGATGATGACGCAGACATTTTCCAGCCGCTGCGCCGGAGCGAACATGGCCGCCTCCCATACGGAGCCCTCGTTGCATTCGCCGTCGCTCATCAACACGAACACGCGATACTCACGTTTCTGGATGCGTCCCGCCAAGGCCATTCCCAACCCCAGCGACAGGCCGTGCCCCAACGACCCGGTAGCCGCTTCCACACCCGGCACGCAACCCGGCCCCGGATGTTCGGCCAGCACGCCCCCGTCGCAGTTGTAGGTCTGCAGCGTTTCTTCCGAGAAGAAACCGCGGCGGCACAGCGTCACGTACAAGGCCAGCGCCGCGTGCCCTTTGCTCAGAATGAACCGGTCGCGGTCGGCCGCCTGCGGATTTTCGGGATCGATTCGCAGCGCCGACCAATATGCGGCCGTCAGCACGTCGATGCAGGACAACGACGAACCCAGGTGCGGCGTCCCCGCCTGATGCGACAGCGCGACGACCTGCCGGCGAATGGCGCTCGCCGTGTTGCGCAACTCGGCAACAGTGCTCATGAATCCCCCCTCCAGGCAATGACCAAAATCGAAACGCGCCCGCCGAAAACTCTTCTCTAAGCGGCCCGCTGGGACTGTCCCAGTTGAACCTGCTGCATCGTCTTGATGTTGTAATACCGGGGATCGGTCATCGGATTGGGAATCTTTCCCGCGTCGAACGCCTGCACCAGGTCGCGCACGGCGTCCTGAATCGTGTGCGAGGGCTCCCAGCCCAGTTCCCGTTTGATCTTGGCCGACGAGATGTGGTAGCTCCGCAAATCGTCCGTCTTGGTCGTCACAATCTCGACGTCGGGCCCCACGATCTCCTTAACCATTTCGGCGATCTCGATGAGCTTGTAGTTCTGATACCCGGCGTTGTAGGTCCGCCCGTCGATGGCGTCGGTCGGCCATTGCAACGTTTCCAGGTACAGGTCGGTCATGTCCTCGATATGCAGATTGGGGCGACGCTGCTGACCGCCGAAGACTGTGATCTTGCGGTTGTTGTAGGCATGGTTGGTGAGGATGTTGACCGACAGGTCCAGCCGCAGCCGCGGCGAATAGCCGCAAACCGTCGCCGGCCGCAGGATCAGCGTCGTAAACCCTGGGCGGCGTTTGGCCATCAACACGTCTTCGCAAAGCGCCTTGTATTTGGAATAGTCGGTGAGCGGTTCCAGCGGCAGATCTTCAGTGACGTTGTCTTCCTCCTTGATGCCGTACACGCTGGAGGACGAGGCGTACACAAAGCGTTTGACCCCCGACTGGATCGAGGTATCCACCAGTCCGAAGAAGGCGTCGTAGTTGATCGACTTGCCCAACCCCGGGTCCATTTCGAAACTGGGATCATTGGAGATGCAGGCCAGATGAATCACGGCATCGCAACCGAGAATGGTCTTCTCCAATAGCGACACGTCGCGCATGTCCCCGGCGATCAACTCCAGGTTGGGATGCCCTTGGACGCCATCCAAAACATCATTGCCAAACACGAACAGGTCCAGCGCCTTAACCCTGTGGCCGGCCGCCAGCAGTTTGGGAACTAGAATCGAACCCACATAGCCGCCCCCGCCGGTGACAAACACGGTACAATTCTTTGGCATGCGTTCCCTTCCCTGGGTGAAAAAGTGCTTGGTTCTCTGATGCAAACAGTGCGGCTTCCCTGACTGAGGCTCACGCCGCGAATTTGATCGTTTCCTTGTCCGCGTCGCTCTTCTGATCGCTCTTGTGGACTTTCAACAGGCATTCCACGTGCCGCAACAGCGGAATCCGCTCGATCGACCGCTGGTTGCCCATGATCGCCACCGCCTCCGCGCCGACGACGTTGCCCAAAAAGGCCGTCAGCTCCGCCGGCGCCCCTTGTGCCACACACAGTGCCGTCAGGCACAGCACGGCGTCTCCCGCCCCCACGCGATCGACCACCTGCGTCGCCAGCGCGGGAACGTGTTTGAAACCGTCTTGCGGCGAAAAGGCGATGCTGCCGTATTTTCCCTGGGTCAGCATCAGCCGCGAGCAATGCAGCTTGTTCGCGACGTGCAGAATCATTTCCTGCGCCGACATCCGCCGGTCGCGAGTTTCCAGTGCGAATTCGCGATTGGCCAGGCAGACGTAATCGGCCCGCGGATACTTGGAGATGGCGTTGAGCCCGTTGTTTCCGGCATTGGACTGCGTATTGACCACCAGGAACTTGGACTTCTCGCACAAGAGCTCAATCGCCCGCTTGCCGAACATCCCGTGGCCGTAGTCGGTGACGATCACCACGTCGTAGTTTGGCAACGTCTCTTCCAGTCGCCGACACAGGTTCGCATCTTCTTCCGCAGTCAACGGATCGTCGTTCATGTGGTAGACTTCGAACAGCTTTTGCGACAGATACTTCTCCACAAACCGCTGCTTGACGATCGTGGGGGAGCCGCTCTTTTCCAGAAAGCAGGGGTTCACGTTGTCCTTGAGTTTGCCGCGGATGAACTCTTCCTGGTCCAGCCCCTCACCCAGAAACGTGATCAGGTCGACTTGTTTGCAGAACCCGGCCAGGTGATTGGCACAGGCCAGCACGCCACCGGCGGACTTGTCGGTGGAGGTGTAGCGTGTGGCGAGCACCGGCTCCTTGCCCGATTTGCCCATCGCTTCGCAATAGTCGTACTGGTCGAGGATCGTCTCGCCGATCACCAGCACCTTTTTGGATTCGGCCCCCTTCAGGTACTGCGTCACCTCGTCCGCCGAATAGCGGCAGGCGAATTCCGCCAGATAATCGCGAACTTCGTCGGTGAAACTCGACAGGTACTGGTTGATCAGCGCGGAGGAACTGAAGACGATGTCCTCGGTGTAAGCGACCTCGCCCCCCACTTCCTGAATCGCCTCTGCTTCCAACAGCACCTGGCCGGTGGTGTCCTTGCCGGTGCGGAACTCGCTCCCCTTGGCGAAGACGTGCGGCCTGAGCAGCCGGATCGTTTCCACCGCGGTCCGCCAGCGATTGACCGCGACGTAATCGACGCAATCGAGCGCGGCAATCACCTCGGCCCGCAGGTCGTGAGTGAACGCGGGGCGGCCGGCACCTTTGTTGACGAAGCGATCGGGGGTGACCGTCACCACCAGGAGGTCGCCCAGCTTCTTCGCCTGTTCGAAGTGCCGGATGTGCCCGATGTGCAGCAGATCAAACACGCCGTGACAATGCACGATGCGGCGATTCTCGGCACGCTTCTGGTCCAGTTCCGACGCCAAGTCGTCCAATGGCCGAACTTTGTGTTCTTTGCCCATTCCTGCGGGTCTCCTTTCCCCTGCTTCCGATCGGTGAAATCGGAATGCGCTTCCATTCGCTTGGGGGGAGACGACAGCCGGTCGGCATCCATTCACCCGACCAGCGCCGTCGTAAGGTCCCCCCTGTTTGGACCTTCGCGAGGCCATCGCCAAACGGAACGGATTCTAGAGATCGGACCAATCGTGTCAAGCTCGATTTTTCGCTGTCAGAACCGCGGAGACGAACGGACTGATGGTTCCAGATTCCTCTGGCTGGATCAATCCGGGATGTTGCATTGAGTTCGCCTCTGGATTAACGTCTTCGGTGGCCGTTTCGAAATCATGCCACGCAAGGTGGTCTGATCCCCAATCCAATGATTTCCGGGGTTTTCTAGAACAATGCTGCTCGCTCGCTCTCGGCACATAGCCGCAGCCACGTTGTTGACCATCAGCCTGACTGTGGCTGGATTTCCGCAGGCCCTGGAATCAGCGAACAAGGCCCCGCCGCGCCGGCCCGCCGGAGATCCTCCCGGTCGCGACTCCATACTGGACTGGAACGCCATTGCTCTGGCGGCGGTCGTAGCCGACCATAGCGGCACTTTCGGGAACAAAGAACAGGGAGGACCGACGCGCGCCGCGCGCGCGCTGGCCATGGTTCACCTGGCGATGTACGACGCGGCGAATGCCGTTACACCGATCGGCCGCCCCTATTTTGAGGTGGGGAATTCCGCTGGCGCATCGCTGGACGCCGCCGTCGCGACGGCCGCACGCGACACGCTTTCGGATTTATACCCCAACCAATCGGCGGCCTTTGCCCAGGCGCATCAACTGTACCTGCAGCCCATCCAGGGGGCGGAAATCATCCGCAAAGAAGTGGATGCGGGGGGGAAAGCCGCGCGAAAAATGTTGCAGGAACGCCGCCGCGATGGTTCGCAAGTCGCGGGAAGTTATGTACCCAGCGGCGCCCCCGGCGCGCATGACGTCGATCCGTTGCATCCAACGCAAGGGTTCCTCACCCCGGCCTGGGGAGGTGTCACGCCATTCGGGCTCAGCCGCCAGTTTCAATTCCGCCCAAACCCTCCGCCGGCGCTGGGGAGTGCGGCGTACGCCGCAGCGCTCAATGACGTCAAAGATTTGGGCGGGGACGGGGTGACGACTCCCACTTTCCGCACCGAGGAGGAAACGATGATTGGGCTGTACTGGGCCTATGACGGGACACCTGGATTGGGCGTCCCCCCGCGACTCTACAACCAGATCGTCCGCACGATTGCCCTGGATCAGGGGAACAGCGAGTTGGAGAACGCCCGGCTCTTCGCCCTGGTCAATGCGGCTCAGGCCGATGCGGGAATCGTTTGCTGGGGAATCAAATACCACTACGTCGTCTGGCGGCCCATCCTGGGTATTCGCCGTGCCGACGAAGACGGAAATCCCCATACCGATCCCGACCCCGACTGGGAGCCGCTGGGAGCCCCCGCGAGCAACCAGAGCGGCGACAATTTCACCCCTCCCTTTCCCGCATACACCTCCGGACACGCCACGTTCGGCGCGGCAGTGTTCCAGGTGCTGGCGCGGTTCTACGGCACGGATGCAGTTCCCTTCACATTCGTGTCTGATGAGTTGAACGGCGTGACGACCGATGCCCAGGGGAATGTCCGGCCGTATTTGCCACGGAGCTTCGGCAGTCTCAGCGACGCCGCCGCGGAGAACGCCCGCAGCCGCATTTACCTGGGGATCCACTGGCAATTCGACGCCGACGAGGGAGTCGGCTGCGGCGCGGCGGTCGGGGATGCGGTGTTTGACACGATCTTGCGAACGGGGCGCTGAAGCCCCCATGCCCCAAGGACGAGCGTCGTGAGAATAAGCAAACCGCGATCGATCGTGGACTTCAGAGTGGGACGAATCGCGGGAGAATTGTCGGCGGATGGCGTCGCAGGATTCAGGACCATCAGAACGCTCAACATCCATCGTATGGGAGGGCCTCCCAAAGCGAATGGTCAACGCGCCAGCGGCACCGGTTCGGAACGGCCTTCAATGACCAATAACTCCCGGTCGGCAGGGATCCCCTGCCAGGTTTGAACCCCTCCGGCGGGCCATTGTACCCGGAGTTCGTCGACCGCGTCGGCCTCACCCAGTCCAAAGACCAGTTGCCGCTGGTTGCTGACGCAAAACCCGTCCCCCGCGGTGAGTTGCTTAGTCCATTGCCGCCCCCCCGCGGTCACCTGGACCCGCACCCCGATCGCGTCCCGTGCCGAAACGACCCCGCGGAATGTGAGGGCGAGAAAATGCCCCGTGCGCTCAGTGACGTTGGTCACCAGGGCGGCGGGAGTATCGAGGTGCGACACGACAAAATCCTCGCGGCCATCCCGATTCCAGTCCAGCCGCGCCAATCCCCGTCCCAGTTGTTCGTGCTTGAAGTATTCTCCCATCTCCTCCGCGGAACGTTCCGAGAACTTCCCACCCCCGAGGTTGGAAAAGTATTGCGCCCGCATTCGGAAGGGGATTCCCTTGCCGGTGTAGTCATCTACGTGGCCATTGGCGACCACCAGGTCAGGCCAGCCATCCAATTCGGCGTCGAGAAACTGCGTTCCAAATCCCAGCATCGCGACGCTGGGTTCCTTCAAACCGGCCTGGCTCGCCATGTCGGCGAACATCCTTCCCGACTGCTGCACATACAGGATGGTGTACTCGTGAAAAAATCCTGTGACCGCCAGATCGCACAGCCCGTCGCCGTCGGCGTCATCCACGGCGATCCCCATGCTGGCCTGGGACCGGCCATGGATATCGTAGGCGCATCCGGCCAGAACCCCTCGTTCCTCGAACCGCGGAGGGGACTCCCCCGGTTCGGTGACGTTGACAAATAGAAAATTGGGGCGCGTATCATTCCCGATGTACAGCGACGGAAGACGATCTCCCTCCAGGATGAAACTGGCGATCCCCAGTCCCTTGCCCCCCTCGGCGAGTATCCCGGCCCTGGCGGAAATGTCCTCAAAGCGGCCATCGCCCCGGTTCCAGAACAAGCGATCCTGTTCCGCTTCAAACCCAACGGGAGTGCAACTCCGAAACGCCTGCAACTGCTCGTCGCGGCACAATTCCGTGAAGGGACGACGGCCCGCCAGATAGGTCGTCTCATAGAGTTCGGGCAACCCATCCCCGTCCAAATCAACGAAAACGCAACTGGTCGACCACAAGGCGCCCCCCAGTCCCGCCGGTTCCGTGACGTCGACAAACGTCCCATCCCCCTGATTGCGGTAGAGCCGATTTTCTCCCAGATTGCTGACGAACAGATCGGAAAATCCGTCGCCGTCATAGTCGCCGACCGTCGCTCCATGACTGAAGCCCGGGTCTCCGACCCCTGCCAGAGCAGTCACATCCTGAAAAGCCATGCCTCCGGCGTTGCGAAACAGGCGATCGACGAATTCCGTCGGTCCCGTCCGCGGGGGCCACTCCCCCCCCTGGGAAAAATGAAGATCGCACCAGCCATCCCCATCATAGTCGAGCGCCGCCACCCCTCCGCCGACGCTTTGCCAAATTCCCATTCCAGATTCGCTGGCATCGTGCCCGTTGAAATATTGAAAGTGCAACCCCAGCGAGGCCGCGACGTCGGCAAACCGGACCGGTACGCGGGGGGCCGCCGCTGCCCCTTGGTCGGTTTGGGCCGCGGTGGGCCACCGCGGAAGGGGGAGCGCCGAGAAATCGACCTGATCGGCGGGGAGCCCCTCGGGGATCGTTTGAGGGAGGGAGTCGTCCAAAAGCGGCCAGAGTCGGTCTCGCTCCGCTACGGCCACCGGCTGCGAGGATCGCTGATCGGCCCCCTGCGCATACCAGGCCCACGCTTCCCAACGACGTCCCAACACGTCGCATAATCGGCCGGCATTGAGCACCAGCTCCATTTTCGGCTGGGCGCGGAGGATTTCCAATAGCGTATCCACCAGCTCCCTTAGCCGCTCCGCACGTTCCAGAAACTGCGCCCCGCGCGGGTCGTCGCACGCCGCCAGCAACTGCGCCAGAATCGCATGCGCGCTCCAATCATTGGGATCGCGGCGCGCCGCTTCCCAGAAGCACCGAATGGCCGCCTCGGCTTGGCCGGACTGCTGGGCGTACTTGCCCTGAAGCCGCCAGAAACCTGCAATTCGCTCCGCTTCGGTGGGCAGGGCCGCGTGCCACCCCCGCAATTCGGACAGGCGTCCGGTTTCCAGCAGCGCTTCCCCCCACTGCAAATGTGCCTCCCACAGGTTCGGTTCGCGCGCGATGACTTCCCTGAGCCGCGGGAGAGCCCGCGCCGGGTCGTGGTTGTACAACTCCCGTCCGGCAACCCCCAGCAGCAACCACGGATCGTCGGGCGCCCGGCCCAATAGTCGATCCACCAGATCATCGTCGTCGTGCAGTTCTCCCAGACACCCCAGCAGGGAGAGTTCTTCCAGCGTGTGTTCCCCCTGACGCACCAACTGCAGCAACGGCGCGGCCGCCTCCTGGTGTTGCCCGGACATCGCCAGCAGCGCAGCCAACCGATGCAGCGCCGTCGTCTGCCGAGGATCAACCTCGAGAATCCGCCGGAATCGGACGGCGGCATCGGCCAGCCGTCCCTGGGAAATCTGGAGGTCGCCCGTGATCTCCAGGGCATACAGCCATTCGCGGCGGGCGCTGGGGGGAATCGCGTCAAAATGCTGCAACGCCTCGGCCGCATCCTGCCGTGCCGCCGCCGCATCTCCCAGAACCACCAGGGCAGCCGCGCACTTTGGATCGCGGGCCACCGCTGTGCGGGCCAGTGCGACAGCCTGTTGAGTCAGTTCCGCTGCGCGATCGGCGTCGCCGCGAGACAACGCGGTACGAGACTGTGCTGCCAATTCCGAAGCGCGACGGCCCAATTCCATCGCCGAGGGCTGCCTGGCATACCACACCGCACTACCAAACAACAGGCCCAGGAGGATCACGACCAGTGTTCCCCTCCGGCCTCGTTGAGGCGCATCCGCGGCAGGAAGTGAGACCATACGGAATCCAAAACAATCTGAAGCGCGGAAGATGCAGACCAAAGGCCAAGCGCCCGGCGGCCGGCCTCTCACCTATCACTGTACCCGCCCCGAGACGCGCCTGCCATGTCATGCGTCGGGGTCGCCGTCAGGCCGCGGAGGAATGTCATACCGCAGGAATCGATTCCGCATTCGTGGCGCGGCCAATCTCCCGCCAGCCAGTATCGCGACGACGGTCGAAAGACGGGGAACCTCCCCGTCGTGCCTCCCGGACGTGGCGAACGCCCTGCCGCAAACGAAAAACGATCGGTCATCTCAGTCGAATGCTTACCGGTCGTCCGCTAGAATGCCCCTCGACTGGTTGTCGTCCTGTGCTCGTTTGCCTCGCGGGTTGGACACGGCCGAAACGAGCCAGTGCGCGTTCGGAATCAGATTCACCCGCGAATTCGTTGCAACAATGATCCAATACGATCGTTTCAATTGGCGCAGCACAGTCTTCTCGTTCCGGGGGACGGCCCTCAAACGGGCGTCGGCAAGAATCTTGATGCTGACGCTATTTGCCTGCCTCGTGCAGGCGGCATATCAGGGGGGGGAACATTATGGTTGGATCCAACAATTTGTCGGACTGGATCCCACGGGGCACGCCGTGCTGGGCTCGTTGCTCGGGTTCCTCATCGTGTTTCGGATGAATGCTTCCAACAGTCGTTTCTGGGAGGGGCGGTCGCATTGGGGGCAATTGATCAATTCCAGCCGCAATCTGGTCCGAGCAGGCGTCGAATACACCGACACCGGGATGGAACTAGCCAACCTGGTAACCGGCTACGTGATCTGCGTGCGCCGATCGTTGCAGGGGAACGCGGACACCGAGGAAGCAGACGTTTTTCTCCCGGAGAGCCTGTGCCACGAGGTTTCTCATTTCGGCAACCCTCCCACCGGGGTCGCCGCCGCCATTTCTGCCTGGATCGGGCGCAATCACCGTAATGGCCAGCTCAGTTCGCAAATGGTGCGGCACCTGGAGGTTGAGCTGTCGCGGATGGTCGATTCCCAGGGAGGTTGCGAAAAAATCCTGAAAACGCCGCTCCCCTTCGTTTATGCCGTGATGGTCAAGCAGTTGATCCTGGTGTATCTCGCGACGCTGCCGATTTCCGTCTGCGATCGGATCGGCTGGTGGACGCCGTTTCTGGTCGGGATCGTGTCGCTGGGGTTGTTCGGCATGGAGGAGGCGAGCGTTGAAATCGAAGACCCGTTTGGCACCGACGACAATTGCCTGGACATGGACAATTACACCTTGACGATCGCCCGCGATACGGGACAACTCGCGGCGCGCAAGGCGCAGATAGCCGCGGGGTCCGTCTCGTCAGAGTTCGAGGCGGTCATCCTGAAATGACCGTCTCTGTGCCGCAATCCAGCAACATCTTATTGCGGTGCGAAGGTTTTCGTGACATGAGAATTCTTTTCATGGCGAAAGAAGAAGGAACAGGAGCACGCAGCGATCGCAGAGAGCACACGGCTTGGGGCCGCATGGATCCCAAATGATGCCGCCCGCCAGCGATCGAGTCGGAATCGTTTGGCCAACCACTGTCGAAGTTTCTCTGTGTCCTCTGCACCATTCTGTCCAATTCTTCCGTTTTTGGTCGCGGCCCCAGGCCGCGCTGGATCCTCCTGTTCAGTTTTTCCGTTTGGTTACGGCTTCAGGTCGCGCTGTGTGCTTCTGTTCAATTCTCCTTTGGTGGCAGCCAGCGGCCACGCTGAGCCATGCGCCGGTCTCGGATTTTTTGCAGCACGATCCTTGCCCCCCTTTGCCGGGTCGATAGACTGACAGGGGATGTTGAATCCCGCTCGCCGCCCCCCGGTGCAATCGCGCTGGCCCGGCGAGACGAATCTCGATGCCTATTTCCCCCATTTCAGGAACGCTCCATGCGCGCCCGTCGCTTGGTTTACACCTGCTGTTTCTCGCTCTTCTGGACAGTCTCCGCTCGGGCTGCCGAAACGCAGGTCGAGGTCACTGCCAAATCGGCCAAAGTCAAAGTCGGAAAAGAGGTCGTCGGCACAGTCAAAAAAGGCCAGAAATTTCGCGTCATGAAGATCGACGGCTCCTGGATTGCCATTCGCATCGGCAAAGGGGATAAGCAGCGCACCGGATGGGTTTTGGCCAATGCGGTCAAGATTCTGGTGGAGGGGGAACTCACTGACGATGCGATCGCACCCGACGAGCTGATTCCCGTCCGATTGACGGTGGACCTGACGCAATTCCCCATGGGTTATGGGGGTCCGCAAAGTTCGATGTTCATGAAGTTGGCGCTGAGCAACGAGACCAGTGAACCGCTCGATTTCAAAGTGGCTGAAATCGAGTTACTCGCCAATGATGCCGCACTGCCGCAGGTTCCCCACAACGCCGCCAATCCCTATTACCAGCCCGTCTATGGCGACCCGTCGATGCGCATGCAATTGCAACCGGGCCAACTGAGCTACCTCAAAGATGGAACGCTTCCTCCAGGGGAAACGGCGGCGGGCTGGATCGCCTTCAATATCTCGTCCTTCATGCAGGAGTTTTACCAACCGGGAGCGATGGCAGGCAAAACCTGGGTGCTCTCCGGCAAAGTGGGCCGCCATCCCATTCGTCTGGATCTGAAGGAAGCCGAGATTGCCGCCCTGGGAGCCAAAGTCCGCCCCTCCAAGATTGATCCTTCGGTCCAGGTGGTTGAACTCGGCTCGCGATTAAACGCCCTGAATGTCACCAAATTGCTGGAATCGCTGCAGACGATTCCTCCTGGCGATCGGGGGGGCGTGCTGGTCATGAAAGAGGGGCAGTGCCTGGTGGATGGCCTGGCGACGCAGCAGTTGCAACAGCAAACGTACCAGCTTTTCAATCAGGGGAACACGCCTGTCGTCTCCACAGAGGGAACCATGAGCGCCAATCAGGGGTGGGGATTCCAGGGGTTTTTTGGGTATGGCCAATGGCCGCAACATGACTCTGAATCGGCGGCTGTCATGACGGTGTTGGGTCGGCGCCCCGACAGCGGCGCCGCGCTCATCAAGCATCTGGGGGCCGAGACCGCCGACATCCGCGCCGCTGCCGCCCGCGCCCTGTTGCAACACTTGGCTGAGAGCGGGGTCGTCGAAGCGCTCACCAAATCTGCGGCCGACGCGGAAGTCGGCGTGCGCTCGGCAGCACTGACGGCGCTGGGCGGGCCCAACGCCCCCGCGCAAATGCGCCAGGACGACTCGATCGACACCCGCGCTCTGGTGCAGGGGATGCAAGATGCCAACGAATCGGTCCGGACGACCGCCGCGCAGTCAGCCAGTGCTTTTCCCAATGACACCATTCGCCGCGAATTGGTCAAATTGCTCGACGATTCCTCTCTGGGGGTCAAGTACGCCGCCGCCGCGAGCGCTGGCACCCTGCAGGCCAAAGCTGCCATCCCCAAACTCCAGCAGCTTCAGACGACGGGAGATCAACAGCTCAAGACGATTGCCATTGACGCTCTCAAAACCCTGGGCGAACTGACGCCGGTCGCCGCCGCCCTGGCGAAACTCGACGGCGGCTTTCTGCAGGATTCTGACTATCAGGAGCTGGGAAAGGCCAAAGATCGCTCGGCGGTTCCGCTGTTGATCACGCGGCTGAAGGTGAATGACAACTACCAGGTGGGACTGGCGGGGCGGACGCTGGGTGAAATCGGCGACACGCGGGCGGTGGAACCGCTGCTCCAGGCACTCCAATTTGGAAATCGAAACTACGGCATGGTGGAGCTCCCCCGCGCGCTGGGAAAACTGGGAGACAAAAAGGCGATTGCGCCGCTCAAAGAGATGCTTGCATTGCCGCAGCAGAATTTCCCCTCTGACTTGCGAATGGCGATCTTTGAAGCTCTGTTGCTCCTCAAGGCCCCCTCCGCCCTCGACGACGCCATCGCGGAATTGAAGCAAATGGAAGCGGCGAATCGGACCTATGAGGCCAATCCCCTGCTGGTCGCGCTGGGACGGTCGCGCTATGAGAAGGCAATCCCGATCCTGGAGAAATACCTGGAAAATCAGCAGAGCTGCCTGCCCGCCGCCGAAGGTTTGATCCAGATGGGAACGCGCAAAGGGCTGGCCGCGCTGGAGAAACGGCTCGTCGCGGACGACTATCAATTTGGCCAGATGGTCATCCTCAATCGCCAATGGGCCAATGATCCGGCCAGTCTGGCGCTGTTGCGCAAACTGGCGGCCGCCGGCAACCCGAACACTCGCAACGCCGCCAGTAACGCGCTGGCCAATGCTCAGGCCAGCCGCCCTGGTGGGGGACCGATGACGAAGCCGTCGCCCGTGGGTTATCCCGCGCTCCTGCTGCAGGCCGATGCCTGGGTCAACGGCCCGCCGATGGAAGCGGCCGAAACGTTGGGCAAGGTGGTCTTGTTGCTCCTGCCCGCGGAGCCGCTCGAATCTCCGCCGACGCTGCCCGAGGAAGCCAACGCCTGGCAGCAGCGCTTTGGGGAACAGGGATTGGTGATCGCCTCGCTGGCACGTGCCGCCGGCTGGGTTTGGGACGCTGCTGCCGAAGACCTGTCGATTGCGCCTGACGTGCCCCTCGATCAGCAGCGACAGGCTGTGGCGGAGATGGCGAAGGCGCGAGGTATCAACTACCGCATCGGACTCCTCAAACCCGCGTCGACTCTCATCGAACAGTTCGGAGGCTCGCCGTTGCCCCGTGTGGCGCTGATCGATCGCGCCGGAATTCTGCAATCAGTGCGTCCTTTGGATGCGCCGGATGCCAGCCCAACCGACCTGGAGTCGCTTCTGGAAGAACTGTTGAAGGAACCGGCCCCCTCGACAGCGACGCTCCAGCGCGTGCGTGAATTGGCAACCGCCCGACAGGCCGCCCCAGGGCCGGAACACTCTTCGCACGACTCTCAGGACCACCGGGCGCCCCTTGACGCGGCCGCCCCGGTGTGGACGATTCCCGCTCACCAGGGTGTGGTCTGGGCGACCGTCTTCTCCCCCGATGGCAAGTCGATTGCCACGACGAGTGAAGACATGCTGGCTAAAGTCTGGAATGCGACGACCGGCGATCTGACGCTGACCCTGCGCGGGCATACCGGCCTGGTCCGATCGGTCTCGTTCACGCGCGACGGCAAGCAACTCCTCACCAGCGGTTTTGACAACACGATTCGAGTCTGGGACGCCGCTTCGGGCGAATTGCAAAAGACTCTGACAGACGACCAGGGGGTGTATTCCCTGGGAGTGCTTGGCGATGAGCGGACAGTGATTGCCTCCAGCAATGACAGTCGCCTGCGGGTGTGGAATCTCCCTCAGGGGCGACTGGAGGGGTATTTCGTCGGGCATGGGAGCGCCGTCTGGGCCGCGGCCTCGACAACGGTCCGTGGCAAATCGACAGTCATCAGTGGATCGACCGACAAAACCGCCAAGCTGTGGGATTTTGAAACCGGGGGTGTCGCGCAGACGCTGTCCGGTCACCAGTTCGGTGTGACCGCCGTGGCGATCTCTGGCGACGCCACTGTGGCGGCCAGTGGCGCGTTCGATGGCGAGGTGATCTTGTGGGACACTGCCACCGGTCGGGCGGAACAGACGATTCCCGGCGCCGGCGCCGTAGTCTACGAAGCGGCTTTCTCTCCCGACGGCAAGACCCTGGCGGTGGGTCGCGGCGATCACTCGGTAACGCTGTATGACGTGCCGACCGGCAAGGCCAGGCAACGGCTCCACCGCGGCGGCTGGAGCGTTCGCTTCTCCCCCGACGGCCAGCGCCTCGCCACCGGTGGCGACGATCGCACCCTCCGCGTGTGGAAAATCTCAAAGTAGCGCGCCGTAGGGTGGGACCAGCTCGCCGAAAAAAACACAACGCACGACACAAAACCCGCCCTCTGCACGAACCGGCGCCGCGAGCGCCGGCCCACCATCCGCGTACACCGCCGGCGTGAATGGTGGGCCTGCGCCAGCCGCTTTGTCTGCGCTTGGGCTGCCGGGATTGAACAACGCTCTGGTTGCCGTTCTGGCGTTGTCTCGGCTGGCTGGTCCCACCCTACTTCGTGGCCAGGGGCTGCGTCGACCGCAAATACGCGAACAAATCGCGGACTTGTTGATCGGAAAAATCCTTCAAGACCCCTTCGGGCATCAGCGATTGCGGGCTGGCGGACAGTTCGTCGATGTTGGTCCGGGGAATCACCGTGCTTTGGCCGTCGCTGCCTTTGAGGACCACGACCCGGGCGTCCTGGTCGGCAATGAAACCAGTGAGCGTGCGGCCATCCTGCGTGATCACCACGTAGTTCTCAAACCCTTCGCGAATCTGGGCGCTCGGATTGACCACGTTGACCAGCATCGTGTGAACGTCGTCCCGTTTGTAACTGGAAAGATCGGGGCCGATCCGGCCCCCTTCGCCGAACAGCACGTGGCACTTGCCGCAACTGGACAGGTACAGCTTGCGGCCGTTGTACGGGTTGCCGGTGCCGACGGCGAGCACCTGTTTGAGCGACTCCACCTGTGCCAACATTTGAGCAGTCGTGGCCCCTTGAACGCTGCCAAAGTGCTTCTCGACGAGTGCGGCATTTTCCTCGTCGCGCTGGAACAAAATCCGCTGCACGACCTCCACGGGAACGGTACGGGGAAGGACGCGACCGGCGTCGATCGCTTCCAGCAGCGTCCGAGCCCAACTTTTGCGGCTCGCCAGCAGGCTCAGCGCCACGGGACGCGATTCTTCCGGGAGGCGAGCCAATTGTTCGATGACTGTTTCGCCAATCCGCGGCAACTCGTAACCCTGCAAGGCGCCCAGCACGGCCCCTTGCAATTCGGCATCGCCAGTCTGGCGCAGCGTGGCCAGCAGCACCTCCACCGCCGGTGCCGGATGAATGTCCGCCAGAATCTGCACGAGCCTCAGCCGATCTGGCCGCGGACTCTGTTCGTCCGCCACGATCCGCAACGCTTCCTGAAGCGCCGCAGACTCCCCCTGGCGCAATCGCAGGGCGAGCGACCCTCCCCCGACTTTGGAGATCGCGGCCACCAATTCGTCAGGAAGCCCCACCAGCGGCCTCCCTTCGAACGCTTTTTCAAAACCGGCCAGAAGCAGTTTTGCCGCTTCCGGGTCGGGGCTGGCTGCCAGCAGTTTGGCACAGGCGAGGAGGTCCGCTTGCGTTCCGGCCGAAGCCCAGCGGCGCATCAAACGTTCCATCAAGTGCTGACGGACCAGCGCCAGTCGCCACAACTTCGGCTCGGCCAGCATTCCTACCAACGGTTCGCGGTCCTTCTCAGCGCGGACCTCGATGGCCCACCACACAAGCAGGGGAATGTGAATGTCGGCAGCATCCGCATCGTGCGTCAGCATCGTCGCCAGAATCGGCAGTGCCTCGGGGGTCGAAAGCCGCCGCAGCGACGCGGCCAACTGGCTTCGCACTTCCACCTGCGTTTCGTGCTTTGCCAGGTCATTGAGCTTTTCCGCCACCTGGCTGGAGACTTTGTTTTCGTCGCACAATACCCGGACGGTCCAAAGCCGGACGTAGGGGTTGGGATGCCCCATCAACTCCAGCGCCACATCTTCCGGCAATTCGTCAATCTGGTACAGCGCCCAGAGATAGTTCTCCGCAAAGTCGGCATCTCCCTGCCGCAGGCGGCGCAAGAGCTCCTTGGCCGCATCTGCCGGGCGTCGCCACGAGAGGACCATCAAGGCCGTTTGACGAAACCAGCGATTGGGATCCGCCAGCCGCGCGACCAACTCCGGCGTCGTGGCCCGCGCCAGATCAAAACGGGGAAGCAGCCTGCCCCCTTTTCCTTGCAGCCGCCAGATCCGTCCCCGTTCCCGGTCGATCCGCCCCTGATAGTGGCTGGCATGGTCGATCCGCTGTTCATACAGGTCGCAGACATACAGTGCTCCGTCAGGCCCCTGTTCAATGTCCACCGGGCGGAACCAGGTGTCCTTGGTCGTGACGGGATGGTCCAGGTCTTTGGTCTTGAGCGACGACCGATCTGGGGACACTTCGCTCCGCACGACGTGCCCCTGCAACGGGCCGATGCCAAACAGGTTCCCCTGATACTTCTCCGGGAGCGCAAAGCCGCGGGGCTGGCTCGCCGCTGCTTCATAGATCACAAACGTATGCGTGAACCGCGGCACGTCGGCGTGCGCCATGTTCTCGAAGAACCCAAAAGCGTACGGATTCGACAGCGCCCCGTGCTTCTCGAATCCTTTGCGGTAATACCCCCCCTGGACATAGTGAAAGCCGCGCGTGTTTCCTCCATTGTGCCCCGAGAAAATCCTCCCGTGCGAATCGATTTCGACTCCAAACGCGTTTCCTCCCCCTTCGGCGAAGATCTCGTATCGCCGGGTCGGCGGGTGATACCGCCAGATGAGTTGACCGAGCGAATGTACCGCGGTCTTGTCGCCGGGGCGGCGGATGTCCCCCGTCACCGTGCTCCCCTGCGCGCCATACAACCAGCCGTCAGGCCCCCACCGCAGACTGTTGGCGATGGAGTGCGAGTCTTCCATCCCAAACCCTTCCAGATGGACCACCGGATCCCCATCCGGGACGTCGTCGTGGTTCTTGTCGGGAAAGAACAGCAGGTACGGCGGCTGCAAGACCCACAAGCCCTCCTGGTCGAACGCGAACGACGACGTCAGGCTGAGCCCTTCGACGAACACCCCATGCTTGTCGAACCGGCCATCCCCATCGGTGTCCTCGTGAAACGAGATTCGGTCCTGCCCTGGGAAGTGATGCGGGGGAGGGGGGGGGACTTTGTCATAGACCGAGCGCAGGAATTTATCGCGGCTCACCATTTTCAGCCCGGCCGGATCGGGATACTGGATGAACTGATTGACCCACAGCCGACCCCGCGCGTCCCACTTGATGCTCAGCGGCTGCCGCACTTCCGGCTCGCTGAGAACCAGTTCGATCTCCAGGTCGTCAGGGAGCGTGAACTGGCGGAGCGCCTCACCCGGAGTCTGCGGACCGGCGTCGTCGAGTTTCTTGAGCGCCTTGGCGACTTCTGCCGCGCTCTCGACCTTGGCAAACAGAGCCGTTCCTTCGGGAGGATTCTCTCCGTCGAATTTCCCCCAGGCCGCGTTGTCGCCAGGACGAAACTGCCAGTCCCCCTGCATGCGGATCGCCTGTTCTCCGGCGAACAGGACGGGGGCCGCCACATTGAAGCCAGTGCGCCCCTCCAGATTGTAAACGCGGATGGCAACCACATTCGGGGCGTCCAGCCGCAGCGCGTCAGCGGGAATGAAAAACCGATCGGCTCCCCCCAGGCCGCTGCGGAAGAAGGGGGGAAACTCCCCCGCCCCGCCGACTTTCTTCCCATTGAAGTACACCTCGTGCGCCGCGTCGACCGGCTCCACAAACAGTTCCAGATCCTGCCCCTTCCAGTCTGCAGGCGCCTGGAGGAACCCCCGATACCACGAGAGATTGTCGATTCCCGCGGGAGGATTCTTCCAGACATCGGGGACTTTGACCGGCTTCCAGTCGGAGGGAGCTTGGGCCAAAACCGGGAGCGAGGCCAACAGCAACAACGGCAGAAGAAGGGCCGCCGTCGCAAACCGTGTGGAGGAATTCAAACGATTCATCAGGCAGGATCCATCAGGCGGGAGGAAGCCATGCGACCAGACAGACTCAGAGAGTCTCCCCATCGAGTCGCAGGCCCAGGCTCGATTCGGATTGTGGAGGGCAGAAACCTATTGTAACGACCTGGCGGGGGTGAGCCAGCAAGGGGAGAAAGAGTTGCGGCGGGAATGGCAAACACGGGGCGACGGAACGCGAAATAATCCAGGCTCATGGCTGGTTACAGAGCGAAACCGATCGATTCGGGTGGGACAAAGAACTCACACTCAGATTGCGCCCCCCTGCATTCGCACCGATGCAGAGCAGTGGGGTCAGCGTCGACGGTTTGCATGAAGGCCGCAGAATCCGGACTTGAACCGGCGCCACCGAAGAGTCGGAATTCACTGTTTGACTGGTGGGCGTTAAAGTAGTTTGATGTGCGCCGGACCTCGAATATTCCCAATCAGAATCAGGACGCAGCAAGACTTCAGACCCTTGCAGCGACTCCCATTCTGCTACCTGTGCGGAAAACAGCGGATTCCCCGTGAAAAGGAACCCGATTGGATTCTAGACCACATTCCGCCGCGGGTGTTGTTCGACACGAAGGATCGAACCCCGCCGCTGCTCGTACCCTGTCATGTCTCCTGCCGCACCCGTGAATCGCCGCGCGGCAGCGACGCTCGATTGCTGTTCAGAATCCTGAATCGGGAAGGCCGCCAAGTTGCAACATCCGAACATGAAGCGTCCGGCAGTGCAACAGACAGGCTCAGCTTGGGAGTCGCATGGTCAGATAGCATGGCCCGAAATGAGCTCCTCCGGTGGGTTCGAGGATTCCACGCCGCACTCTACCATGTGTTTCTGAATCCGATTGGTGTGCGATGGACCGTTTTCTGTCCAAATCAGTTCGACAGTGATCAAACGGGGCCCGACACGATCGGCAGCACTCCGGCCCAGATGCGTGCGTTTATTGAGTTGCTGGACAAGAATCGCGCCGCGAAACGAATCGATCAGATTGTCTGTTACAACGAATGCTGCACCTACGAGTGCGTCTGGGCCAGAGCCGATACGAGCCAATGGGTTTGCGTCTGGTCATTAGACATGGCTGGAGTAGTTCACCAAGAAGCGGGAGACGCCCATCGTGAGGGCGCTCAGGTCGTCGGTTCGTATGGACTGCTGGAAATGCCACCGCCGATTGCCATGAAAGAAACCCCATTTGGTGTCTCGCTCAGCGGGCGTGAACTTTTTCGTGTGTTTCACACGTAAGCGGCCCAGTCTTGCCCCTGGGACGTCGCCTGCAAACCTGAATCTGTCCGACTGGCACTTGGATTCCACCCGCTCATCCGTGATTCTGAACAATTGAGGTAGACTGATCCGATGGCCGCCGACTATTCCAAGCTCCCTGCATCCCGTAAGCCTCAGAGTCCAACCTCCTTTCGAAGCTCCTGCCACTGCATCACGCGCGGATCATGCCGGCCGAAGAGCTGCACGAGGTGTCCTTCGATCCACTGGCAATCCAGCGACTCGCGTCGTGTGCGCAGAATCTGCTCGATGTCCGCAAGATCCTTGCGACGGAAAAACATCAACTTGAAGACGACCAACGACTCAGCATCCCAAACCTGAATCGGTTGCTCACCGAGCGTGACGACTCGACGTCGGCTACGGGCCACGTCGTAGAACTCAATCGTGGGCAGAAAAACGTCCACCCGTACCCCACCATACTCGACGCGGCAAAAGCCGTGTTCCCGGATTGACGCCGTGGTCTCGGCCGGCGTCAATTGACACCCAAGATCCTGCAGCAACCAGACGCATGCGGAGGGCTTGTCGGGGGAGATGAACAAAGTCACATCCACGTCGACCGTGCCGCGCGGTGCGGCCCAATAGCCCAGCGCGATCGCGCCGCCAAACGCATACTCCTGGTGGTGTGCGTCCAGAGCCTTCGCCAATTCGATGGCGACGGCAGCGGCGTCAGGATTCTCGATGGACTCGGGCATGTCTCTTGAGGAATTCCCATGTCGATGCCGGCCAGGGAGCGGGGACTTCGTCAGGCAACCCGCTCCGACGGCGACCAGCCAGGATTGCAGCAGCCGTGCGGCAAGCCGACTCAATCATGCGCCCGCGCTCGGAGATCGACAACTGCCTCACCGCTGCCAGGTCAAGATCGAGCAAGGCCATTTTCGGATGAGAAACGGGACTCTGATTGTGTGCCGACGACATGGAACCGAAATCTCCGTAGCAGTCGTTTCCGCGATTGCATCTTCGCCGAAACTGGCTCAAAATCACAATCCAATCCGTGCCGCATGTGACAGAGAAGAATCGATAACGACCAATCGACATTGTAGCAGCGCGTCGAGTATTGAGCAAAAAGAAACGGGCAGATTGAAAATCCACCCTACTTACGTGGGGCAGAATTCCAAATCTGCCGCGTGCGTCGCTCCGCCTTCAACATTCAACGTCGCTCCCAAGCTGCGTCTCGCGAACGTCCGCCACCAGTCACTCTTTCGCTCGAAAATCCTGGACCACTTCGGGCTGTCGTTCGATTTTCAGCGGGACTTGCTCCTTGTGCCCAGGGCTGAATAGTTCGTAAGTGCCTGGGCCGATGCGAAAGTGATAGCGTCCCTGCGCATCGGTCCTGGCCCACCGGACGAGCTGCGCAGTCCTGTCCGGAACGGACATGGTCGCGGACTGAATCAATGTCACCGTTGCGTTCGCCTGAGCGCGCCCGTCGGCGGTCGTGGCCACTCCGCGGACTATGGTCCCGCGACCAAGTTTCAACTCCAACCCGTTCACCGGCTGGTCTTCGGACAACTCCGGGATCGTGGCGCTTTGCGCGGCCCAATTCTCATCGACGACCGAGATGAGATACGATTGGTCGGGATAGGCCCGAAAGGTAAACTCCCCTTCGGCGTTCGTCCGTGTCAGATCGCGGTAGTAATGATTCGTTTGCCCCCGGCCTTCGGCCTGGAGGACAATCCCCGCCGCCGGCTTACCGTCGGCAGTACGGACAGTGCCGGAGATTTCTGTTGACCGCAGCAACTGCATTTCCAGATCAACGACATCACCGTTGGCATTGGCTTCAAACGACGGAGCAGAGGGGAGATGATAGTCATCGGATCTCGCCAGGAACGTGATGCGGTTCGCAAACTCACGAGGGAGCCAGTCGATCGTGGCTATTCCGTTCGCGTCTGTCTGGACGCGCTCGAACTCCGAGAAAAAGCCGCTCAGATTTGCGTAATCGGTTTGCCCCGGTTTCGAAACCGTCCAGGGGACAACGCGAATCGCCGGGACCGGGCTCCCCTGACTGTCCAAGGCGTGGATCCGCACCTTGCAAGCCCCGTTGAGCGTGAACGTCAGTTTCTCGGGAATTGCCCGCGGGCCATTTTTCTGATCGACGCGGTTCCAGTAATCGAAACCAACGCCTGATTTGAGCGCCAGGACCGTGCCGATGTCGGCATCGCCTGGCAGGTTGAATTGAAGCGTCCCGTCCGAACCGGTGCGACCTTCGTCGATGAAGTGCAGCAGCGTCGAAATCTCGATCAGCGCCCCCTCGACTGGGGCTCCGGCATGATCGTGTACCTCCACCGTCAGGTCTCGCGGCGGTTTGACCACGATCTGTATCGGCGCAGTCAGGTCCAGCGTACCCTCTTCAAGAATGGTCACGGACCCCTTCGCGCGGTCTTTCAGGTTCTCGGCCACAAACGTGAGATACCTTGCCGTCGGCAACTCAACGACGGGGAACTGAAAGCGCCCTTGCGCATCTGCCAGCGATGTGGCCGGCTGCCGCTGATAGGAATGCAACCGCACCCGGGCCTTGGGGACCGGAGCTCCGCTTTCGTCGACAACGGTTCCATTGATCACGAGCCGCCCGGAGGCATCTCGCGGCGTTGGTTCACCCGCCGTCTCGTCCTTCTGCGAGGTCTTGACGGCCCCCTGACCACTCGGGTTGGGCGCCTCCGCGAATCCCATTCGTGGCGTTGCGAATTCCAGGAAAACCATCAGCCCCACAATCAAGAGGCCCAACAAATGGGGGACTCGCGGCCGCCAGCCATCCCGAACGGCCAAGATGCCCGACTGGTCCCCCCTGGCTGAGCTCGCCAGTCGCGGTCGTTTTCGTAATGTGCTGGTAATCGCCGGTCGAATTTCACCAGATGCATTCGTCCACATGGCACAACTCCCGGTTCACCTGGATCGTCCCGTTCTGCGGCGACCGCCAGGGGAGGCAGTCGGACGCCCTGCCAGTGACGTTCGTCAACTCCCTCCGAAAAGTCAATCAGAGAACTCGATCACACCCTATCCGCCTCGCCCTCCCGACCCACTGTTCGCGAATACGAACGATACGCGTTGAAGGCGAGAGGCTCACTCATCGCACGGAGCTTGGCACGATGAAGATCCCGCTGACCAATTCCGTCTGGCAAGAATTCTCAAATGCTGCACGTTGTGTGTTACCACGGCCAAATTGTGGACCAGCGCCGTGGCGGCGATCAATAAATCTGGCGTCGCCAGAGACGATCCTCGATCGTACAACTCTGCGCCGACTTCCCCGGCGCGATCGGCCACAATTTCATCGACTGCTAAAACAACCAGATCTCGCAAAAGCAGTTCAAGTCCTTGCCGAAATCGTACCGGCGTTTGCTTTCGAAGCACCCAAACCTTCAACTCAGCCAGTGTCACAACGGACAGATACAACCTGCCGCCATATTGAAGAAAGCGGTTTGTGACGACACCATTTCCACGCAGGTGGGCTGAAAGGGTATCGGTGTCGAGGAGGTAGCTCATGGCTGGATGACGCTGCGCCCAGCGTGTCGAGCGTCATCCATTCGCTTCAGCCACGTGTCAAGTTCCGGCCCCGCATCGGCCCAAGCCCCAGCAGAGGCCCGAATCCCGTCACCTGGTGCTGCGAGACGAATTTCTACCGTCACCCCTTGACCATCCGGCAGGCCAGGCGCCAGGTCAAGCTCGATCGTCTTTCCGCGAAGAATTCCGTGGCAACAAATCGTTTCCGCGTTTGTCATTGATTCAACTCCAGTGTCGCCAGAACTCCGCCTCCGTGTATCATGCGGACGGCTGACACGAGAAGCGTCTCGGGTCGTTCGCGCACAATTCAGGAGAGTCGCTATGCCTGTCCGTACGCTGTTTGTCCCCCTCGGCGCCGCAACCTGGCTGTGGGCTGCGGCACTCGCCTCCCAGGGCGTCGATGCCGCGCCGCCGCGGAAGGACATCCGCACGCTGAGCCAACACTTTTTAGACAAGGCGGGGAACACCGCTCCGTGGCAATTCGTCCCCAAGCAGAACATCGCCAGCCTGTCGACTGACGAACATCCGGGAGTCGTCACGCTGTGGGAGGCGGGAAAAGGAGCCGACGTCAAAGGGGTACTCGATCAGCCGATTCGGATCGACGACTACCCCCTCCCCTGGGAGTTTCACCTGGGGTTCGTGCAGAACTACCAGGCGATGAAGGGAATCAGCGAGAAGCAGATCAACTACGCCGTCGGTTTGAATTTGGCGGTGACGTTCTCCGATCCTGCAACCTGGCCGGCCGACCGGATGCAACTCCCCCCCGACACCCACCTCTTGCAGTTGTTCGTCGTCCACTTGGGGAGCGTCGGCGAGAACTATCGGCAGGGGCTGCCACGGGTGAAGGGCACCCCGCTCAACCAATTTGACCCCTCTCCCGAGGCGTACCTGGTCTACTGCCGGGGGGATCTGGCGCCAGCCGCCAATGGCAACTGGAAAATGAACTACACTTGGCTGGGATTCGAAGGGTCGATTTCCGGCTCCTGGTCCAAAGTGGGGGGACCGGCCGAGTCGGCGCTCCGGTTCCGCGTCAGCCTGGTGAATGATCGGCTGCTGCAGGTTGGCGTTGGTTCGGGACTGCACGCCGGCTGGCGGATGCGCAACATCGACGTCTCCAAGTTCGGAAAGATCACCGGCATCTGGGAGATCGGACCGATCGTGTCGCTGGACCGTTGGATTCCCGACGTCCTGGCCAAGGAACTGGAACTGTCCGAACCTCCGGAATGGCTCAAGAGCTTCAAGCAGCGCCTCCCGCTGATTTCGAAACCGACCGACGCCGATTCCCAGGTCGTCAAAGAGCTGGAGCAGAACTTCAAAATCGATCCCCCCGATCCGCAATTCGAGTATTTCGTCGATTACGCCGTGTTCTACGGCAACGGTCCGGAGAATTTCGATCACCTGTCGGAAGAGTTCAATGTGCCCGGTTTCCTGGCTGATCAGAAGTTCTACCTGGAAGGAAGCGGACTGACGGAAACGTATTCGAATCCCGGTTATTTGACGGTGACGCTGCTGGGAATGAACGGAGGCTGGGCGATGTGCCCGATCCTGTCGGGAGACGGCATTGATCTGGCGCGGCACACGCCCCCATTGGAATTCGAAACGTCGTTCATCGTTTCCGACGACACGATTCCCTGGAATCTGTGGTGGACATTCAATTTGTACGACAGCGACGGGAAGAACCTGGGACAGGGTTGGGGACCGGGAGTGCAGAACATTCCGGGTGAAGGGCGGTCGTATATCAACTCCTTCGGCTACGACCCCAAGAAGATCGCCACGAGCGCGCTCATGAACATCGAATTCGAAAAGCCGCTCCCCCAGGCGCTGTTGACCGCCAAACCGCTCTCCATGCTTGTGCAAATTCCCGACCCCTCCCACGTGCGGGTTGGATTCAAGGCCCGCGAGCGCGACCCCTGGACATTTTCAAAACTGCTGGACACGGAACAAGTCTTCGGCAAGCAAATCAGCAAGATCGGCTATCCCTGCCTCGCGTCGATCCAGGGGAAGGTGGGGGACAAAGGGTGGGGGGCTGGAAACTCCCCGCAATACCAGCGGCTGTTGATCGATTACGTCCGATTTCGCGCAGCGAACACGTCACGAGACTGACTCCAAAACGCTCCCAGTATTCGTTCAAGGAACCCCTCTCAAAATCGCGGCGTCAAGAACTATGGCCAATAACGACTACGTGATTCGGGGAGGAGCACCCGCCCGCGAGAGGCTCCACCTGGTCTCAGAGGTGATGGGTACTGCTACAAGCAGACTGTTGACGGAGGTCGGAATTTCGCGCGGGAGTCGCTGCTTGGACCTGGGCTGTGGCGGGGGAGACGTGACAGTTAAGCTTGCTCGCCGAGTGGGAGCCGCCGGTCACGTGCTGGGAATCGACCGCGATGAAGTACAACTCAAATTGGCGCGGCAGGAGGCCGAAGAGCAGCAAATCGCCAACGTGACGTTTGAAGCCCGCGATGTGATGACCTGGCAACCCAACGAGCGATTCGACGTCGCGTACGCCAGGTTTCTTCTGACGCACCTCGCCGCCCCGGCTGCGTTGCTAACCGCCGTCCGCCCGCACCTCCGGCCGGGAGGTACGATCATTCTTGAAGACATTGATTTCCGCGGGCACTTTGCCGAACCGGGATGCCGCGCCCTCGATCGGTCGGTCGAACTCTACACGCAGGTCGTGCAAAACCGCGGCGCCGATCCCAACATCGGTCCGCGGCTCCCCGGATTGCTCCGCGCGGCGGGAGTGACCGACGTACAGATGCGGCTGGTCCACCCGGCGGCTCTTCAGGGAGGCATCAAGCGGCTCATCTGCGTCACCCTGGAATCAATCGCTGACGCGGTGCTGCATGATGGCCTGGCGAGCGAAGCAGAACTCCGCAAAACAATCGACCAACTCTACGCCTTCGCCGAGGATCCACACACAGTCCTGGGAGGTCCGCGCGTGTTTCAAGTCTGGGGGCGGATCGGGTCGTAGCAATCGGCCGACCTGATCATTCCAACCATGCTTCCCGCGGTCTCAGATATAGTGCCAATTTTAGAGAAGCATGTGACGGTTGCCGGCTTCGCGAATATTCACCGGTCAACCACGTGATTCACAGCTCAATCGTCGATGGCGATTGACAATGCGGCACCCCGACTTCCCCCCGATAGTGACCGAAAGACCCCCCTTAACCTACGATCTCATCTAATGGGCGCCCGTTCTGAAAGAGTGAAATCGGGCGACCGGATCGTGTCTGCACATGATGTGACGGCGAGAAGCCCAATTGCCGGAAAATCGACGCGCTCACGTCGTCGGGCGAACAGGGATGCCGTTCCGGCTCAGATCCGGTTTCGTCCGTGGCGCCATACACGAAGCCGCGGCGGAATCCTCCGCCTGCGAGGAGAGCGGTCATGGTTCGCGACCAGTGATCGCGCCCGACGGAGACATTGACATGAGGCGTTCTGCCGAATTCTCCCGTGCAATAGACGATGGTCTCGTCGAGGAGCCCCCGTTCCGCGAGATCGGCCAAGAGCGCCCCGAGCGCCTGGTCGAGTTCCGGGAGCAAACTCGTCCGCAATCGCGTGAAGTTGTTGAGGTGTGTATCCCAGTCGCCAAAACCGATGGTGACGAAGCGAGCCCCCGCCTCGATCAGCCGCCGCGCGGCCAAAGCGCCCCGCCCCGCGAACGTCGGGCCGTACTGTTTTCGGATAGGCTCCGGTTCGCGTTCGAGGTCCAGTGCCTGGTTGATCTTGTCGGATCGCAGGCTGTCCAGAGCATCCCGTTGCATCGACTGCAACTGCCGCGAGAGCGGCGCTGACCCGAGGTCGCTCAGGCGCCGGTCAAGCCGTTCGAGGACCGCTTGCCGCCGATCCAGGTCGGTGATCGTGAACCCCTCCGGCAAGCCAATCCGACTGGCGGTCCGACCGTCGGCAAGCGAGACTTCGAAGGGATTGAGGGTCGCTCCCAGATGTCCGGCGCCTGACGAGGGAACCGTGCCGACCGTCATATAGGCCGGCGTCCCTCGATTGGCCTTGAGCAAAGCCGCCGACAAAGCCCCCAATGATGGGTAGTCGGCGGCAGGTGACGGTCGATTCCCGGTCATGACATAGGCGGTCCCCTGACCGTGTTCCGCAATCGTGTGGGTCGCCGACCGAACCAGCGTGGCCAGATGCATCTGAGACGCGAGTCGAGGGAGGTGTTCGCAAATCTGAACACCCGGCGCCGAGGTGTCAACCGGTCGAAATTCGCCGCGAATCGTCTCGGGGGCCGCGGGCTTCATGTCCCACATGTCAATCGTCGCCGGGCCGCCAGTCAGGAAGAGCATAATGACGTTTCTGGCTCGCGGCGCAGGGTTCTCCGCCCCCCTGGCGGCCTGGCGCCCCAGCAGGTCTCCCAGCGACAGGCCCAAGAGACCGGCTGACCCGACTTGCAGGAAATCGCGACGCCCCCTGATGGACTTCTCGAATGCACGCGGCAACATGATGAGGCTCCTCACAGGATTTAGGCCACGGACTGAATGAATGCGGTCAACACCGCGGCGCCATGCCGCTCAGTGATTTGTCGTGAATTCGCGCGAATTGATCAGTGCCCAGGCGATGTCGGCCAACCCCACCGTTCGATCGTCGTTCGTGGCGACATGCTGCAATCCAAATTCCCGCTCGTCGTCGTCCGGCAGGCGAGACACCGTCGCCAGATACAACTCGTCAATGATCTCGCCGTTGGAATTTTGTTCCGCAACAAGCCGCGCCAGTCTTCCTCCGCGCAATTTGTTGACGACGTTCGAATCACTCAGCAGGAACAGGGTCCGACGTAACGAGGGTCCGGATGCTCGGTCGCATTCGCAGAACGACTTGCGGTCGCCGCGTCCCAGAATTCGGAATAGCTCATTGACCGCGGGAGTTGTAAATCGATTGGGGGCCAGTTCAATCGCCTGGCTTCCACGCGGCACGTCGGGACCGTAATCGTCGCTGGCTTCGAGAGCCTGGTTGATCGAGTCGAGCAGCACCTCGGCCAGGAGGGGCCTGACCGCGGCATGTGAAAAATTGTGGAGGTCGGCGGCATTGTTGCCTGCCGGGCGAACGGATCGCTGATACGCCGCTGAAGAAAGGATCTGGCGTTCCAGCTCTCGGATGTCGTACCCACTGCGTGAGAATTCGTCAGCCAGCCGCCGGAGCAATCGCGGGTGGGTCGCGGGATTGGCCGCAGAGAAGTCATCGACCGGTTCGACCAGACCGGCCCCGAAATACTTGGCCCACACCCGGTTGACAAAACTGGCTGCAAAATAGGGATTGTCGGGGCGGGTCATCCACTGGAAGAGTTCCTCGCGGGGATCGTGCTCATTCGACAACAGCGGCCCGGCCGGGGCTTTGGGGGGAGCCGGTGTCGACGTCTGTGAGTCGACCAGGGGTCGTGGGTTGGGGCTCAGAAACACCTCCTGGATGCGGGGCATTTCCGGAAGCTGCCGACCCTCGCGACGAGCAGTTCGACGAGCGTCCAGCCGTTCATTGACCGCGACCCGCAGTTCGGTGGAACTGCCGAACTGCACGCGGGCGAAGATGTTGGCGAATCCGGCAAAATCGTGCTGCGTCCAGCGATCATACGGATGTTGATGACAACGGGCGCAATGCAGGCGCAAGCCGAGAAACGCCGTGGCGGTCAGTTCGGCCAAGTCTTCAACCGGGAGCGGCCCTTGCGGCCCCACACGCCGCCAGTAAAGATCGAGTCCGGGACGTTGATGGTAAGTCGTATCAAAGTTGGCCTCCGCCATTCTTTCCAATGCAATCTCATCGTCGATCCATGCGTCCAGCGGACGCTCATGGCGGCTGGTGGCGCACAACACTCCTTGCACCATCTGGTCATAACCCAGATTTGCCGCAAACCGTCTGGCGAACCAATCGTGCCACATTTTGGCTCGTTTGGGACGCAGCGCTTCGGGTGGTCCCAGAGTGTCGATGTTGCAAGCGGTGATGTCGCACATTTTCGCAGCCCACAGGGTCGCCCGGCGAGGATCCCGCAGCAGACGGTCGATCTGCTTTGATCGTTTGTGGGAATCGGCGTCCGCCATAAAGCTCCGGACCTCGTCTGGCGTCGGCACGGTTCCAGTGACGTCGAGCGTCGCGCGGCGCAGGAATTCGGCGTCCGTCGCCGGAGGAGAAACAGCCAGACGGAGATGCGAAAGCCGAGGATAGATCTCCTCATCGATCCAATGGCCAATCGCCTGGGGTTCCTCCCGCTGTGGATCAGCGACATAAGGAACCAGAATCGGCGTTCCCAGAAAGGCTCCACGGTAGGAGACGATCACCGACGTGTCCCCCGGCGAAAGCGCCGTGATCGCCCCAGCCGACCCCGCCTTGGCCACCGTCTCGTCACGAATACGAAACTCTGCAAACGCCGTGACATCCTCCCGCTGGCCGTCGGCGAACTGGGCGAAAACGCGAATTGAGGCCGTTTGTCCGATGCTCAGCGGTGGAATCTCGACAGGATCGACCGTCAGAGCTGCCACCGTTCCGCTGCCGGGGGAGCGGCGGGCGCCGGTGGCGATCCACTGCCGCAGCACCTGATCCTCCCAGGAATCCTCCGAGAATCGCACCCCTCCACGGTGCGGTACGCGACCGGACGGCTTGAGCAAGAGCAGGCTCTCCTCGGGCGACTGCAAATCCACACGACTCGCGCCCGGTGTTCCCAAAACGGACTCGTAATCCAGGTCGGGCGATTGTCCGAACAGGCTCAGGCGAAAGCCTCCCTTCCCCTGAAACGCGCCATGACATGCGGCCGCGTTGCAGCCCGAACGACCAAACAAACTGGTGACGTGACGCTCGAAGTCAACCTCGGTCAGCACCGCGCCGCCGGGGAGCGCGATTCGCTCGTCGCACAGCGCGGGAGCGGCGACACTCACAGCGGCAAACCAGGTCAGCGTCGCCGCCAACAGACGCCTCTTTCGCCAGTCAATCGGCCACCACCGCGGCATGTCGATTCTCCATTTCTGTAACTCCCACCGACGGAGTTCTGGCGTATCCACAACAGATGACAACGAATGCAGAAGCAGAATGAGAAGCGTGCCTCGCTGCACGAGGGACACCCTGGGCGATCTCGTGGTGGTGTCCCTCGTCCGGTTCGCCCGCTGCGATCGTGATCAGACTACTTGTTGGTCTTTTCGGGGCGATCGGCGGCGGGTTTCGTTCCACTCTCCTTCTTCAGCACCAGCAGCAAGTCCTTGGTTTGACCTTCCGCCAATTTCAATTTTTCCGATGCCGCCTGAAACCCCGGTGCGTTGACGGTGAAGGTCGTCTCTTCGTCGGGCAACATTTGCGAAGTGCGGTATCGTCCGTCGTTTTGGCGTTCAAAAGACAAATCCGACCGCACTTCTCCCGGAAGTACGTACTGCTGGTTCCCCCAGGGATAGGCGGCAGCGACGCGAAAGTCCTTGACCGGCTGTCGTTCTTCGTCAACCGCGGAAATCAGGACGATCGGCGCCTGATACCGAACGATTTCGAACCCCACCACGTCGTCATTGAGAGTGCCGAATTCGATACCGCGTGTTTCGTTCTTCAGCGGCTCGCCGGGAGCGCGGCGGTAACGGAGCGCACCGTGTTCGTTGGTCATGAGATCGACGCGGGCATTCTGCAATCCATGCGGGACGCGCAGCGCCACGGTTCCTTCGGGGTCGGGTCGTCCCTGGGAATTCCAGAACTCGCCGTCCAATTCTCCGAAGAGAAAGAACGCGTGCCCTCTGGTCTTTTTCCCGGAACTGTCGACGACCTGCGCGTGAAAGACGACATGCGGCACAGCCTGCACCTCAAGCGGCGCCGGATTGACTCCCTCCTTCAATGTCAACTTTTTCGCGAGGAACACCCCTGGCACGGAATGCACCGTCCGGTCTTTCAACAGGGGGTCACTCAGATGCTCGTCGGGAATGACTCGATAATCGCCGGCAGGGAGCGGATCGAAGGCAAAACGCCCCTCTTTGTCCGAAATCGCGCCACGACTGACGCTGGAAGCGACGGCGAGTCCTCCGAAGTCACTGGCGCCGGCAAAGTTGATATTGACCGCGACCCCGGCTGCCGGCTGACCGTCAGCCGTTTTGACCCGGCCGTGAACCCGAATCCCTTTGGGGAGCGCGATCGCTCCCAGATCACCGCGCTGCCTGGCGAGAAACTTCTCCACGATCCCGAAATCCCGGGGAATGACCCACAGGACCGCATCAACCCCTTTGTGCAGGTTGAGTTGGAATTTGCCGTCGGCTCCGGTCAGAGTTTCGGTGAACGACATCGAATCGAAGTTATTGCGCTCCGCCATGGAGAATCCCTGGACCTTCACGCCAGCCAGCGGCTTGCCCTCGGGAGATACGGCGGTTCCCGACACAGGTTCCGCTTCGTAAAGCTCCGTCTTCTCAAAAAACGGCCGCTCCCCAAGACCCTCATTTTTGCGGATCATGCTGAAGGAATACCCAAAGCCCTTCCGCGCGGCGTACTTCTCATGCTCCACGTCCAATTCAATGTACAGCATGCGATCCGCCGCCTGTTCTGGAGGGATTTCGACCAGGTAGTTCCCCTCGTCGTCGGTAGCATGCTTGGTTTCTTCAATGAACCGATTGTCCGCGGCCGACAGGCTGGAGCGACGCACGACGACCCGTGCCCCGGCAATGCCATCGCCGGTCTTCTTGTCCACGATCCGACAGCGGTACTGGAATCGACCCGAGGGGTCGGCCTGGGTGGCCGTCGGCTTGGGCTGTTGCTCTTCCGACTTCGCAGTCGACTGCGGAGGGTCCGCCGACGTGGCCTGCGCCAGTTCGACTCCCAACCCCCTCACTGATGGCGTCGAGACCGCGAGGTCCGAATCGGGTTTCGCCGGCTCGAAGTCTGACTGATCTTTCGCTGCCTCGTCGGCGGCGTCGGCGCGGGCCGCATCGATGCGCACGCCGCTGAAAATGCCTGCGGACAGCATGGCCACCGCTGCCGCCGCCAGGGAAAACTTCCAGGTGCATTGCAGGCGAATCGAGACGGGACGTAACAAGAGCATGTTGATTCTCCGCGAGAGTTGACTGGGTTGATCGAGAAACGTCAGCGCGCCGGCCAGCGGGATGCGCCCACGCCGTCGCACAAATCCGACGAGCAGTTCCGAGTATTCCACGGCATCCAGACCGGCCCTGGTCGAACAATCATCCGCCAGCAAATCCTGGCAGAGCCGCAGTTCCTTTCTGAGTGCCCAATAGGCGGGAAGGAACCCCAGGAGGCTTTGACACCAAACCATGCAGCGCCAGGTGAGCAGGTCGGCCCGAACGATGTGGGACCACTCGTGAGCCAGACAGAAGCGGACGGCCCCTTCCCCTGCCTCGTTCAGATTCCGCGGAACGACGACGACCGGACGGAAGCAACCAAACACGAGTGGGACATCAATCGCCGCGGACATCAGCAGCCGCACTTTGGTCCCACGCCCTTGCGTGGCTTGGTCCCAGGCGCGATCGATGACCTCTGAGGCGGGTTGGGCATCGCGGCACAACCGACGAAATCGGACCATCCCCACGCCCCATTCCAGGAGCGATAAGAGGACCGCCAGACCATGCACCCCCAGGAGGCCGATCGCTACGACGGCCCAGCCGTCAGTGACTGTTCCGGGACCATCAGCGCCCCGCAAGGAGCCGGCCGGAATGGAAGCATTCGCCGCGTCGGACTCATTCGTCGGCGGTTGAGAGAACTCCGAAGCGAGGGATGCCTCGAAGGGTGACTGTGGCGGAGGCAGGGCCGAGAGCTCGCGGGAGGCCGCAGAGGAGTCGCCCTCTATCACCGGCCGGATCGGATCGCCCGATTTGGATTCATCTGCGAGACGATCGGCATGGTCCGGGGAGAATGGGATCAGGCCCAACCGCCAGGCGGGCCAGGGGGCCACGGCCATCAGGCACGGGATTGCCAACGCCGCCGCCAGGGCCCATTGAATCAGACGGATGCGATCGACCGGCTGAGTCACACGTCCCAGAGCGCGCCGCGCGATGAGCAGCAGCAGCCAGGCGGCGATCGCCCACTGGAACCACGAGATAACGAACGTCTGCGACCACGACATGAGATCAATCCTCCGTTTGCTTTTCGCGGCGTGCCCGGGCGATCAGTCGCTCCAGCTCGCGCATTTCTTCCGGGGAAACGTTTTCGGCCTGCAACATGTTGAGCACGAGTTTGTCGAGCGCCCCATCGAACACGCGGGTCAGAAACCGTGAACTGACTTGCTGACGCGTATAAACCGGGGAATAGAGCAGTGCGCGGCGGACGTTGCGGCACTTCACCAGTCCCTTGTCGGCCATGATTCGCAACAGGGTCTGCACGGTGGTGAAAGCGCAATCCTGTTCGCGGCACATCGCTTCGTGTACGTCCCGGACTTTGGCCTCTCCCAGCTCCCAAAGCACCTTGAGGACGTCCAATTCACGATCGGTCGGGGCGGCATCCGGCATCATCACTCCCAGGGCGGGAACGGGCATTTCAACTAAACTAAGAATTTAGTCGAATTATTGCGGAGTGGGCGCCGCATGTCAATCGTCATTTTCAGGATTTTTTCGGAAATCCCAAAACTCCTTCCCGCGCATGAGACAACACGCGACGACGACCGCCTGTCGCACTAAACTCAGTTTCGCCGCACAAACCCCTGCACAGACACGTCCCCGTCGAGGAGCGTGATCCGTGGATTTACAAGCGATGCGTGCAGCGGAATTTCAGGCAACCCGATGCCACCGACGGGGGATGGCGCCTGTTCCCCTCCCACCAGCTTTGGGGCCAGGAACACATGGACTTCGTCAACGAGTTGCCGATCGAACAACGAACCAAGCAGACGTCCGCCCCCCTCGACGAGGACGTTGGTCATCCGCCGCCGCCCCAACTCGGACAGCAGTCCCGTGAGAGATACGCGGCTTCCACCTGTGTTGTGATCTGAATCCTCGGGAAACGGAACGACTTCCACTCCGTGATTCCGCAACCGTTCGACGCGCGCCGCATCCGCTCCCGCGCTGACTGCCACGAGCAGTGGGGATTCGCGTGACGTTTTGACAAGCCGCGACGCGCTCGGCAATCGGGCGACGCTGTCCACCACAATCCGAGCCGCCCGCCGCGCGCCGGGGGGCCTGGCAGTCAGTAGCGGATCGTCCGCCAACGCCGTCCCAATACCGACGATGATGGCATCCATCCTCCCGCGGAGCGCGTGCCCCACCTGCCGCGAAGCGGGATTGGAAATCCATTGCGAATGCCCGGTGTGCGACGCCAGCTTGCCATCCAGCGTCATGGCCCACTTGGCATGAACCCAGGGACGTCCCTGCTCGGTCAGCATGAGAAACGGCGCGGCCAGACGCCGCCCCTCCTGCTCAAGCATACCAACATCGACATCCAGGCCCGCCTCCCGCAAGCGCGCAAGCCCCTGACCGGCCACCTGTGGAAAAGGATCCTGCAGGGCGACCACCACGCGGCGGATCCCGGCACGCAGAATGGCTTCGACGCAGGGGGGCGTTTTGCCGAAGTGACAACACGGTTCCAGCGTGACATACAGCGTTCCCCCGCGCGCCCTCTCACCTGCCTGTTCGAGCGCTGCCACCTCGGCGTGTGCGGCGCCGAAGCGCTGGTGCCACCCCTCCCCCAGCAGTTCCCCCTGGTCACTCACTATCACCGCCCCCACCATCGGGTTGGGCTCCACCCGACCCTCCCCACGTCGCGCCAACTCGATGGCTCGCTCCATCGCCTGTGCCGCCGTTTCAAATCGGGTGGACATGGCGTTACTGCAAGCCCTCGATTGGCTGCGCGCTTTCCAACACAGAGGCGATGGTCCGCGGAATGCCGGGCTGCAAGCGCAACTGTCCCACGTCAAACAGGGCGTGTAGAACGGTGGCCAGCAAGTTCTCCAGCCCGACTGGCCTGGATGCCGGGACATCCAGCCGCGGGGCGGATCTGCCGATCGCTTGTCCCATGTTTAGCCCCCCGCCGGCCAACGCCAGCGTGCTCAATGCGGGCCAATGGTCCCGCCCTCCCTGTGGATTGACCCGGGGAGTGCGCCCGAAATCACCGGTGATGATCAGCAGAATTTCATCGCTCAATCCCCGCGCGGCCACATCCTCCAGGAACACGGAAACCGCCTGATCGAGCGGTCGGCCCAGCATTTCCATCCCTTTTTCGATGCCGGGGTTGTTGACGTCGGCATGCATGTCCCAGCCGGGATTTTGAATGGTGACGAAACCGCAACCCGCCTCGCACAGCCTGCGCGCCAGCAACAGTTGCCGTCCCAACTCCGAGGCGCGATGCTTCTTGTGCCCCGTCTGAAATTTCGAGGTGTCATAGCGGCGGAGAAGTCCCGGATCCTCTTTCGACAGATCAAACGCCGCGCGCGACTTGCCCAGGATCAGGTCGAACGCCTGCTGTTCGAACCTGTCGAGGCTCGCGCCGAAGCTCCCGTCCAGTCGTTTCCGCCAGCGATCGAGTCCCCGCTTCAACTCCAGACGCTGGTCGAGCCGCGCTACCGGGATCGCCAGTTCCAGATTGCGATTGGCCTCTCCCTTCCCCCCGGGGGTGAACGGAGCATAGGCGGCCCCCAGCGCTCCCGGTCCATCCGCTGAGAACATGCGGCTCTTCTCGTTGTTGTATTGATCATCCACTTCGTCCGTGAAGAGGTGAACGTGCGTGGGCATGCCGGTCTGTGGATGGGATGCTCCCCGGAGCCGGGAGACAAGCGTTCCCATGCCGGCTTTCGCCGGGTTATCTCCCTGCAACACCTGCTCGATCGCCCGGACATGATCACTCGTTTTGTGGGAGAACGATCGCACCACCGCCATACGATGCGCCTGCTGCGCCAGGAGTGGAAACGTCCCGCCAAATGTCAATCCTGGGACGCTGGTCGCCACTTCGCCGGTCATGGACCGCACTTCCAATGGTGCGGTCAGTTTGGGGTCGAAGGTTTCGATATGGCTGGGACCGCCGCCGCAGAAGAGCAAGACGACCGATCGGCAACGCGGGGAGGGAGCGCTCGCCCCCAGCACCTTCCGCATGCGGAGCAGCCACGGCAGAGTCCAGCCCCCCAATCCCAACGTCCCCACCCGCAACAACTCGCGGCGGGTCAGCCGGTTGCACGTGCGATCGGAGGAGGGGGTCAGAAGGCTCAGCATCGCGAGAACGCCGGGGAGGTAGGACGGGACACATCATAATCCGCCGCCCCCTTGCTGGCCACGCCGAAATGCTCCCCCAGCGTTGATTCGCCCGCCGCAGAGTCATAGCATCATGCGGATGGCGTCGGAAGCGCCATTTTCTGTCCGATTCAGATCCAGCGACTCTTGGGAACAACCTCCATGTCCGAACCATCGCACCGCCTGGGCACTCAATGCCTGCATGCCGGTCAAACGCCCGATCCTGCGACAAACGCCCGGGCCGTCCCGATCTATCAGACGACCTCCTACGTCTTCAATAACAGCGACCACGCCGCGCGGCTGTTCGGACTGCAGGAATTCGGCAACATCTATACGCGGATCATGAATCCGACGTGCGACGTGCTGGAGAAGCGCCTGGCTGCATTGGAAGGGGGTTCCTGCGGACTGGCGGTCGCCTCGGGTCAAGCCGCCGAGTCGCTGGCTGTCCTCAACATCACGCAGCATGGGCAGAACATTGTCAGTTCGGCGAGCCTGTATGGCGGCACCTACAACCTGTTTCACTACACCTTTCCGAAATTCGGCATCGACGTCAAATTTGTCGATCAGAGCGATCCCGAAAATTTTCGTCGCGCCATCGATGGCCAAACGCGGTGCGTGTTCCTGGAGACGATCGGCAACCCGCGGCTCGACGTCCCGGATTTCGAGGCGATCAGCCGCATCGCGCACGATGCGGGAATCCCCGTGATCGTCGACAACACGCTCGCCTCCCCCATCCTGTGCCGCCCGTTCGAGCATGGCGCCGACGTGGTGATCCACAGTTGCACCAAGTTCATCGGCGGGCACGGCACGAGTATCGGCGGGATCATCATCGAGAAAGGGGATTTCCCCTGGGACAACGGCAAGTTTCCCGAACTGACCGAGCCTGATCCCAGTTATCACGGCCTGAAGTTCTTCGAGACGTTCGGCGCGATGCGAAACGCCTACCTCCTCAAAGCCCGCACGCAATTGCTGCGCGACCTGGGCCCGGCTATGAGTCCGTTCAATGCGTTTCAATTTCTCCAGGGGTTGGAGACGCTCCATTTGCGGATGCCACGGCACAGCGAGAACGCCCTGGCGGTCGCCAAATTCCTCGAAACCCATCCGCAAGTGGCGTGGGTCAACTACACGGGGCTTGAGTCGCACCCCAGTTACGCGCTGGGGATCAAGTATCTGCCTGAGGGCTGCGGAGCGATCCTGGGCTTCGGCATCCGCGGCGAAACCGCGACTCAGCAGCGCGAAAACGGCCGCCGCCTGATCGATCGAGTCAAACTCTTCTCCCACCTGGCCAACGTCGGAGACAGCAAGAGCCTGATCATTCATCCCTCCACAACGACGCACCAGCAGCTATCCCCGGAGGAACAAATCGCCACCGGAGTCACCCCCGATTTCGTGCGACTGTCGATCGGAACAGAAGACGCCCACGACATCATCGCCGACCTGAAACAAGCGCTGGAGGGGTGAGTCTTGAGTCCTGAGATTTCAGATTTGAAATCTGCCACCACCCACCACCCACCACCCGTCCCTCGTCCCCCGTCCCCCACCATGCCACTCGCCTCATCCAACCTCCTCCCTCGACTTGGCTCCGGCGAATCCCTTGCATCCATTTGCCAATCAGCCGGGATGTCCCGCGAGCAGTTCGATGAATGGTGGCGTGCCGAGTGTGCGGCACGTGTTCCGGCGGCGACTGGAACGGTTCGGACGGGGGTGAACTCGTCTGTCCGGATCGAACGGGATGCCTGGGGTTTGCCGCATGTCTTTGCCTCGAACGACGACGATCTGTTTTTCGGTTTCGGTTTCGCCACGGCGCAGGACCGGCTGTTTCAACTGGATTATCTCCGTCGACGGGCGCTGGGACGGTTGGCCGAGGTGCTTGGTCCGGAGGCGCTGGAGATTGACCTCACAGCCCGCACGGTCGGACTGCATCGCATCGCCGAAGCGGAGTGGGACGCGCTCCCTGAAGAAACGCGACGACTGACGGCGGCGTATTCCCAGGGGGTGAACGCGGCGATCGATGGCTGCCGCGGGAAGCTGCCGATTGAGTTTGATCTGTTGGGCTACGCTCCCGAACCCTGGCGTCCCCAGGACTCGCTGGCGATCGCCGGAGAGTTTCGCTGGTATCTCACCGGCCGTTTCCCGGTGATCGTGATTCCGGAATTGGCGAAGCGCGCGCTGGGAGAGGGCGCTTTGTATCAGGCGCTGCTCCAGGCCGAGGCGGACGCCGAGGCGATCCTCCCTCCGGAAGCCTACCCCGCCAGGGCGCACGGAGTGCAGCCAGTGGGAAAGACGATCAACGATCCGTCAGAGGGGATCGGCAGCAACAATTGGGTTGTGTCGGGAGCGCGGTCGCTTTCGGGCAAGCCGCTCGTGGCCAGCGATCCGCACATCGCGTTTGCGGCGGTCTCCTGCTGGCACGAGGTGCGGCTCAGTGGGGGATCCTTCAACGTCACCGGCACCGCCTATGCCGGCATGCCCGCCTTGCTATTTGGCCGCAACGAGCGCGTCGCCTGGGGGATCACCAACAACATCTGCTCGCAGCGCGATCTGTACCAGGAGCGAGTCGATCCCGCGCATCCCGGCTGCTTCCAGTACGACGGGAACTGGGAACAGGGGCGGGAGCGGCGGGAAGTGATCCAGGTCAAAGGCCAGGGAGCCGTGGAGAAGACGATCCGACTGTCACGGAACGGGCCGATCGTCGATGAGATTCTTCCCCCGCCGGCGAGGGGCACCGGGCCGGTTTCGCTCCGCTGGGTGGGAGCTGCCCCATGCGGCTGGGTGACGTCGCTTTTGGGAATGAACCGCGCCAAGTCCGGCGACGAACTGCGGCGCGCGACTGAGCCGTGGCTCGTTCCCACGTTTTGCGTCGTCTACGGAGATGTGGAAGGCCACATCGGCTATCAGTGTACCGGTAGGCTTCCGATTCGCGCGCAGTGGGAGCGGGGATATCGCCCCGGCTGGGATCCGGCACATCAATGGGTCGGGCTGATCCCGTTTGAAGGGATGCCCCATTGGAAAGATCCCGAGCGCGGTTGGATCGGAACCGCCAACCACCGGGTCGCCGCCGACGATTATCCGTATCCTCTATCTGGCACCTGGTCAAGCGGATTCCGCGGCGTTCGAATCCGCGAGATGCTTGCTACCAAAGCCAAATTCCAGCGCGACGATTTTGCGCGAATGCATCAGGATAGCCTGTCGCTGCGCGCCATCGATTGCGTGCCGCGACTGCTCAACGTTTTGCACGCGGCGGCTTCCGATCCGCCGTCCCGCCCCGCACTTCCCCGAGCGTCGCAGCTCCAGTTACGGCAGGCGGTGGAACTCCTCGCACAATGGGATTGTCGGATGGAGCCGGATCGGGTCGGCGCCTCGATCTTCAACGTGTTCTTCGCCCACTGGTGCCAGCACGTGGCGGAGGAGCGATTCAGCGGCGAGACGGCGGTCTTAATCGCCGGGGCGATCAATGGCCTGGCGGGCGATCTATTGCACGCCGACCCCGGCGGCTGGTTTTCGAACTCTCAGGAGCGGCGACCAAACGCGATTGTCGAGACATTTCTGGCGACGCTGGCGTATCTCTCGAAACAGTGCGGATCGGAGGTGTTGACCTGGAGTTGGGGGCGGCTGCACACGTTGCAGCAAAAGCACTTTCTGTCGGGACGGGGGGATCTGGGACAGCTTCTCGACCGGGGTGGCGTTCCGGTTCGAGGGGACTTTCTCACGGTCTGCAATACAGGACAGGCTGCCGACTTTAGCGCCCCGACCGGCGCGGGCTACCGCCTGATCGCCGACCTGGCCGACCCCCAGGCCGGCCTCTGGGCAGTCGATGCCGGGAGCGAATCGGGACACCCCGGAAGTCCCCACTACGACGACCAGCTCTCCGACTGGCTCACGGCCCGCTACCACTTCATCCCCCTGACGCCATCCGCAGAGGAGCGTGCCGCGAACCAGATCCTGACTTTGATCCCGCAAGCGGCTGGTTGATTGCAGATAGGCCAGAGTCCCGGCTGCTGATCACGCGTCACAACCAAGTCACGAACATGACCGTGACCAGCGATGGTCGCTCGCCATATCGCCGGGCTTTGGTTCCAGTTGTCAAGATGCTGCGGAACATAGATAATCAGGGGCGTCTCGTCGTACCAAGTCCGCTGCTGGTGAATCATGGCCATTCAAGAATTTTGGGAAAGCCTCCGCACGGCGGAAGACCAGCTCAATTCTGAGCCGAATTCGGCACGGCAAAAGGACTCGCGATCGGGCATCAGGACTTGGTTAAACCCTCTGTCGGTGTACGGATTCGACGAACGGGACTTTGCGTTCATGGACGCGGAGGACCGAAACCAGATAAGCAAGAACGTCACTGAATTTCGGCGAATTGCCGAGGCGGTCGCGAAACAACCGTCCGTCGCAGCGGACCAGGTCGCCCAGGCGCGCAGTTGCCTGCAAGACGTGATTGACGCTCTCAGCACGGATGACGGACTATCAACGAGTCCTGAGTTGTTCGTGATTCAGTCGCTACTGAATCGATTGAGAGGCGAGGATGGAATTGTGGAGTTCGATGCGTCATTGTACCTGGACTCGACGGGAGACGAAGCGGTTGAAATCTGGGTCATCGTTGACGACGAGGTTCCTCGGAGCCCGGATTATTACACCAATACGGCCCGTATTCGCGAGAAGATTCGCCAGGCGTTTCGCCGCCTCAAAATCCGGCACTGGCCGTATATCCATTTTCAGACGGCCACTGAACATCGCGGCATAATCAAGTCACGAAGATGACCCTGCCACGCGACTTGCTGGAACAAGCCAGATTCCTGGCAACCAAAAATCAGAACTCCAGCTCGTGGCGGCAACGTTTGCCGAAATGCAGGAAGCGCGCCACAAGGCAGACTACAAGCCCGATGAGAGGTTCTTTCGAGAAGATGTGGTCAGTCAGATTCAGAGCGTCGAAGATGCATTCGAGAAGTGGAACGATGTGAAATCGCACCCGGTGGCGACGATCTACCTGGCATCGTTCCTGTTTCGTTGGCGGTAACAGTCGTTCGGTGCCACGTCTGTGACGCCACGGTTTGCCAATTCCGAGCACCAAGTCCCTTGCGCCAACGTAATGCGTCTGCATTTGCCGCGGAACGCTCGTTCTACGCCGCGCAGGTTTTTCATGATCCAGAGTTTACCCACTCTCTTGGTGTGCTGTACCATCGGCGCGCTGCTTCGCGCCTGCGCTTGATGAATTGGACGTTTTTTTCTTCCAGGGGGATTCCGATGTACCGTGTCTCTGCCGGTCACTGGTTGTTCGTCGTCGCTTTGGCGTTAGTCTTCGAAGGGGGGACTTCGCCGGCGTTCGCCGAGGAGAAACCAGCAGCAACCGGCAGCGGCGATTGGACTCCCGCCGCGCCGCGCGAGGAGATTCGCCCCGACTTTTCCCTCGAGAAGTCCGGCGGACGTGGTGGCCGCGAGGGGCTGGTCATTCGAGCTGATGCGCGGCCGGGGCTGATGGGATATTGGACGCGGACCATTCCGATTGAAGGAGGGCGGCATTACCGGTTGCAGGCGTATTGGCGGGCCACCAATGTGCCGATCCCTCGACGTTCCATCAATGCCCGCCTGCTGTGGCTCGATGAGCACGGGAAGACGGCCTATCGCGACATGCCGGTGGTCGGGCCGTACCATCCTGTCGGACAACCCGACTTGACGACTGGCGAATATCCTCCCGACGGGGAAACCGACGCCGAGGGATGGACTGAAGTCTCGGGAGTCTACCGCGCCCCGGAGGGGGCGCGCCGTGCCTTCCTGGAACTGCACCTGGAATGGGCTCAAAACGCCGAAGTCGTCTGGAGCGACGTCACATTGCAGCCGGTCGATCCACCCCCCCCGCGCCCCGTCCGCCTGGCGACGATCCACTTCGTCCCCTCGGGCAAAGTCTCACCCGCCGACAATTGCCGACAATTCGCTCCTCTCGTCGCCGAGGCGGCCAAAAAGCGGGCCGACCTCGTCGTTCTGCCGGAGACGCTCACCCACACCGGAACCGGTCTCACGTATGCCGAAGCCGCCGAACCAGTTCCGGGGCCGTCCACAGACTATTTTTCGACGCTCGCGCGGCATCACAAGCTGCATCTCGTCGTCGGATTGCTCGAGCGGGTCGAACACGTCGTTTACAACGTGGCGGTGCTGATTGGCCCGGAGGGGGAGCTGATTGGAAAGTACCGCAAAGTGTGCTTGCCGCGCGGCGAAGTGGAAATGGGAATCACACCCGGAACCGAATACCCGGTGTTCGACACCCGCTTCGGCAAAGTGGGGATGATGATCTGCTACGACGGTTTCTTTCCCGAAGTTGCCCGCGAGTTGGCCAATCGCGGCGCCGAGGTGATCGCCTTTCCGGTTGCCGGTTGCAACCCGCTCCTGGCGGCGGCCAGAGCCTGTGAGAACCATGCGTATGTCGTCAGCAGCACGTATTGCGGCGTCCAACTCAATTGGATGATCTCGGGGATCTACGGCCATCAGGGAGAAGTTCTGGCACAAGCCACGGAGTGGGGGGACGTGGCTGTCACCGAGGTCGATCTCAATCGTCCCACGATCTGGGGCAATATTGGAGACTACAGGGCGCAGTTGTTGCGCCATCGTCCGGCCACGGCGGAAGAGCAGGTTCGAACGGCACTGGCGAGTCGGGACGACTCACGTGCCGCGCCCCTCCCCGCGTCCCCCAGGGCGCAGGCGCCCCCCGCGGCGGGCGACAACGTCGAGGCCCCCAGTTTGCGAATTCCCCCCAAAGAGCCTGCCGAAGCGCAGAAGACGTTTCAGGCGCTGGATGGCTTTCGACTCGACCTGCTCGCCGCGGAGCCGCTCACCACCGATCCGATCGCCCTGGATTACGACGAAAACGGGCGGGCGTACGTCGTCGAAATGAGCGACTATCCTTACACCGACAAGACCAAGGACAAGCCCTTCACCGAGAAAACCGCTGACCTCCCGCTGGGGCGCGTGCGGCTCTTGGAAGACACCGACGGCGACGGACGGTTTGACAAAAGCACAATCTTCGCCGAGGGGCTGTCGTGGCCCACCGGACTGGCGATCTGGCAGGGGGGAGTATACGTCGCCGCCACCCCCGACCTGTGGTATCTCAAAGACACCGACGGCGATCGCCAGGCGGACGTGCGTCGGAAAGTCTTCACCGGGTTTCACAAATTCAACGTGCAGGCAGTGATCAACAACCTGCGATGGGGGCTGGACCACCGCCTGTATGGCGCCGGAGGGACCAACGGCGGAACGATCATCCGGCTGCCCGATGGCGAATCGAAGCCGCGGAAGATGGCCGCCAACGACTTCCGGTTCGATCCCCACAGTGAAGAGTTCGAGCTGATCTCCGGCGGCGCGCGGTTTGGCCACACCTTTGACGACTGGGGCAACCGGTTCACCTGCAACATCCGCAATCCGGTGCGACACGCGGTGCTTGAAGACCGTTACCTCTCTCGGAATCCGCTGCTGGCGGTCAGTTCCCCCATCCACGACGCGGCCGAGGCGGGAGACACGCTCCCGGTGTTTCGGACCAGTCCCCCGGAGCCGTGGCGCGTCATCAATGCCCGCCGCCTCGCCTCCGATCCGACGGGAACCTCGCCGCGCAGCGAGTCGATCGCAGCCGGCTACGTCACCTCCACCTGCGGGATCACGATCTACCGCGGTTCCGCCTACCCCCCTGAATACTACGGCGTCGCCTTTCTGGGAGAGGTAGCGGCCAATCTGATCCACCGGCAGCGGCTGATCCCTGACGGCATGACGTTTCGCGCCGAACGGATCGACGAACGGGTGGAGTTCCTCACTTCCACCGACAACTGGTTTCGCCCGGTCAATTTTGTGAATGCGCCCGATGGGACGCTCCACGTCCTCGACATGTATCGTGAAACGATCGAACATCCCTGGTCAATTCCGGATGACATCAAAGCGCGGCTGGACCTGGAAAGCGGCCGCGACCGGGGGCGGATCTACCGACTGACTCCCCCTCGATTCCGACCGGTCGCTCCCCCCCGTTTGGGCGCCGCCTCGGCCAGTCAACTTGTGGCGACTCTCGAAAACCCCAATAGCTGGTGGCGCGACACGGCGCATCGATTGTTGTACGAACGGCAGGATCAGGCCGCTGTGCCCCCATTGCGAGCGCTGTTGCGCAAGCGGACTCCGCCAGCACCGCCGCAAGACTCAGTGGGCGCCTCGAAGGCGCGACGCGATGAGTCCCCGGCGCGATCGGCTCCCCAGGGGCTGGCGGTGGCCCGGCTGCACGCCTTGTGGTCACTGGAGGGGCTGCACGCGTTGCGCGGCGAAGACCTGCTCATCGCGCTGCAGGATCCTACCCCCGGCGTCCGCGAGCACGCTATCCGGCTCGCCGAAACGCGGTTCACCACGGCGCCGACATTGCGCGAGGCCGTATTGGCCCTCGCCTCCGATTCGGAGCTGCGAGTTCGTTGCCAGGTGGCGCTGTCGATCGGCGATACTCCCGACCAGCCTGCCCTCGACGCGCTGGCGGCGCTGGCCCGCCGCGATCCGGACGATCCCTGGATGCGGATTGCGGTTCTCAGCGCATCTCCCGACGGTGCAGCAGGACTACTCGAAACGCTCTGTGGCGGCCCCGGTTCCGTGTCGTCTGCCGGCCAAAACGTCAATCCCCAGGGAACCGCTGAGAGGTCCGCGGCTCCGCTGGCCGTGATCCGGTCGCTGGCCGGTTTCGTCGGCGCGCGCCACATGGAGGAGGAGGTCCGGCGGGCGCTGCGGTTGATCGCCGGGGATCAGACCACGACCGGAGCAGCCCCCTCGGCGATCCCCAATCCGGCATTCGGTCGTGAAATCATGCTCGGATTGAGCGAGGGGCTGGGACGCCACAACCTGACTTTGGCCGCCGTCGCCGAGCGCCTGGAGCCGAGCGTCCTTCCGCGCCTGGGAAAGCTGGCTCGCGAATCCCAGGCGCTGGCCGGGGACATGTCGGCAGCGCCGGCCGAGAGAATTCCGGCGATCGCGCTCCTGGGACAAGGAGAGTTCGATCAAGTGCGCCTGCCGCTGTTGGAACTCCTGGGGTCACAGCAGCCCGCCGAAGTGCAGCTTGCCGCCGTGCAGGCGCTGGCCCGACACCCGCACCCGGAGATTCCCGCCAGCCTGCTGGCCGCGTATCGCGGACTCACCCCGGCAGTGCGGACCGAAGTCGTGCATCAATTGCTCTCCAGGGGAGAATGGATTTCAGCGGTCCTGGAGGCTCTGGAGACGCGCGCGTTGGCCGTGGGAGACATTCCGCTGGGACGGCGCGCGATCCTGTTGCGAAACGGCAACGAATCGATCAAGGCGCGTGCCGCAGCCCTCTTCCAGCGCGAGGCGCTGGGGACGCGTAAAGAGGTGGTGGAGGAGTATCGCCCGGCGCTGTCGCTGCCGGTCCATGCCGATCGCGGGCGGCAGGTGTCCCAAAAGATCTGCCAAACCTGCCATCGCCTGGGTGGCCAGGGGCAGGATGTCGGCCCTCCATTGGAGACGATCCGGCATCGCTCTCCCGAAGAGGTGTTGCTGCACGTCCTGGACCCCAATCGCGAAGTCTCCCCCAACTACCTGGACTATGTCGTCGTCCTGAAAAACGGCAAGACGACCACCGGAGTCATCGCCGCCGAAACCCCCACCAGCGTCACACTCCGCCGCGCCGAGGGGGCCCAGGAGACGATCCTGCGCACTGACATTGAGGAACTCTCCAGTTCCGGCAAGTCGATTATGCCTGAGGGACTGGAGAAACAAATCTCTGTGCAGGAGATGGCCGACCTGCTGGGATTTTTGTTGGGGGGACGTTGAGAGTCCGACCTCGCGTCATTCTCTAACGACCCTTCAGAGCGACGACACCCCTGGGAGACGTTGCCATCGACACTCACCCGGGGCCGCGCCCCATCAAACACCAAACCAGCGCTGGATACGCCGCCAGAAACGCCCAGAAGAATGTATTCAGCCCCATCACGAACGCGGTCAACACGTGAAAGCTCAAACCCAGCACCAGGAACGCCAGAGCAACCGGACGCGGCGCCACAAACACCGCCGGGAAACCGATCTCGAACAGGATGATCCCCCAGGACATCAGCCACGAAACCCTGGGGTGACGCATGAGCCACCGTCCCAACCGGGGAATGCCGTACAGTTTTGTCGTGAAAATTCCCCAGGGGGCTCGCCCGGAGCGCCACTCCTCGCCGCGAAGCTTTGCCATGCCGGCGACAAAATACGACAAGATCAGTTGCAGCGCCACAAACCACAACGCAGCGTGCCGTACGACCTCCGAAGCGCAGAGTCGCTCCAGCGACAGCGCCCCGAGCGTCAGCAGGTTCATCTGATCGGCCCCGTCGGTGCCAAACGGCGTGCGCAACTGATACAGCGCGCCTGTGGCCGTCGTCGTCAGCAGCAACAACAGGCCCAGGCCTCCTTCGGGATCGGCAAAGACCAGTCCTGCCGCGGCCAGCAACCGCAATCCCATGAGCGCCAGAAACCTCCGATGAGCCAGAAACAAATTGAGCAGCGGCACGGCCCAGTGCGTCACCAGCCACCGATGTCGCGACTGCATAACGGGCCAACCCAGCAGCCCGGCATCAGAATAATGCGCCTGGTCAATCAACACTTCCACCGACAGGATGGCGGCGCAAAAGCCCGCCAACCGGGTCATCCACTCGATGGCGTCGGCAGCGGACATCATCGCTCGTGCCGCTCGCTCATCAGGATTTCCACAGGCTCGGCATCCGGATCGGCTGGCGACGACACCATCAGAGCGAACTGCGTCCGGACGCACGGATACAACCGCGGATACTGAGCGACATACGAGAGCAAGACCAGGTAGGGGACGGACAACTGCAAATTCGATCCGCGCAACAGGTCGCGACTGAGCGTTCCGAACGAATCGAACAACACCTTCTTCAATCGCCGCTGCGGGTTCCACAGAAAATCATGCCAGCGCCGATGCTCGGCCAGGGGAATCTCCTGCCAGTTGGTCACCGCCCCGCCCGGAAGCTCGTCACGAAACAACAGGTGAAAATCCACCCGGCCCGGATTGGGCGCAAAAAAGCTCCAGCCGGGGATCAGTCCCACCAAATCCCAACTTCGGACATGGGACGCCCACAGGGAATCCATTTGGCACAGGACGGTCATCAGGAAAAACGCCACCAGCAATGCGATGGCGACTGCGTCCCAGAGTTCAACGTCCACGGTCGCGCTCCGCGAAAAGCGACGGATTTGGCCAGCACCTGAAACCGGATGCCCGAGGAGGAGTTCTAAACCTGTGAGCTCTGCTCCACCACGGAGGGGGGTTGACCGAAGCTCTCCCGCAGAATGTCAATTCGCAGCCGCAAGAGAGCCCGAACCGCCGCCGCCGGCCCCAGACTGTCCAGCGCCTGGGGATTGATGTGCTCCAGGCTTTCGTCCCAATGGGCCTTAACCCAGGTATACGTTCCATAGACGAAGCCCCAAACCAGCGCATGCGCCCCGAGGCCTGCCAGCAACATGGTATTGGCATGTTCATCCAACGGGCTCACGTACGCGTGGGCCAATTCTGGCGGCAGTTTTTTCAGCGCCGCGACTTCCGCCGCGTTCAGGATCGGCGAATTCCTGATCAGCACGCACTCCAACGGTTCGTCGTCGTCTTCGTAAAAGAACTCATCCAGACGAAAACCGCGTTCGACCAGCGGTCCCCCTGCGTACGGGAGCACAGTCACATACAGATCCTCCTCGGACTCCGCATAGAGATACCGAGCCATGGTGGCGCCCGCGTAATGCAAATGCGCCAGAACCGGCTCGGACACCATCCGCCGCGCCGCTTCGGTCGGCGTGAGCGGCGCTTTCTTACGAAACTGGCGGAAGAGCTGGCGCACCAGCTTTCGGTCCCGCACCCCCTTCGTGCTGCGCGCGGCCTCTCGGACCTCCTTCAGTCGCGACGATCCCTTGCGGCTGACAAAGACTCCAATTGTTCCCGGCGGAGTCAACTGGGACGCCGGGATGGCGCTGGAGGGCCGGTAGTCAACCACCTCGGGGAACGTCGATCGAATCGATCGATGGGTGATCTCCTCGCTGACCTGCTGGCATAGTTGCGAAATCTGGTCCATGAGTGTCTCTCCCTGGCCTGAAAAGCACCGGTATCGGTGGACGGCGTTTCAGCCGATTTGAAAGGGCAGTCTACCGGCGAAAGGAACGTCTGGCAAGCAACGTCGGGCGCGGAGTTTCTCGTCCTCTCTCGGGACGATCGCTTGACATTCGACGCCGGCGATGGTGTATTCTCACCGGCGCTGAGCTGTTCGTTTCCATCAGCCCCATGTTCTTTCACAGGAGTTCGATGAGATGCCCGATCACAAGGCGGATATCAAGCGGCTGGAGAAGAAAATCAGTTCCATCAGCAAGGCGTTGGCCAATCTGAACAGCGCTGATGACCTGCGAAAACTGATTGTTGAATGGCGACGCCCTGGGTTCACCACTCCGGCGGAATTGCTGTTTCTGGGCGGCATCGTCGATGCCATGGCCGAACAGGTCGCGGTCCTTGAAGGACTGAAGAAGACGCTCATCGCGGGGAGCAAAGCGGTCAACGTCGGATGAGTGCGTGTTGCTGCTGGTACGAGGCGTGTCACTCCCGCCACCGCTGAGCTTGCCTCGGCGGAAGCACGCCTCGCACACCAGCAGCGCTCCCATACCCCATCGTCTGACTGATGACCCTACGCCAGCGCGAATTTCTGAGAAATCCTTCTAGGGGTCGATCTCACTCAAACACCAATTTCCCGAATTTCTCGTATTCGTGAAAACTCGGGCCGACCGGGGACCAGGTCCATCGGGTCGATTGCCCGTCGTCGTAGTCGACGCGGTAGAAATTGGCACGCCACTGTGTTCCCGGTTGTGGAGGGACGTTCTTCAGCGGCGACAACAGCGCGTAAGGAATGAACACCTCAGCGGTCCAGCCGCTCACCTTGGCCTCCGGCTCCTTTTTGCCCCCTTTGGCTGCGGTCCCCTTGCGCGTTTTGCGGGGACCGTCGTAATGCCACGGAAGCCACCCCAGGAACTGGCCACCGAAGTTGGGAACCAGAATCGGCAATTCATTTCCCAGCGGGGAGATCTCGTATTCGAAATAGACCGGTTGTTTCTCGTCAGTCCAGAGAAAGACCTCGAGCACGTCTTCCTCCCACAAATTCTCGAAGTCTTTGCGCCCGGTCGTCGTCAGCTTCTTGTCCGACGCGTCGAACAGCACATACAGCCCGGTCTTCGAATGCAACAGCTTGAGCCGCGTCTCATATGGCAGGCCGTCGCGCGTCGGTTTTCCTTCCTTCGTTCGTCGCGGCAACGAAACCCATTCGGCCCGGTTCCACGCCTGGTGCTTACCTTCGCCAGTCAGTTCGAAATCGTCCGCCGCACGGACGCGGGTAATCGCTTCCGCAGCGCCGTCCGAGGCAGGTTTTTCTGTGGCGCTCGGCGTCGTCGGGTCGCCTGCCGCCTCGATCGATTTCAATCCCAGCAGCCGCGAAGCGTTTTTGAAATAGATTTTCTCCAGCACCTCATCGGGCAGGAAGATGCCATAGATCATCCAGAAGCCCTGGCGGTGGTGGCTGGCGGCGCAGTCGAAATACTCGTCGTCGGTTTCCAGGAACCGGTAATAAATGCGAAACGCATCCCGCCTGGGGGTCGTGTCGGTGCCAAACAGGATGCGATCCTGGTACTTGAGAAAAAACCTTCGCGCGGTGTACGGCTGGCGGCCCAGTTCCGAAATCCGCGCGTCGAAATCGACGTACATGTTCGGGTATTTGTCGAGCTTGTCGCCGACCGAGGCGAGGTCTTCGACGTTGTTTCCGAAATGGGTGTTGATGAACGTCGTCTGGGGATGCCGCTCGATGACCCGGTGCAACTGGTCGAGGATTTCCTGCCGGGGGGGAAACTGATCGCCAAAAAAGAGCCAGTTGGGATGTTCATTGAGTTCGTGCCAGCGTTCGTTGTAGCGGTCGAGGGGGGTGAAAAACGCCGCCGGATCGGAGACATGGATGACGACCGGGCGCTGATGCCGGGCGCACATTTCCCAGACGGGATCGAGCTGGGGATCGTCCACCGGCATGATCTTGCCGTTCTTGTAACGCCAGCGGAGCCCCAGCCGCTTATCGATTTTCAGTCCCCGCGCGCCCGCCTGAAAACTCTCTTCGAGGCGCCGCGCCTCGCGCGCTCCCCAGCCATCCTCGTCGATGCCATCAAAATTCAGGAGCGCGAATGTCGCGAAGCGTCCCGGATGCGCCTGGTCCAACACGGCAAGCGTCTCCTGCAACGTCTCGCCCCAGCCTCCATCCAGGTTGACGACAGTGCGGACCCCCGCGGCGTCCATTTCCTCCAGGTACTTGGCGACCCGCTCGGCGGTCAGAAACTGTCGGCCCCCTCCCAGGTGATTGTGAATATCGATCGCCGGGTAGCGCGGCGTCTCGACGATCGTCGTCTTGGTGACGAGCATGGACCGCGGCTCCCAGTCGCGGAGTTTCAGATCGCGGATGTCTTCCTGCGCGACTGCCGGAACCGTGAATGCCAAGGCCAGACAGGAGGCTACGACACCGAGGGAACAGTGACTTCGAGACACGGGATGACTCCAGAAAAAGGCGACTGTCAAATTCAACTCCAACGCGCAAGGGAATCATACGTTGTCAAGAATCAGAAATCATCCGGACCCGACGAGCGCGATGCAGGTGCTGCGCGATGGGGCTCGGGAGACATCAACCGGACCTTGATTGGATCGTCCCATCAGGCCGTGCAAGCGAAGCGGCTCGGGCGGCTTGTCCCCCTCCGCGGTCGCGTGGATTCTCGTTCTACTGCGATTCTCTGGAACGGATCATCCTGATCGTGATCGGCTGCGGGAGTTCGACCGTTACGACGAGCGTGTCGTCGTCAACCAGGCGATAGCGGAGCTTGATCGAGCCGGTTTCGCCAGCGCCGGACGTGAACCGAATGTCGAGAACGGCGTCCCCATCGTTCGGAAACTCCCATTGGCCGGTAAACGACGTTCCGTTGCGGTCGGCCCCGGTGTGGAAGACCTCGCCCGACTCGGCATTGACCCCCATGAGCGCGACCGACTCGTTCTGCGATTCCTGGCTCGTCGATTCCAGCACCCGGTCTTTGATCTTCCACACATACGTACTCTTCAAGGCCGCTCCGTTGGTCTCCGCGTCGACCCAGGTTCCGACGATCCGGTCCCAACGCGATCGGCGAAGCCGATGGCCCAGGGTCTGACGTTTTGGATCGGCGCGGGCCGGGTCATCCTCCGCGACGTGGAAAATGAACTCGTTACTGATCAGGCCCCCCGGATTCTGGATCTGCAGGAAGTGCATCCCGACCGGCGGCAGACTGGCCAGTTCGACGGTCACCGTCTCCCCCTCGCAGTCCACTTTCCCCGCCATGGCCTGACCATCGACGATCACCTGTGCCCCCGCGTGAATGTGCCGCCCGCTGATCGTCATGCTGGCATGCTTTCCAAACAAGACGGGGAATTCCTGTCGCCCACGCTGCTGCTCGATCGGTCCCAGCGTCCACAAGGCGGGCTGCGGATGATCGAAGTCCACCTTGTCCCCCAGCCGTCCGGTGAAGGTTCCCAGGAACTGCCACTTGCCAGCCAGTGAAATCAGCTCTCCTCTGGTGAACGATTCGCGGTCGCCGTAGCGCTTGACGTAGGTTCCTCCCTGAAACTGAGGATCGAATTGCAACGCCGTCAGCGTCACTTTCGCCTTCTCGATAAAGGCCCCTTCCCCCTGGAGTACGATCCCGCCGTCGCGCGCGGCCCGTTCCAGGGCTTCCAGCAAGTCGGTCGTCAACGGCGTCTCGGCGGACGTTGCGTTCAGTGTGACTTGCCGCGCGAACGCGCCGGAAAAACCGGTGCTCCCCTCCAGAACCATGTCCCACACCGGATCGAAACGGCGGCGGCCAGCCCACGAGAATTGCCAGACGTTTCGTTCCGGCGTCCCTTGGTCGGCGACGCGCCGGTAGAAGTCGAAGTCGATGATATTCAGCCTCCCCTGCGGCAGGATCAGCCAGCGGTCGTAGGCGCCGCGCCAGGTGGGGGCGTCCATCCCGGTTCCCGGCGTGTTGGTACTCACGAGGAAGGGCATCCGATGACAGTCGCCGCACACATTGGCCTGGGGCTTGCTGGGATCCAGGTCGCCGTCGATGTGAAACAGCTTGAATCCTTGCGTGGCCTCGTTCGACAGCACATTGTTGTAAGCGCGGCGTTGCGCGGGGGGATAGGGGACGCTCACCAGAAACTTCGCCATGTCGTCCCGCTCGGCTGCCGAGAGTCGGCCCGGTTGGCCTTCATCGTTGACGGTTGGATCACCCACCCGGCTCATGGTGGAAGCCAGGCCGCCGTCGATCAGATGCCGCGTGCTGCTCTCCGGATGATCAACGCTGCTGTTGGGGGAAACGCTGTCGCGGACATGGGCACTGTTGATGCCTCCGTAAGGGTCGCCGGGAATGCCGTCCCAATGAAACGGCGCCGTATCCCGCAGGCCACGGACCGGCATCGTGGAACGGGGCATGATCTGGTTCCCCCCCGTCACGATTGGCGTGTTCAGCACCCACAACAGTTGGTCGGTATGACCATCCGGATGGCAACTCGCACAGGAGAAAGTGCCCGTGGTGGAGGCGGCCGCCGTGCTGAAGGCGATGCGTCCGCGTTTGACTGCGGGATGCGTCGGATCTTCGAGCGGAATCGTCGCTTCGACTTTCGGGCTTGCCGGATCGGACACATCGACCAGCGAGACCGTGTTGGCCGCCGCGTTGAGGACCCAGGCTCGGGCCGGCTTGCCGCCGGTGGAGGATTCCAGCGCGATCCCCTCGGGCACGGCCCCCACGTCGACCCGTCCGAGCACGGCTCCCGTCGTCGCATCGACGGTGAAGAGCTTGTCCGACCCGGCGGCCGAGGCCACCAGCGTCGAGTCGTCGTCGCTGATCTGGATGGCGAAGGGGGTCGCCAGAGCCATTCCGGGGGCCGGATGGTTCGGCGGCAACGGCTCAAGATCGATGAACCGGGGAGGTTCGGCAGAATCGCCGCTGAAAGCGACACTCGTAATCCGGTTGAGGAAGGCCCGATTTTCCAGTTCCGCAAGCCCGTGTTTCTTGGTCCCCGAGCGTCCATTGGCATCGTTGCGAGCGTCGGTCTGAGCGATAAAGACCCGTCCCTTCGAGTCGACCGCGAGTCCATACAGCAAAGTGCCCAGAGTATCGACCGTATTGATGAGCGTGTCGGTCTGGGTGTCGAACACGTACAAGTCGCGATCGGGAACTTTCGGATGCTTGACGATGTCGACGACGTGCCCCAATGACAGGACGTTGTTGTTGGCGATGGAATGATTCCAGGCGTCAAACGTCACGAGTTGGCCGTCGATTTTGTCTTTGGCGCCGCCGGAGAGTTGCGTCTGATTATGGGACTCGAACGGCAGAACATACAGGCGGCTGCCGCGCACGACGAGCGCCCGCGGATCTTGAGCTGTGATGTCCAATCGCTTTTCGACCTGGCGTGTCGCCACATCGACGACGGCGATCTTGTTTTCGGAAGAGAGCGAGACGTAGGCCTTGTCGTTGCTGGCGAAGGCGATCCCCACCGGTTCGTCGAAACGGGTCGCTTTGGTCACCGGATCAAAATCCTGAACGGTGGCCAGCACCTGAAAGCGGGTCGGACTGCCGGGGTCGATGTCGATCACGCTCACCGAATCGGAGACGTGATTCGCGACCCACACTTCCTTCCCATCCGGTCGCACGGCGATGCCGGCCGGATTGATGCCGACGTGTACGCGGGTGACGATTTTCCGACGGCCGGTCTCAATGACATCGACGGTGTCGGCGGGGGTGTTCGTCACAAAGACCAGGCCCCCGCTCACGGCAATGGGAGACGCGTGCGGGCTCATGAAGGCCGGATGCCCAGTCGCCGCGGGGGGTTGGGGGACGCTTTGAACCACTTGCAGTGCGTCGGTCGGCGTGACCCCCCGCTGCGCCGGATTCTCAGCAAAGCTCCGGCAAACGACAATCGTGGCGCCGCCAACGATCAATAACGCGAGGGCAATCCGTGGCATAGGTCTGTCCCTGGATCAATTCATCTCATTGCCGCGTCGGACGTTTGCGTCGGCACAGGCTCTTGCCGTCGCGCGCGGCGGCACAACGCTCCGATCGACACCGCCAGAAACACAGCCGCCAGCCTGGGCTCCGGAACCGTAAACGTGTTGGTCATGCTCGTCACCGAGGGCCTGGGGATGGTGTTGCCCCCACGGGCATCAGCGAGGATTTGGGCGGTATCGGTCACTTCGATCATTTTTGGCGAGCCCGGGATTTCGCCAAAGTCAGACAACTTGGACATCGTGGCTGCCCCATCCATGTTGGCCGTCGTGACGAACGTGTTGAGCACGACGTTGGGATTGGTGATCGTTTTGGTGACGGTGGCACTGGTTCCGATCTCTTGCGCGGCGCCAGACATCTGCAGTCGGACGCCGTGGATGCCTCGCGGCGCGGCAACCTTGTAGCTGATTGTCAGCGACTTGTTGATCCCCGCCTGACTGGCTTCGAAGAAATTGAGAACAAACTCCAGGCCATTGGCGACCTGATTGACGGCGATGGCATTGGCCGCGATTCCGGAATTCGCCGGGGTGTACACAAATCCCGAGTAGGTCAAATCCCCGACGGTGGTTGCGCCGGCGTCGATGTAGTCCTGCAGGTTGTCCAGGGCGGCACTTCCCAGCATCCCCGCTTCCACACGCGCGACCAAGGCGACGACCAATGCAAAACCAAGCAGACAGGGGCGTGGAATCATGACATGCGACCTCCTTCAAAGGTGTTCCCGCAGAAGCATCACTTCCCACCAGCCGATGCTTACCGGAGTTCCGGAGATTGTCAATCGACATCAAGGTTCCCAGTGCTGTTCGCCTAGCATCCGCTGCCGGCTGAGGAAACGAATGGCCGCGGACATTTTGTATGAACCGTTCTTCAGAATATCCGTTATCATAATCGCTTTCGTCAACTCCCAGTTGATTGTGCTCCAATGGTAACGAGCCGGCAGCAGCGAACCTGGCCCAATTTGGTCGATCGAACGAACGCATCATGAGCGACACCCCCTCTGCCGGAATTCCCCGACGTCACGATCTGGATGCGCTGCGGGCGTTCGCCATGCTGCTGGGGATTGCCCTGCATGCCGCCTTGTCGTTCGTCCGCTTTCCCTGGACGGTACAGGATCTCCAGCAGAAGGACCTGTTTGGATTGTTCTTTTTCGCGATTCACGGCTTTCGCATGCCGCTGTTCATCCTGGTCAGCGGCTATTTCACGATGATGCTCTGGCGCCGGCGCGGGCTGAAGCCGCTGCTGAAGCAGCGATTCCAACGGGTCTTGGTTCCCTGCCTGCTGGGAGTCGCGACGGTTGTGCCGGCGATGCACTGGGTCTCCGCCAAAGCGGCGGAGTCGGCCCGGAAACAGGATGCCGCCCGGCGTGCCGATTCCGGAACCGAACCCCAATTGATCGCTGCTATCAGGAAAGGGGACGTGACCGAAGTTGAGCTGCAATTGACCGGCGGCGCCGATCCCAACCAGTCCGATCCGGAGTTCGGCGTCCCCCCGTTGGCCTGGGCCGCCATGTACGGCGACGAGGTGACAGCCAAATTGCTCATTGAGAAGGGCGCCGACGTCAACGGCAAGGATCGGGATGGTTATCGGGCTCTGCATTCGGCAGCGTTTCTGGGACATTTGAAGGTGGTCGAGTTGTTGATCGAGCGCGGGGCCGATCCGAAGGCGCGCGGTCCTCTCAACGGTACGGCTCGAGATTCGGCCCAGGCCGATTGGGGCACGACCAAGGCGATTACCGGCTCGCTGCGCGTGCCACTGCGCTCAGAGGAAGAAGTAGTCGCCGGCCGAACGGAGTGCCGCGCCTTCCTGGCCAGTCACGGTGACGACGGAGAGACGGATGTGAATCCGGCGAGCCAAGAGGGAGGCCTGGAGGCGATCCGCAAAGCCTACGTGGGGTTTTTGACATCGGACCGCTTTCTGATCCGGTGGCGAGCGGAGGGGGAGCCTTTTCATCTCATCCTGTCGCCGGTCTTCGATCATCTCTGGTTTCTGTGGTTCCTGTGCTGGCTGGTCGGCGGCTTCGCCCTGTTCGCACTGTTGGCCGAGAGGCTTCCGATGCCGGGCTTGCCGCGCTGGCTGGTCGTTTCGCCGTTGCGGCTGCTCTGGCTGCTGCCCTTGACGATGGTCCCTCAGTTGCTGATGGGGATCTTCGCGCCAGCTTTCGGACCGGATACATCGGTCGGGATTCTCCCGCAGCCGCATCTTCTGATCTATTACGGCATTTACTTCGGATTCGGAGCGCTCTATTACGATGCCGATGACCACGAAGGCCGCCTCGGCCGCTGGTGGTGGCTGACGATCCCGGTCGCCCTGTTCGTCGCCCTGCCCCTGGGGCTGGCCACCCTCGGCCAGCCCGTGCTTTCCGGGGTGGCGCAGGTCATTTACGGCTGGGCCATGACGTTCGGCTTGATTGGTCTGTTTCAGAAGTTCCTGACGGGCGAAAACCGGGCGATCCGCTATCTCTCCGACTCAGCCTACTGGCTGTATGTGGCGCACCTTCCGCTGGTGCTCGCGGCCCAGGCCTGGGTGCGGACCTGGGATCTTCCCGCCTTTGTCAAGTTCTCGTTCATTTGCACGCTGGTGACCGGGTTCCTGCTGGTCACGTATCAAGCTTTGGTGCGATACACCTGGCTGGGCCGGCTGCTGAATGGCCCGCGCAGCAGGATTCCATCGGCCAAGAAACCCGCCCCCGTGCCGGAACCACAGACGGCCTGACGAATTGAGGCGACCAGGTTGCTCCACGGGAACCCGACGCGCAGGTCCGGGATGGGAGGTTACTGCTCAGAGGATTCACTTCCGGACGCTCGGCATATCCGTGGTCCCGGCCCTGTCGAGACGCGAATCAGCTTCGGGATTACTCCGACATCCAGACCCGCACCCGCCGCAAGGCGCGCTGGGTTACGCTGAGCTGCGCTTGTTGCCGGATCAGCTCCAGCGCTTCTCGCGGCCGGTTGGTGATCAGGTTGTCGGCCCCCAAATCCAGCATCCGTTGCATATCGGCTGGTTTGTCAACCGTCCAGACGTGAACCTCCTGCCCGCGACGATGTGCCGCCGTCACGAACGGCGCGTTGACTCGTCCGATCTGCACGCTCAGAAAATCCACCTGCAATCGCTTCGGCGTCCGGGCGTTGACGGAGAACAGGTAACCGATGGGAATGACGGGGGCCGCGCGCCGGGTCTCCAATAGGCCGTCGTAATGCAGCGACTGAATGAT